>CAZWRS010000030.1:0-2144 GCA_964636435.1 uncultured Candidatus Saccharibacteria bacterium | reverse complement strand
AGAAAGAGGCTGATTTATACAACCAATCTCTGTCTGTAATCTCAGTGTGGTACACGCGGTAGGATTCGAACCTACGACCCCTTGTTCCGAAGACAAGTGCTCTAATCCGCTGAGCTACGCGTGCAAAATTGACCTGGCTATTATAGCAAATATCACCTCTGTTTGATACCCTGTACCATGTGCACCCGTAGCTTAGCTGGATAAAGCGTAGGTTTCCGGTACCTAAGATCGGGGGTTCGAATCCCTCCGGGTGTACCACTCAGAGTACGTAAAAAGCCTGTTCATCAGAAAGGAACAGGCTATTTCGCTTATTTTTACAGTACTGTCTAAATGAGCGTCAGACCGACGGCTACAACAGCGACAATGATCAGCAATAAAACGGCGAGCAGCAGAATCTTCTTGCTGTTACTTGGTGCGGCGGCGGGCTGTGGCGCATCCGTTGGTAACGGCTGATCGGTTGACTGTGGCGCATCAACAACCGGCGTTGGAGCAACCGCTGGGCTCGGAGCAGCCTCAGAAGCAGCAGGTGTTGGAGTTGCTGCCGAATTAGACCCCTGAACGTCTGCGGCGGGAGCAGGCGCCGTCTCCGGAACTACCGGCTGCGGTGCTGATGCCACTGGCCCAGCTGGCTGAACTGGGCTAGCGGGATTTTGTTCCGCCGCCGGACCGCCTGCTACCGGTTGATCTTGGTTAGGGGTAGGATTATTTGCGTCTGGGTTCATGCTTGACTCCTTATCGTTAGCGAACAATTAAACGCTTACGCTTAATAGTAAACCCTTTTTGCGGTATTTTCCAAATTCAATTATGGCGCGGCTTTATAAAGTCGCGGATGTATCGTCAGATGATTCCGGTGCAGGCAGTAGTTTTTGCTGCGGCTCGCTCAGAGTCTTTTGCAGAATCGTAAGTAATTTTTGAGCGTGCTCGCGGCTCATACCAACACGTGAGACCGCCAAGGGTTGCCCACCTATACCGTCGGATTGCAAGAAGTTGATTGTCACGCCGAACTTGTTCGACACGACATGCGCCATATCGGTATAGACCACCCGCACGTCCATCGGTAGTACAAGCACCTGCTGCGCTCCCTGTTCATGGCTGTTAATACTCTCATCGGTCTTGTTATAGCCAGCCATCTCCCAGACTCTCACCGCCTCATCCTCGGCAACGGAGAAGTAGCTGATAAGCAGCATTAAAATGTCTTCGCTCGGCCGCTTGGTACCGCTTTCAATCTCAGAAAGCTGTTCGACGTCAATTTCTACCGCGCCAGATACTTCCACCAGGCTCTGCTGTCTCTTTTGGCGTAAAGCCTTCAGCCACGTCCCAAGCTGTCTATAAGGATATCGCTTACTCTGCTTCTCACTCATTCGTCCATATATGGTACGCCTGTCGGCGGCAGTTAGCAAGACAGAGCTGGTACAATATCCGCATATGCACATCCAAAAAAATGTTTCGCTCGCAAAGTATTCCACCATGCGGCTCGGCGGCCGCGCACGGTTCCTAACAGATATCACCGACCGCTCACAAATACCCGAAGCCCTCGCGTGGGCTGAAGAAGCTGAAGTGCCGATTAAGATGATTGGTGGTGGCAGCAACATCATCTGGGGCGATAAGGGGTTCCCCGGGCTGGTGCTGGTAAACAAAATCATGGGGTTTGAAACGGCGCAACAGAGCGACGCAAGTATCTTCGTCGTTATCGGTGCCGGCGAAAACTGGGATGACATTGTCGCCAAAACCGTAGACATGGGCTACAGCGGCATTGAACATCTATCACTCATACCGGGAACCGCTGGCGCAACACCCATTCAGAATGTTGGCGCATACGGACGTGAAATCAAAGATGTACTACTCAGCATTGAAGCCTATGACACGCTCACCAAGAAGTTCGTACTACTGCACAGCGACGATTGTGAGTTCGGCTACCGCACCAGCCGTTTCAAAAACCCCCAGGCTGACAAAGACCGTTTCCTGATTTCTGCCATCACCCTCCACCTGACGAAAGCTGGACCAGCGCCGCCATTCTACCCGGCTCTGCAAAACTATCTTGATGAACACGGCATCAGCGACTACACGCCAAAAACTATCCGCAAGGCCGTCATGGCTATCCGATCCAGCAAACTGCCTGATCCGGCAAAAGTCGCCAATAACGG
>CAZWRS010000029.1:0-3334 GCA_964636435.1 uncultured Candidatus Saccharibacteria bacterium | reverse complement strand
AGATCCGGCTGGGCAAATAATCGTTCCAGTTCCTCCGGTGATAAAAAGGTAACTTGCTTGCGCTGAGTGCGGGCCAGTTCAATTTTATCTGCGGTCAGAGCCGGGATATCGCGCTTGGCGCAGAACTTTAGAAAACTGCGCAGGGCGATTAGGTGGTAGTTGGTCGTCGTCTTGCTGAGTTCATCACTGGTGTTGGTGCCGAGCCGGTTGAGCCAGAGGCGCCACTTACGGACCAGTTCGGCATCGATATCACTAATCGTTATATCGCCCGCAAAGTCAATGAGCCGGGTGAGATAGTGATCGTAGTTGGCAATCGTTTTCTGGGACCGGTTTTGTTCGATTTCCAGATATTCTAAAAAGTCAGTCTTGGCTTTGGCGAAAAGCATACCTATATTGTACGACATACAGTGCAGCCTAGGGATAACTTTGTTATACTTCTAGGAAAATTAACAAAAGAAGGGTTATAGACACACGTGGAAAGAACATTAATCATCCTCAAGCCAGATGCCGTGAAGCGGGGACTGTCCGGCGAAATTTTGTCACGTTTTGAGCGCGCCGGTCTCAAGATCGTGGGTGCTAAGATGCTGAGCCCTGATTATGAGCAGTTTTTTGAGCACTATGAAGGTATCAGCAAGATGGTGTCCCGGCGGGGCAAGGAAGCTTTTGATGTTACGCTGCAGTTGATGCAGGAAGGCCCGGTGATTGCCTTCGTACTGGAGGGTATTGGGGCGGTCGCCTTGGTACGCAAGATGGTCGGAGATACCGAGCCGCAAAAAGCCCTGCCGGGTACCATCCGTGGTGATTATGCGCACATGGGCTTTGATTATGCCAATCAGGAAGGTATCGGCGTGCCAAACGTCGTTCACGCTTCAGGTAATAAAGAGGAGGCGGAGAAGGAGATTGCACACTGGTTCAGCGAGAGCGAGATGTTCGATTACAAGACCGTGCACGAAGAGTACACCCAAGCCAGAAAGCGTGGTCAGAACAAAGCGTAGCGAACAAAGTTAGTGCTATTGCCAGCCAAGCGCTGGCATATTGGCCCGGTAGCTCAGCTGGATAGAGCGCCGCCGTCCTAAGGCGGGCGTCGGGGGTTCGAATCCCTCCCGGGTCACCAAGGTAAAGCTCCATGGTAAGTGGGGCTTTTATTTATGAGCGGGCATAGAAATAGAGCCGTATGCGGTAAAATATACACATGGCCAAGGAAAAAACAGAAAACGAAGCGCCAAAATTATTTCCCGACCAGCTTGACGATGAAGAAGTCTTACTGGTGTTCCGTAAGCACCCAATTGTCATGCGGAAAGGCCTGGTCTTCGGTATGCTCGGGCCCCTCATCGGCATACTGCCGACGGCCATCTGGCCGACCCTGGGCTTTGGCTGGTTCTTTGGTGGACTGTTTGGCGGCATCCTGCTCGGTCTGCTCATTATGTTCCCATACTGGATTAACTGGTACTACAGCATCTACATTGTCACGAACATACGTTTCATCCAGATTACGCAGAAGGGGTTGTTCAGTAAAAGCTTCGTTGACCTGAGTCTCAACCAGATACAGAGCCTCAACTATGAGGTCAAGGGACTACAGGCTACATTATTCGCGTATGGTACAATATTGGTGCAAACCTACATGGGAGATTTGGTCATTCACGAACTGCATCGGCCGGCCAAATTATACAAACAATTGCTAATGATTTTGCGGGATGAGGGTGTGGAGCCGGTCAAGTACGTGCCGGACGCCCCAGAAGAGGAAGAATTAGAACTTGAAAAAGAAGTTTAAGAAACTGGCTGCCAAGCGGCCGCTGCGCAAAAAAGAGCCCGAGCTGCGCGATAGCGCCCCGCGGATCACGAACAAAACGGTTGCAGCCCACCGCGAAGAAGTGCTCGGCACGGCCCGCAAGTATATTTACCCCTTGCAGCACTCCAAGCACCGTATCGTACTGATTTCTACTGGTTTGTTTATTGTGACTATTGTGGCGTTCTTTACCTACGCCACCTTGGCGCTATACAAATTTCAGACTAACTCAACGTTTTTATACCGTGTGACCCAGGTGTTTCCATTCCCAATTGCTCGGGCGGGCGACCGCTTCGTGGCCTATGAAAATTATTTGTTCGAACTGCGTCACTACACGCACTATTACGAGAATCAGCTGAACTATGATTTTTCGGATCCTAACAACGCGCCGCAGTTAGAGGACTTTAAGCGCCGGGCGCTGAACAAGGTCGTCAATGATGCCTACGTCAAGCAGCTGGCCGAGCAGCACGACATTCACGTCAGTGCGCAAGAAGTTGATGACCAGATTGCCATCGTCCGTAATCAGAACCGATTGGGGGGCAATGAAGAAGTCTTCGAGGACGTCCTCAGAGATTACTGGGGCTGGTCAGTGAATGACTTCAAGCGGTCGCTGCGGCAGGAGCTGCTGTCACAAAAAGTCGCCTCGACACTTGATAAAGACACCTGGCAACGGGCTGAAACGGCCCTGGCCGAACTGCAAAACGGCGCCACGTTTGAAGCGGTGGCGAAAAAGTACTCAGATGACAAGCGCACCAAGGATAATGGCGGGGAGTTGCCGGGACTGATTGAGCAGACTGATCGTGATTTGTCGGCCCAGACAACCGATGCACTGTTTAAGCTGAGCAAAAATCAGGTGTCCGATATCGTGAACACCGGCTACACCCTGGAGATTCTCAAGCATCTCGGGTCAGAGGGCGATCGTGCCAGGGCTGCCCGTATTGTTTTCCAGTTTAAGGATATAGCGGAGTATGTAAACGACCGTAAAGAAGAAAAAGGCGCGCGGACGTATATTGCACTCCCGTAAGTAGGATTAGCCTACGGCTGCCGGCCGATAGTCTTGAGTAATTGGTTAGCCTTGGTTTTCAGGGCTGCCAGCTGCTCGGCCTGAATAGGTAAAGAGCCGATAGTAGCAGCTTGTTCGATGACACGTGTCTTGACGTTCAAGATATATAGCGGCACGTTGTATTTGTACCGGAGGATGAGGACGACCATCAAAAGATATAGCGCAATCCAGATGGCGCTGACGACCGCATAGGCGGTGGCGCGGACTGACAGGGCGTAGACAAGCGATACGACCTGGCAAGCTGCCCAGGTGGCCCAGGTATTGACGTTCATTTCTTTCGAATGCTTGACGCGAATTAGCTGCCGCAACTGTGGAACCATCGCGATAATGGCGATGAAAGATGACGCGAGGTAGGCTAGTTGTATGTAGTTTTGCATGACACTTTTATTTTTTGTAACGGATACTTATAAAGTAACACAAAATAATAAAAAAGTCAATCCTTCGAGGAAGCTGACAATTAAGACCGAAATAAATTAATGCTGCAC
>CAZWRS010000028.1:1259-3378 GCA_964636435.1 uncultured Candidatus Saccharibacteria bacterium | reverse complement strand
CGTAAATGGCTACATATAAGGTAATCCAAGACATTGAAGCCGAAGACAAGCTCATTGGTCCATTTGGTATTAGACAGTTTATCTACCTGATAATCGTTGCTGTTTCTGGTTTCATCATGTTTCGACTGGCACTAGTAGCCTGGTTTTTGGCAATCCCGCTGCTTCCACACACACTATTCTTTACTCTACTTGCACTACCAGTAGGTGGGGAACAACCAACCGAGGCCTGGCTCTTGGCAAAAATTCGCTTCGCGCTCAAGCCTCGCCGGCGCGTCTGGGATCAGTCCGGCGTCCAGAACCTTGTTACTATCACGGCTCCCAAAAAAGTCGAGAAGGTACTCATGCACGACATGACAGAGGGCGAAATCCGCTCACGGCTGGAAGCACTCGCTAATACTATCGACAGTCGCGGTTGGGCTATCAAGAATGTCAATGTAAATATGTTCACCCCCGCTTATGCTGGGGTGACTGGACAAAACTCAGATCGCTTGGTGGACATTGGCGCTGCGCAGCAGGTGCCTGAATATGACGTTACTGCTATGGATGACATGCTGGACGAGCGGAACAACCCCCGAGCCCAGAACCTGGACCGTCTCATTAACGCCTCTTCCCAGGCGCACCGAGAGCAAATTATCAGTAACATGAAAAGCGCCAGTCAGCAAAGTACGCCGCAGCCAGAGCCTGTGCAACATATCCCATCTCAGCCACCAGTACCAAATCCAGCCGCATCCGCTACCAGCCAACCACAGCCAGACTACTGGTTCCTTAACCAGGGCAGCGCAACTAATGCCGGACCTACCGGCTTCGGTGGCAGTACACCAGCCAGCACCATCGTCACCCCCGACCCTAGCGCCATACAACAGCGATCGCAGGGCCTGCCACTAAAACCGCTTGCTCCACACAGCGATCCGCTGACAGAAGAGGAACTGCTCGACAAAATTCACACCGAGAAACAGCAAAAACCCAAGCATCACAGTAATCTGAAAGTTATCAAAACTCTGGAAGAGCAGCAGGCAGAGGCGCTTGAAGCCCAGCGTGAGGCTGCCCGGAAAGCCGCCGCCCAAATCTCTGAGCCGCCCATGACACCAGCGCCAGACCCTGATATAATCGAACTTGCAAGAAACAATGATTTGAATGTGGAGACGGTCGCTCGCCGGGCGAAAAAGTCCAAGCAGCAGGACCTGCCAGATGGCGAGGTGGTCATCAATCTTCACTAGTTTAAATCGGTACCCTTACTTTATCGAGGGGTGGGAATATTTTTAGCATTCATGGATCCTAACACCTATAACCAACAACCAGCTGGTCCGGCGCCCGGACCAGGTACGCCATATACCGCCCCGGGACAAATGCCGGCGCCCATGCAGCAGCCCGGTATACCGACACCGACGCCAACCGCGGCTGATTACGGACCGAACCCTTACGCTAGCCCAGTGCCACCAGGTCAACCCGGTGTGCAGCAGGGTGGAGCATCGCAGCAGCAGGCTCAGCCAATTATGCCCAAGACCAACCCTAACAGCACGCAGAACGCGCTGCAGATTGCTGAAATTCGCGACGGTATTGTCATCATGAATGACGGCTCGTTCCGTTCGGTTGTCATGACCAAATCCATCAACTTCGATCTCATGAGTGGCGAGGAGAAAGAAGCCGTCGAGTATGGCTACCAGAGCTTCTTGAATTCACTGTACTTTCCCGTCCAGATATTTATTCGCTCCCAAAAGGTCGACCTAAGGCCGTATCTGGAAAAGCTGGACAAAATTCGCCAGGAACATGACAACATGCTCTTGGCGCTACTTATGGAAGACTACCTCGGATTTATTGAAAACCTTTCTTATCAGACCAATATCATGGATAAGAAGTTTTACATCGTCATCCCGTACTTTCCAGTTGCTGATGTCCAAAAAGCCATTACCCAGAGTAAAAATTTCTTTTCTGGGCTTAAAGGCTTGTTTAGTAACACCGAGCAGCGGGTTACTATTAATGAACAGGATTTAAACGCCGCCAAAGATGAGCTCCGCAACCGTGTGCAGGCCGTACTGGGCGGTCTGCAGCAAACCGGCGTTCAGGGCCTGCCGCTCGACACACAGGAGTTGATAGAGCTGTACTACGACACCTACAATCC
>CAZWRS010000028.1:0-1159 GCA_964636435.1 uncultured Candidatus Saccharibacteria bacterium | reverse complement strand
GTCAAGCTTGAGGCGCTGCGCAGCATGATGTTCGGCACCGAAGTATTCATCATCGACCCCGAGAATGAGTACCAGCGCATGGCGGAGGCTGTCGGTGGCGCCTACGTTCGCTTAAGCCTCAATTCACCAACCCGTATCAATCCGTTTGACTTGCCAAAAGTCATTGACAGCGAGGAAGCCGATAACGCGCTGCGCAGTAACCTTATTACGCTGCACGGCCTGCTGCGCCTCATGATGGGCGGCGCTCAGACACAAATGATCGGCGGACAATCGGCCGCCATTCCAGCCCTCAGCCCAGTTGAAGAAGCTGACCTCGACTCAGCACTTATAGAAACGTACGCTAAGGCCGGCATCACCAATGACCCGTTGACGCACAATGCCCAGCCACCGACCATCACCGACCTCTATGACACGCTGCTACATATGGGCGGCACGGGACCGCAGCTGGCCCAACGCCTCCGTAAATACACCACCGGTACGTTTGCCGGCATATTCAGTCAGCAGAGCAACATCGATATCAATAACCAGCTCGTGGTGTTTAATATCCGTGACCTCGAAGACGAGCTCCGGCCAGTCGCCATGTATATCGTCCTGAACTTTATCTGGAATCGCACCAAAACTGACAAAAAGCGCCGTATGCTCGTCGTCGATGAGGCTTGGCAGCTCATGAAGTATGAAGACTCGGCCAACTTCTTATTTAGCCTCGCGAAGCGGGCTCGTAAGTATAACCTTGGTATCACCACTATCACTCAAGATGTCGAAGACTTCATGGGCAGCCGGATGGGTCGGGCAATTGTAGCTAACGCCTCGATGCAAATCCTCCTCAAACAATCCACCTCAGCGGTAGACGTACTGGCTGACGTGTTTAAGCTCACGAGTGAGGAACGAAAACGACTCGCTAATTTCCCAGTCGGACAGGGGCTATTCTTTGCCGGCCAGAACCATGTCCACATCCAAATTGCTGCCAGTCCGACCGAGACTAGCCTCATTACCACCAATCCAGAGCAGGTCGCCCAGATTGAACAACAGGGCGAGCTGGCCGGTACACAGGGAACGATAGATTTAAATAACAGACTATATCCTGGGGTATAATAAGCGCTAAAGAGGGAAATTCGTGCCAGCTGTCTACGACGACGAAAAAGAAAAATTAGGCGCCAAA
>CAZWRS010000027.1:0-3605 GCA_964636435.1 uncultured Candidatus Saccharibacteria bacterium | reverse complement strand
GGTCTACCCAGGCGCCAAAGACTTTCCCGTTAGCGACTGAAATAAACTTTTCCCATGGCTCGGCATGCAGGCCGCGCGTGACGCCACGTTCTTGGTTGTAGGAAAAGTTATTCTGTACAACGTCAAAGGCGGGCAGGCCGAGGGCTTCCATTTTTTCTTTCTGGTAGTTTTCCTTGAACCAGCCGCGGTTATCGCCATGGAGAACGAGGTCTACTACAAAAAAACCAGGAATGTCTGCTTCTGTAACCTTAAGGTCACTCATGCTGTCTCCTCAAAATATTTTTCTAATACGAGTTTATCAGTATCCCACGCGAAGTCTATGCCGGGTATATCTTCTTTCGTTACCCATATTATTTCAGAGTTCTCTCTCTTGTCGAGAGTAATGGTTGTTGATGGGTCCAGCAGCTCAGTGCTGTAGTAGAAGCAGGTGTTGATGATAACGGAGTCTTGCCAGATATAGGCAGGTGCTTTTGCTGAACTGAGGTATGTAACAGGGGTCATATCCTCTCTGCTCAAGCCCACCTCCTCATAAAGCTCACGGTAGGCGCAGGCTTCCATTGACTCATCAGCCATATCCATGAAGCCACCCGGAAAATCATACCTACCTTTTTGCGGCTCAATGGCACGGCGTACCATCATAACGCTATTGCCACGAACAAGCAGAATATTACTGCAGGGGTTTGGGTTAAAGTAGCGTTTATAGCCACACGACTGGCACTCGCTCGTCCATTCTGATACGTACGTTACGTTAGAGCCGCACCATCCGCAATATTGCTGCTCGTTTAGTTGGTGAGCCATACTTTTAGTGCCCCTGTTCTTTGTACTTGGCTTCGGTTGCGGCTTTTTGCGGCTTCCACCAGGCCTCGTTTTCACGGTACCACTGAATGGTGGCGGCAAGTCCGTCGCGGAAGTCAGTGTATTTTGGCTGCCAGCCAAGTTCGGTGACGAGCTTTGAGTTATCGATTGCGTAGCGCAGGTCATGACCGGGGCGATCATTAACGTGCTCGTAATCATCTGTATCTTTGTCCATAAGCTCGAGAATCATCTCAACAACTTCTTTGTTGTTCTTTTCGCCGTTAGCGCCAATGAGGTAGGTCTCACCCGATTGCCCGCTTTCCATAATTTTAACGACTGCTGAGTTGTGGTCATCAACATGTATCCAGTCACGCACGTTCTCTCCGGTACCGTACAGCCGTGGCTTACGGCCCTCGAGAATTTCGGTAATTTGGCGGGGGATAAACTTTTCGACGTGTTGGTAGGGGCCGTAATTGTTCGAACAGTTGGAGATAGTAGCGTGAATGCCGAAACTGCGCACCCAAGCACGGACCAACATGTCAGAACCAGCCTTAGTAGAAGAGTAGGGGCTGGAGGGGTTGTAGGGCGTGTCTGGTGTAAACTTGGCCGGGTCGTCGAGTTCAAGGTCGCCGTATACTTCGTCAGTTGATATGTGGTGCAGCCGTTTACCGTGCCTGCGTACAGCTTCCAATATCCGGAAGGTGCCAATCACGTTGCTCTCGACGAAGGGCCAGGGGTTGGCCAGGGAGTTGTCGTTGTGTGACTCAGCGGCAAAATGAACGACGATGTCGGCCTGAGCGACCAGTGGGTCTAGCACTGTCTCATCGCAGATGTCACCGGCAACGAAAGTGACTTTGTCGAGAATATCCTTGAGGTTATCCTGGTTGCCGGCGTAGGTCAGCTTATCGATGACGCTTACGCGGTATTCGGGGTGATGCTGCACCAGGTAGTGCACGAAGTTCGCGCCAATAAACCCCGCCCCGCCGGTGACTAAAATGTGTTTGTTCATACGGATATTGTACCCTGTTCTGTCTTAGTGGCCCGTTGTAGTTTGTCGGTCAATTATGAACTGCAAAATTTACACCAACTAGTTCTCTGTAATGATATCTTTTACCTGCGCTACCAAGTCATTGAGCCTCTCGGCAGTTTTGGCTTCAGCGTTCAAACGCAGGAGCGGTTCAGTGTTGCTCGGCCGGACGTTTATCCAGCCATCTGGGTAGTTGACGGTGAGGCCGTCCAGCGTGTCCTGCTCGCCGTCAGTCAAGGCTGCGGCAACTTTCTGGATCACAGCCTCTTTATCGGCTACTTCGAAGTTGGTTTCCGTAAGCTGTGCATACGCCTTGCGGTACGGTGCAGCAATTTCTGAGAGCGGCCTGCCGTCTAAACTAATGACATAGAGGGCGATGACGGCGGCAAGTAGCCCGCTATCGGCCATGAAATTATCCCGGAAGTAGTAGTGGCCGCTGTGCTCACCAGCGAAGACGGCGTCATGGGTGCGCATATCAGCCTTAATGAACGAGTGGCCGACCCGGCTACGGACTGCTTTACCACCGTTGTGCTCAATCGTTTCTTTCGCAGCGCGTCCGCAGATGGCGTTAATAATGATGGTGCTGCCGGGATGTTTTTCGAGGAAATACTCAGATAAGATGGCCGTCATCACCGTGCCGCTGAGTGGTTCACCCTGCTCATCCAGCAGCACTGCCCGGTCACCATCACCGTCAAACGCGATGCCGAGATCGCACTTCTGATCCTTGATAGCCTGCTGAATGTCGACAAGGTTTTTCGGCTCCAGTGGGTTGGCGATATGGTTTGGAAAACTGCCGTCCAGATCAAAGTACATTTCGTGCACGATGAAGGGCACGTACGGCTCGAGCTCGGGAAATATTTTGCCGGCCATGCCGTTGCCAGCATCTACGGCAATGTTAAGCGGCTGTAGCTTCTCGGTATCAATAAAAGACAGGACATGCTGGATCCAGCTCTCGGTGACGTCTTTGGGTATAATATCGCCAAACGTGTCGGCTTCTTTAAAATCATTTTTCGCTACAAGATCCCGAATCTCAAGCAGGCCGGATTCTTGGCCGATAGGCTTTGCTTCCTCGCGGCAGAATTTAATACCGTTGTATTCACCGGGGTTGTGGCTCGCCGTCACCATGGCGCCACCCGCCAGGTTGTAGTGACCGGTTGTGAAGTAAATCATGTCGCTCGTGACTTCGCCAATATCCCACACTTCGCGGCCCATCGACGTGAGGCCGGCAATGAGGCCAGCGGCGAGCTCGGCAGAGTCAGGCCGCATGTCTCGCCCGACTGCGACAGCTCCTTCGTTCGGTAGCCAAGTGGCCAGTGCTTGGCCAACAGCCTGAGATACTTCTGGTGTGAGTTCTGTGCCGACTTTTCCTCTAATATCGTAGGCTTTGAAAATTGCATGTAATTTGTCCAGCATAGTTCCTCGCTTATATATTCTTAGTGTGTAGTATAGCAACTGACGTGCTGAAAGTGAGGACGGTAAAATGTGATTCGCTACCAGGTGGGTCATAGAGCACGCTGTAGCCAACTTTTTTATTTTTTATATGTATATATAAAGGAAAGGACGAGAAAAAATAAAGAGATACCTCTGTAAAATATTTAAACTAGTGTTGAAATCGGTTTCAACAGTTTAGCGTCAGTATTAACGTGTATTTAGTACTGCTATTTTAGGGTGACAGGTGAGTCAACTGGTGATAGTAGGCTGGGGTAATCGGGAGTATTTTATTCATTTCAGCAAGCTTTTGTCCTTAAGCTAGAGAACTATTTCAGGTGTTGATATAGTTACG
>CAZWRS010000026.1:0-4017 GCA_964636435.1 uncultured Candidatus Saccharibacteria bacterium | reverse complement strand
GAGCTGGAATGCCGCCGACGAAATCGGTGCTTGCTTAGATTCGCTCATAGGACAAAGCGCTAAGCCGTATATTATCGTGGTAGAGAATGGCTCGACTGATGGGTCATACGAATACATCAAAAAGAACTTTCCTACCGTCGAGGTTTTGTCTCAGAGAAAAAACCTCGGTTTTGCCGGTGGCGTGAATGTAGGAATACGTAAGGCTATCGCAGACGGCTTTGATTATGTGGCACTCTTTAATAATGATGCCATTGCTCACAAAGACTGGCTGAAGTATTTAGTTTCCGCACTAGATAACAGCGAGCAAGCAGGTATCGCAACGTGCAAATTCCTAAGTATTGATAAAACTCATACTGACAGCACGGGAGACCAATTCACGATTTGGGGCCTACCGTACCCGCGGGATCGAGATAAAAGCTCGCGGGACGCCCACAATACACAAGAAGCGGTTTTTGGGGCAACCGGTGGTGCAAGCTTGTATCGGGTAGAGATGCTGCGTGAAATAGGCCTGTTTGACGAGGACTTCTTTGCCTACTATGAGGATGTAGATATCAGCTTCCGCGCACAACTAGCTGGCTGGAAGGTACTATACGAGCCAAGGGCGGAGGCATACCACCAAACTGGCATGACCAGTGGCAGAATCAAAGGCTTTACGACATATCAGACATTTAAAAACTACCCGTTTCTGTTTTGGAAGAACGTACCAGCAGCTTTACTGCCGAAAATGCTGCCGCGCTTTACCGTTGCCTACACTTCAATCTTCATAAGCTCTCTTTTGGGAGGTCGTGGCTGGCCGGCCATCAAGGGATTCTTGAAAATGCTAACACTGTTGCCTAAAAAACTCGCTGAGCGCCGTAAGATTCAAAAAAACCGCAAAGTTTCCATCGAGTATATAAACTCTATTCTAATTCACGACCTGCCCCCAAATGCAGCCAAGCTTCGTCGACTCCGACGCCTATTTTCGAGATAAGCCGGCGCAACTAGCTATATTCAGTGCGCTGGCACTGTAGCCTAGAGATTCTGAAACAGGTCTACGTACTCACTCATGCGAAATAGTCGGTTTCGTGAATGACCCGTCATTTCAGTTAATATGCCAAGTTTCTCGAAATCTGCTACTAGGTTATTTGCCGTTTCATAGCGAATACCAAGTTTAGCCGCGACATCATTAACGCTCACTATAGGATCTGAAAAAAGGTGCAGTAGTAAGATACGGGCCTGAGGAACCTTTCTACCTAACTGACTTACTCGTGACTCATATCTTTCGCGAAGATCAATTATATCCTCAAACGTCTGCTTGCCTTTTTTGGCCGTAACTATCACGCCCTCAAGAAAAAAGCGAATCCACTGATCTAGATCGCTCTTTTGGCGCACCTCATCAAGAGAATCGTAGTAGGCTTGCCTATACTTCTCAAAATATGACGATAGGTACAGGACCGGCTTATTAAGAAATTCTCTTTCTATGAGCTGTAGCGTAATAAGTAGCCTGCCGATACGACCATTACCGTCTAGAAACGGATGAATGGTTTCAAACTGGTAGTGACCGATGGCTACCTTAATGAGAACTGGCACTTGAATCGATTTATTATGCCAGAAGTTTTCCCAGTCCGTAAGAAGCTCCGGCACTTCTTCATGGTGCGGAGGTATGAAATGTGCTGTACGTATAGTTGAGCCACCAATCCAGTTCTGCGACGACCTGATGGAGCCAGGCTCTTTGTGTTCTCCACGAGTTTGAGAAAGCAAAACCTTATGTGCATGAGAAATCAAGCGCATGGATACCGGCAAAGACTCGAGTTCTTTAATAGCCTGATTCATGGCTTTTATATAGCTCTGTACTTCTTTCCAGTCATTCCGACGTTCGGGCGATATATCTTCTTCTTCAAGTAACGCCTCGTTGATGCCAGTTTTCGTCCCCTCAATTCGACTCGAACTTACCGCTTCACTTTTTACATGCATCTGAATAAAGTAATCGACGTCCGGGACAAGCCTTGCGTAAGCATTCAGCTCTCCGAGTAGCCTGTTAGCATCTTCGAGCATGGAAAGAATACCTGGATCACTTAAATTGAAGCTCCGATTAATCTTAGACGGTAAAAAGCTCTGATACTCGTAGTCTTGCTGCCAAAAATGCTTCTGATTTTTCCCAGAAGTGTAAGTGTTCATAAAAATGAATATACATTATCTTATTCATTTTTACAAGCCTAAAACTGAATAAGTCTTTTCTTGTTCATTTTTTCTTCTCTTTACCAGCTCGGCCTACAGCTAGGCCAGCTAGTCCCCACCAAGTATAAGCAACAGCCTCATTGGCCCATATATGTACGAGGAAGTTAGTCAGCATCAGCCCTGCCAGGCTCGCGAGGAGTGCAGTCGCCAACCAATCGCCACTTACTGCCTGCTTGTGTAGCCGTAAGACTATGATGGCTAGTATCGCAAGGAATAACAATAGGCCGGCAATACCCGTCTCCTGCGCCATCTGCAGGTAATAGTTCTCATTAAGTACTGTGCGCTCATCATTGCGGATAGACGCCAGGCCGGCCGTGCCCGGGCCGCCGCCAACCGGATTGTCGGCAACTTCCGCTAGCGACTCCTGCCAAAACCGCATACGTAGCTCGTTCGGGTCTTCGAGCACGGTCGCCTCATCAGCATGAAACACGACATTCTGCACCCAGTAGCTATTCCAGAAAACCGCCAGCGAACTAAAAGCCAACACGGTTAAGGCAACACCAGCCCCGAGGAGCGGCCGCCTATACCGCGCCAATTGCTCTCGACGACTGCGGGCGGCAAAAAATACCAGTACCAAAGCAGCTGTCAGAGCGCCCAGCCAGGCGCTGCGCGAAAATGTCCAGAACAGAGCTAGGCCAGCAGCAAGCAGATAGAGCCAGTCGATATGACGCGGTCGTTTAGCGAGCAGTATCCGGCTGCCTAGCAGGCTAAGGAGGATAATCAGGTAGGAGCCGTAGGAATTTGGATCCCGTACCGTGGACATGATGCGCTCCAGGTCCGGCTTGTCGTCAATAAAGAAGGCCGGCAGCACACCATTCTCGCGGGCATAGCCGAGATGCTGCAAAGCGTCATCGGGTATCACCAGATACTGCAGCAACCCAAACATCACAGTCACGAGCCCCACGATCAACACGATCTTAACTGCCCGCCGCGCTAGGGGCACCTGCGGGCTGTACAGTTTTGTAAGTATCACTGCCCAGACGAAATAAACCAAGAACCGAACGTTATAGGCCAGGCCCAGCAGCTCTGCATCGGGGTCAGTCGGCCGCCAGAGCGCTAGGCCAACGTTCAAAAGGGTAAAAGCTACTAACAGCCAAATAAGCTTATCGCGCAACAGCTGCCGTACGATACCGCGCCGCAAACCAATGACCAGCGCCAAGCCGGCACCGCCTAGCAGCACGAGCTCCTTGGCTACCTTCGCAAACTCTAAAACGCCGAAGCTCGTACCCAGCCAGGTCGACAGTAGGATATGTAGCGGCATGTAGGCCAGCAGCCCGAAAAACAACCAGAGACTAATCTTTTGCCAGATAGATGTAGGCTTTTTCTTCATTCGACAGCTCTTATTGTAAACTACAAGCAGCATGAAACACATCGTCATCGATGCCCGCTCGCGCCCGTCGAGCACCGGCCGCTACATCGATCGGCTCCTGGAGCATCTGCAGCACGTCGACCAGCAACATCGCTACACCGTCCTGCTCCGACCCGGCGACAACTGGCAACCGCAGGCGGCAAATTGGTCAACTATCGTCTGTCCATATAAGCAGTTTTCCTTCAATCCTATTCCATTGATTACATTTGGCCTATTCTTGAGTCGCCTCAAGCCTGATGTAGTGCACTTCGGTATGACGCCGCAAGAACCGATTTGGTTTTTTGGCAAACGGGTAACTACCACCCACGACCTGACCATGCTGCGGTTCGTACGGGCCGGTAAGCTGCCGCAGTGGCTACACGCACTACGCATGGTCGGCTACCGTTTTCTTTTCTGGTACGCCCATAAGCGAGCTAGTCAAATCATCGTGC
>CAZWRS010000025.1:660-6014 GCA_964636435.1 uncultured Candidatus Saccharibacteria bacterium | reverse complement strand
TTGCGTTGTGATTGACGAACAAAACTCGCCAGGTAGTCAAGGCTTTGCGTGGCAGGGGCGGAGGGATTCGAACCCGCGGCCTTCGGTTTTGGAGACCGACGCTCTAACCAACTGAGCTACGCCCCTTCGGTCCGTATAAATTATATACCTGAACATCATACGCCAACAGAGAAGAATTGTCACGAGCTCCATGCATGCGTCAAGAAAATGATATACTTTTTGCAAATGGCAATAAACTACTGCACCAACTGCGGGTCAAGCATTACACTAAATGCTAACTTTTGCTCAAGCTGTGGTCAGGCTGTCGCCCAGACCGCTACACCGCAAGCAGCAACCGCCGAAAACCTCGGGAAAGCAGCTATTGAACAGGCGGCAAAGAAACTCCCAACTTTTGCCTATCCAGAAACCGAGCGACACTCTGACATCGTCACATCAGATGAAACAAATGGCGAGCTTGTCGTAAAGTTCCGGAACTTACACCCAACGGCTGTCTGGCTATTCTTTATGCAGTACGTCGCGAAAACATCGATAATACTGCTCTTGTTCTGTTTGACTATTCTTATTGAGCCATTTATCACGGCCGGGCTGGTTATCGGGTACTTCTGTATGCTGTATCTCACCGCCAAGCTCAATTACAACAACTACCAGTTTGAAGTGACACAAATGGCATTCCGAAAAGAGTATGGCATCTTTCATAAATACTCAGTGAATATTCCTTTTGAACAGGTACAGAATGTCAATGTCAGACGTAGCGTCATTGATCAGATGCTCGGTCTTGCACATTTAGAAATTGAAACGGCTGGCACTGGCGGTGGCGTCGAGAAGAACGTCGGGGGACTAAACACTAGGTCAGAAGGTTATATACCGGGCATTACACCAAATGAGGCCAAAGATATCAAAACGCTTATGATGCACCGCATCAGCACCCAATAGCACGCGGCGCTTACTTGATAATGTGAAATATTTCATGGCAGCCACCTAGCTGCGGCCCTACACTCCTTGTCAGAAGGAGGGTATATGAAAAAACTGATCGCACTCGGACTACTGCTCGGCACAGTTTTTATGACTGCACCTACTCAAGCAAATGCACCCGATCCTACCAACGTTGATACTGCCACTCCGGTCAAGCCGCCCGCCAGCATGATCGACAACATAGAAGTCCCGTACGACGTGTTGGAATACGCACAGATGAAATACCAAGGCCACGCTGTCACCCAGGTGCGGAAAGTGTACCGTGGCAACGAGCAAGTGTATCGACTGCGCGTCGACCGTGATGATATCCCCGATGATTACGACAGCATTATTCTGCTCTATACGCTTAAATGGAAACTTATCGGCGATGAAAAACTAGTAGCTCCGCCTAAGCCCCGTTTCATCCCGCCAGTACAACCCGATCCTCAGCCAAGAGATGAGGCTAGACAACAACCGCGGGAGGAGCTGTCCAAGCCTGAGGGCGGACGCGGCAGCGGGCAGACGAACTCGCCAAAGCCAGAACCAATCGAACCGACCGAGCCCGACGTGCCTGAAGATCCCGAAGAGCCTGGCGGCGGCCCACCATTCGAACCGCCACGCGCTCGCCACTCTCGCCCGTAATGCACCTTAGTTCAGTCGAAAATAGAATTTCATTCATGACGGACAATGAAATGTACCAGCTATTGACATTCTCTCTGTTTGTTATTGTATAGTCATGAGCAAGCAGAATCCAAACCCATTTGAAGTTCACCGACCAGCAATACTCAGCACTGCAGCTAGCCTGTATTTTGCAGAAAAAGGCGGCATAGCTCTAGCTGAAGAAGACCGCCATGTCATGTTACCTCAAGATCTCGGTGATGGTTCTAGGCAGGCGTACCGCGAAGCCCTGAGAGAACAGTCCAAGGTGGATGTAGCGGCGCGAGCTGTCTGTCGTATGGCATTACTACGCGACGAGATAAAACAACGACCAGTCATTGGTAAAATAGCAAAGCTCGAGGCATTTGGTACAAGTATCATTGATCGAAAGTATATCGGCAACGAACTTGGGCAGGATGGTCTCGTCGAACAAGTTCGAGGTAATGCTCCGCGCATCAAATAGAATCACCTTGCACGAACTGTTTCAAGGCGTGCCGATATAAAAGCTATCGCTTATTAGTTACTAATGTGGTTTTATATAATTCATGGGATTTCACTTAGAATCTGATAAAAACTACTCTCAGCCCAATATTTGTGAAGCAGAATCATTCGTAGGTTCTATCGCCGCTGACGCCCGTGATGTATTACGCAGTGCGGCCATCACTATAAAAGAAATGCTTGTTCAGATGACCGAAGCTGACCAGCAACGCAAAAACCCCTCTTAGTCCACCTGCCTGACTGGCGGAGAGGTGGCACATATTGACATATTCTGTGTGTAATGTTATGCTATACTCGATGAAGTATTGCGGAGGAGTTTATGAATGATCTTAAAAAGAAGCTCGAACAGATGTCTGGAACATATGGAAACTATGAGGATCCGCAACCAGCGACGCCAGATGGCTGGGTCCAGACTGAGCGTGAACTAGGAATTCCGCTAGAAGAACACAATCCACCAGGTAGAACGCAGATATCAGCAGGGCATATCGCTCTAAATCCACAGGTAGTTGACCGTCCACCTACACTCGAAAATTAGGCGATCATTACTTACACAAAACAGCACCCGTTTATATCTAGGTGCTGTTTTTTACTTCTGGCCTAGTTAGGGGTTCTGGGGCTCCTTGCCCATGAGTTTATGCTTGGCCTCCTCGACGCTGATACCCTGCTCACGGACCATCTTTTGGACTTGGTCTCGCTTATCAGGATCATCCATAATATCTTTTGCTTTGTCCTTCATGCCATCTAGCATTGCCATAACAATATCCTCCGCTTAACGTACACGTCCTATAGCCTACGTTAAACTTATAAAGACTATCTGCGGCAATATTCACATTACACCGCAAAATTTTGTGCTACTGTCGAGCCATGAAAGCAGCATTGATTGTCGTTGATGTACAACAGTTCTACCGCCAGGCGGCGCCAGAGGATTTACCGCGAAAGATTGCTGATGAAATAGAAAATGGTGCGTATGACGCGGTAGCCAGCCTCTCACCCCCTAATATCATCAGTGCAGCCTTTTGTTGCGGCGTGCTATATAATTAATCCTTGTGTTCCTATTTGCCCGTAACCGACGAGTCGCCAAATCTAAGCCCCGAGACCTTACCGAAGGTTCGATTTTGCGTGCCCTCATTGCCATCGCCGCACCGACTGTACTAGCCAATATCTTGCAAACCGCTTATCAGCTGACTGATACTTACTGGGTCGGTCGATTGGGAACTGAGGAAGTGGCTGCCGTATCGCTATCTTTCCCAATAATCTTTCTGTTAATTTCCCTCGGAGCAGGGCTGGGCATAGCCGGCACCATACTGGTCGCCCAGCACAAAGGCCGGCGAAACCAGCAGCAGATTGACCATGTGGCTAGCCAAACTTATCTAATGATGTCGATATCGGCGGCTGTCCTGTCGATCATTGGCTACGTCGCCGCGCCATTCATCATCCAGTTGATGGGCGCCGAGGCAGCAGTGGCCGACATGGCGGTCAGTTACTTGCGCATATCTTTCATCGGCCTGATCTTTTTGTTCGCCTATTTCGTGTTCCAGTCGCTCATGCGTGGCGTCGGTGATGCCACCACGCCGCTCTACATAGTACTGGGCACCGTTCTACTTAACTTCGTGCTCGATCCGCTGTTCATCCACGGCTTCGGACCGATTCCCGCCATGGGCGTCAGCGGCGCAGCCTGGGCAACGATCGGCACCCAAGGCTTGGCAGCTCTCATCGGCACCCTCATGCTTGCCAGCGGTAAATACGACATTCACGTCCGCTTCCGGGCAATCCGACCAGACACCGAGCTGATCAAACGCATGTTCAAGCTCGGCCTGCCATCATCACTCGAGCAGTCTACCCGCGCCCTGGGGCTGACCATCATGACTTTCTTAGTCGCCAGCATCAGTACTGACATCATTGCCTCGTATGGTATCGGTACCAGAGTTTTTAGCTTCGTAATCATTCCGGCACTGGCGCTATCCATAGCCTGCTCGACGCTGGTCGGTCAGAACATTGGCGCCCGCAAGCTACGCCGGGCAGAGCAGAGTGTGTACCTAGCTGCCGCCATAGGTTTCAGCGTGCTGACCGTTGTCGGCATACTCGTCTTTATATTTGCCAAGCAGCTGGCTGGGTTCTTCGTTCCCGGGCAGACCGAAATCATCAATGAGAGTGCCAAATTCATCCGCATCATGGCACTGACCTTCGGCTTTGTGGGTATCCAGCAGTCACTCATCGGTGCCTTCAGAGGCAGCGGTAACACCATATCAGCTATGGTGATGGCCATCGTGACCTTGTGGGTGCTGCAATTCCCAACCGCTTACATACTAACCAACCACACCAGCCTGGGCGCCAGCGGCATCTGGTGGTCATTCCCAATTAGCAATGTCGCTGCAGCGATCGTTTCTTTCATGTGGTTCCGCACCGGCTCCTGGAAGCGCAAGCAGCTGATCGAAGACGACCATGCCGACGAAGCCTACGAAGAAATCCTCACTCAGGAAGGCCTCAGCACTTAGTCATTACGCGCCGGTACTCCTGTCTGAGACGTTGCTATTATCACTATATTGTGGTATTATATATTACTTATGAAGAGGTCCCGTGCCCATTTTTTGCGAAGTCCAGGCTCGTTTGGCATCTCCCGCAAGCTGTCCGCATCATCTAAAAAAGAGCTGGAATTTACCCAGCAGCTGCCCGGGGTCTTCCCAGAAAGCGACATCATCCCGAGGCGCCTCGGCGAGCTATCCTTAACCATGCTCGAGAAGGGCGAGATGAGCCGCTCCCTTGCCAATGGCCGGCTGCAAGAGAACATCAAGTCCTACTCCTATAGCCGTGGTGTTATTGGTGGGCTACTGCTGAATGAATGCCGAGGCGCAGCCATCGACTCCCCAGTCCTGCAACCAGATTATATGGGCACGCATCGTAGTTATACGCGCTTAGTGCTGAAGCTAGATGATCCCGATCGAACGCTAGCCCACGACGTTGAATCCATCCGAAGCAGCATAGATCCCAATGAACACTGGAAAGAGTTTGTCCCCCATATCACGATTGCGACCATAAGCACCGCGTGTGCTACTAACGAAGTCTTGGAGTGGGCTCAAGAACGAGCACCAGAGAGCATAACTTTAAATCCACCAAAAATTGTGTAGGCTTCATCACAGTCAGACAAGTCAACTAGCCTTGCCTCATCTGTATTATTTAGGCTTTTCTGTCCTCTCAAAACCCCTGAAACCGATTTCAGGGATTGATTTGATGTTTTACAGAGGTATTTC
>CAZWRS010000025.1:0-650 GCA_964636435.1 uncultured Candidatus Saccharibacteria bacterium | reverse complement strand
TCATTATTTTTTCTCGCTCTTTCCTTTATATATACATATAAAAGGAATATAGTGGGCGGTATAAGCAACGGGTTATAGTATGAGACAATCAAAGAGGCAACCAATCAAAGTAAACCAAAACCAACTTCACACACTGCAGCTCGTCTATACCTTCAGATTCGTCAGCATTGCCTTACTGGCAAGACTACGTCAGGTAAGTAACACGACAGTTAATAGAGCAATTAATACACTGGTAACTAAGGGCCTCTTGCATAGACGTTACGACAAAGCTACCTATACGCGTTTTGGCCTACCAGCCGCCTTCAGCCTGACGCCAGCCGGCACTAGACTGCTGAATCAACACGGCAGCGTGCACGCGCAGTACGCCCACAGCCAGTACGACAATACCCGGGTCGAAGATTCGTTCGTCAACCACTGCTTAGATATCCTACGCAGCTACATCCTCCTCGCTGAAAGCTATCCCGATACCTTCACCATTTTTACCCGGCCGGAGATCCTCGATTTTGCCGACCGCTTCCCCGCGCCGCTGCCGAACTTATACCTTCAGCGCAACCAGCCATCCGAGCAGCTGCCAGACCACTACCTGCTGGATATCCTCACCAACTACGCTCACCACCTTGCTACAGGAAGGCAGCCAAGAACAAGTTGAC
>CAZWRS010000024.1:0-6961 GCA_964636435.1 uncultured Candidatus Saccharibacteria bacterium | reverse complement strand
ATAAACGTCTGATAACCGCCAATAACCTCAGTGAGCGCTTTACGGCGTTTGCCGTCGAGCTCACTAAAGACATCGTCGAGCAGGAGGAGGGGTCTGGCACCGCGTGACTCTTCGAGCAGCTGTAGTTCCATGATTTTTAGTGCCAGCAGCACTGTTCTCGTTTCACCCCGGGAGGCCACTTCGGAAGCTTCACGGCCGTCAAATGTAATGCGTAGGTCTTCGCGGTGCGGCCCGACAGTTGTGTAGCCGCGCTCAATATCCACCGCCTGGCGCTTCTCGAGCGCCTGCAGCAGGCCGGAGCTGTACTGTTCGATAGGACAGCTGGCTAGATACGAAACGCGCACCTCAGCCGCTGCAGACTGCGCCAAGTCCTGGTAGAGGTCATTAAGCCGCTCATCAATCCGTGCCACCAATTGTGAGCGCTGCTGCGCCAGCTGGGCGCCAGTCTCGCTTAAGCGCACATTCCAGGCAAACAGCTGGCTGGCCAGACCTTTTTTTAGCAGGGCATTGCGCTGGGCGAGTGTTCGCCGGTAGTCACGCCGGGCCTTCGCGAACCCCGGCGCTGTCTGCTCGAGCAGACCATCTAAATAATCCCGGCGCTGCTCGGGTGAGCCATGCAACAGTAGCAGGTGGTTGGGCTCAAATAGCACCGCGGGCAGCGTTTTCGGTAAACTTAAGCGGAGCAGCTTCTGGTCACTAACAACGAACTCTTTCTTAACCAGGCCGCTTTCTTGCACCATGAGCTTAACCGTGCGCAGTCCGTCGCTCGTACGGGCATCAATTCGCCCCCAGGGCGCACCGAACGCCACCAGCTCACTATCCTTGACCCGAAACGAGCTACCGGTACAGGCAACGAGCACTGCTTCGAGTAAGTTTGTCTTGCCACTGGCGTTCGGTCCGACGATGATATTCACACCCCTACCGAACTCAAACGACTCATCGCGGTATGAGCGAAACCGCTGCAGCCGGATATCTGAAAGCATAGAGCTATTTTAACTCTTCAGCGGCATTATGACGTGCAGATAATCGCCAGCTTTCGGATCGGCTAGAACCGTTGGCTCTAATTTACCATTGAATGAAAACGTCACGTCATCGCCGTTTAGCGCATGCAGGGCATCGAGAATGTAGCGTGAGTTCAGAGTAATCGTCCCCTCGCTGGTTACCTCCGCACTAGCCGCCGAGGTGTTCTCACCCAGCTGTGATGCCACCGACCGGATACTGACCTGCGCGTTGTCAGCGTCAAGGTGAATGGTAACGCTGCCAGCGCTCTCACGGGCAAATAGGCTCGACACCTTGGTGATATTCGTCAAATCAGCGCGCTTCAACTTGGCCGTGGAGGCAAACTCGCTCGGGATGAGCTTGCGGTAATCCGGGTAGTTACCCTCTATCAGGCGGGTTACGAGCTCAATATCACCGACCTTAAACAGCACCTGCTGGTCATCGTGCGTCACCTCAACCTCACCCTCGAACTCACCGAGTATCCGCAGCAGATCGTTAAGCGCCGTGGCCGGAATGAGCAGCTTTATCTCCTCACTCGTTTCCATGAGCCGTTTTTCAGCCAGCCGGTAGCTGTCAGTTGCCACCATATATAGCTCACCCTCATGACTGTGCAGGAATACGCCCGTCAACACCGGCCGGGCCTCATCATTCGAGGCGGCCATCACCACCTGCTGGAGACCGGCCTTGAGGAGCTTACCGGCTATTGACCAGGTCTTACCGGCAGCGATAGCTGGCATGACCGGATAGTCTTCAGCCGATACACCATTAATGACGGACTGGTACTTATCAGTCTTAATGTTGAGCTTATAATCCTCTAGCTTGAGATCAATGACGCCGTTCGGTAGGCTGCTCACGAAATCCTGCATTAAGCGGGCAGGGACGGTGATAGAACCTTCTTCGGAGACTTTTGAACCTATGTAGTGGGTGATCGCAATGTCTAAGTTAGTAGCCGCAATACTGAGCCGGTTATCGACTGTTTTTAGTAGTACGTTTGATAGTATCGGAAGGGTACCGCGAGTACTGGCAACCCGACTGACGTTACCGAGTGCACGACTGAGATTTTCCTGGGTGACTTGAAGTTTCATTCTTATCCCTTCATTACATTATTTATATAAGTAGTAGTCGTTATAGTAGGGGCTGTGGATAGGGTGGAAAACTTACCTCCAAACAGGGGTAAAAATGGCTGAAATAATGTGGGAAAACGGTGAGTAAAAAGATAGTACAATCCGTGCAAAAACCAGCTATTTATACCCACTGCCAAAACGGCGCGTAGGCGGCTGTGGGCAAGTGAAGACGCTTGTCCCAGCCTTTCGCACAACCCGCCCACACGTTGTGCACAGCTTTCCCACGCCCGGCTGGCAGACGGGCTGATTGATTGCCAGGCATAAACGGCTATAGCCAGGCTGCTGCTAACAGGCTTACGCATAGAGACGCTCCCTTATTTCGGATATGGCGGACTTGATAGTCGGGTCCAGGCCAGACTCTTTGGTGATTTTTTCGACGGAGTGGATAGCGGTGGTGTGGTCTTTGCGGCCGAGTTCACGGGCAATCTTCGGGAAACTCAGCTTCAATTCACTCCGCAGCATGTACATAGCGATCTGCCGGGGGACGACGATGTCTTTGTCACGTTTGGGACCGAGAATATCCTCGACCGGCACCTGGAAGTGGCGGGCGGTGCGTTCGATGATCTGCTTGGCGCTTAGGTGCTTCGGCCGTGACCGGCTGGCACCCAGCAGGCTGGTAGCGATACTGATATCCGGCTCCAAGCCGCGCATCTCACAGAAAGCGAGCAGCTGGTTAAGGGCGCCCTCAAGTTCTCGGATGTTGGTCTGTACGTGATTAGCCAGGTGCTCGACGACTGGTTGTGCCAGCGTAGCGCCATGCTCATTGGCTTTGGTCTGCACGATTGCGCAGCGGGTCTCGAAGTCCGGTGTCTGCATATCGATGCTCATACCCCATTCCAGGCGGGTGCGTAGCCGCTCCTCGAGCGTGGGGATTTCTTTCGGCGGCTTGTCGCTGGTAATGATGATCTGCTTATTGGCCTGGTGCAGGGCATTGAAGGTATGGAAGAACTCTTCCTGGGTCTTTTCTTTACCGGTAATAAACTGCATGTCGTCAACGATCAGCACATCGGCGTTCCGATAGTAGCCTTGAAAGTCAGTGTTTTTCTTAAACTGGATGGCGTCTAAGAATTCCTGGACGAATTGCTCGATAGAGATGTACACCACGTGCGCCGCCGGGTTGTTGGCCATGATGCCGTTACCGACTGCTTGGATGAGGTGGGTTTTGCCAATACCGGAACCGCCGTAGAGAAATAGCGGGTTATATTTCGTGCCTGGATTTTGAGTGACTGCCTGGCAGGCAGCATAGGCCAGCTCATTGCCGGAGCCGACAATGAAGTTCTCGAACGTGTACTTGGCGTTTAAGCCCTGGCGGTATTTGTGCGTCAAGGCGGTCCGACCGGTCTTAATGCTGGTCTTAGCCGGCTGGTTTTTCTCAGGGTTTTTGAGCACTATCGTTTCGTCAGTAGTTTTTTTCTTCTGGGCAGCACTCGAATCGATCTTATACTCGATCCGCTCCGGGGTGATACCGTTATTCTTAAGGGTGTCGATCACCAGCTGGTTAAAGCGTCGCTCAAGCTGCTGCTTAACGAAGACGTTCTGGACGCCAATGGTTAGGACATTGTCCTGGTTGCGCAGCAGGCGGGTATTCTTAAACCACGTGACATAGTGCCCGCGGGAGACCGATAGTTCTATCTCCCCGAGTACGGCTTGCCACAAGCTGTCCTGCATGACCCCTCCTTATATCTTGGTGAATCCTACTATACAAAAATATATCACTTTTCCACAACCTGTGTCATGTAAACAGGGAAAAGTGCGGGAATTTTACCAAAACAGGGAAATACTTATGCACACCAATTGGCTACCCCTGTAGATTCTGTGGATAATACTTGTGAAAAGGTGGATAACTTGCTAGGATTAGTGGGTAAATATTGTCAAAATCACTAAATTTGTACGGAGCGGCACGGAGTTTATGACGGTGTGTGGACACCGAATCGTCGCCTGTCTCGTTGCCGACAGATGTGGTAAAGTGGAGAAGCTATGCCAAAAAGAACCTATCAGCCAAAGACTCGTAAGCGTGCTCGCCAGCACGGCTTCATGAAGCGCATGACCAGCAAAGCGGGGCAGGCGATTCTGAAGCGCCGCCGCCTCAAGGGGCGCAAGAAGATTGCGGCCTAACAGCAACCTTGCTCAATATATATAACTAAATATACTGCGCTAAAAGTCAAACTTTCGGCGACAGGGGAGCGGGGAAGACGGTGATCGCTAGTAAGCATCGGTTTCACGGACACGGCAGTCTGCGCTATGTGTATCAGCGCGGACAGACGGTGCGCGGGCCGATGCTGTCGCTGAAGTTTGTGCCGAATGCTCGCCGGACCACCTACCGGCTGGCGGTCGTCGTCAGCAAAAAAGTCAACAAGTCAGCCGTTACCCGGAACCGTATCCGCCGGCGACTATACGAAGCGGTCCGGCGGCACGAGGCACGTATCCAGGCACCGTACGATATGGTACTGACCGTGTTCAGCGAGCAATTAGCGAGCCTGCCAGCCGAGGAGCTGGAGCAGCTGGTCATTGATCAGCTCAAGAAAGCCAACATAATTCGCTAGATGCCGTGTTCGTAATTTGTTCATATCGTCTGACTGGTGCGTCTTTTGTTATGATAGTAGGAAGCCTGTAAGGAGACATAATGTTCGATACCCTGATAGTCCAGCCAATATTTAATCTGCTCGTTTCTATCTATGCCCTGCTACCTGGTCATAATTTTGGGCTGGCGCTCATTCTGTTTACCATCCTTATTCGCCTCCTGATGTGGCCGCTCGTTAAGAAGCAGCTGTATCACGCCAAGGCGATTCGCCAGCTGCAGCCGGAACTTAAGCGTATTAAAAAAGAAGCCAAAGGCGACCGGCAGAAAGAATCAATGATGGTCATGGAGCTGTATAAGGAGCGGGAAATCAGCCCCTTCGGTTCGCTCGGCGTGCTGGCTATCCAGCTGGTCATTCTCATCGGCCTTTACTCCGGTCTGCGTCGGGTTATTGAAAACCCACAGGCGATTATCGACTTTTCGTACGGCTTTTTACAAAACACCAGCTGGCTGCAGTCGCTGGCCGAAAACATTAACCAGTTTGACGCTACCCTGCTCGGTTTCGTCGACTTGACGCGGGCAGCGGTTGGTCCGGGTGGTATTTATTGGCCCGCCATGCTGCTGGTGTTCGGTAGCGCCGTGACCCAGTACTTCCAGAGCGTCCAACTTATGCCCAAGGATCAGGATGCCCGCGGTCTGCGGCAGATCTTGAAAGATGCTGGTGAGGGTAAGCAGGCCGACCAGGCTGAAGTCAACGCGGCCGTCACCCGGAGCATGAAGTACTTTATTCCGGTGATGATCTTTGTTTTCACCATGGGTCTGCCCTCCGCGCTCGGTCTGTACTGGTTCGTGAGCGGTTTGGTGGCCTACTTGCAGCAAGCTAAGATCTTAAAGCAAGGTGAGGATGAACTCGAGGCTATGGCTGATAAGCCCCTGCCGAAAAAACCCGGTGCTCACCAGCCGAGCAAAATCACCATCCTGGAAGGTGAAGTTGTCACTGATTCTACTAAACCCAAAACTAAAACAGTCGCTGCCAAGAGCCGCAAAGCTGCCGGCGGCCAGGCCAAGAAAAAAGCCTCCAAATCAGCTAAGAAAAGGAGGAAATGAGTATGGCAAATAGCGAAGATAAAGGCATCGAGGCGGCTATTCAGTACGCTAAGAAATACCTTGAGGATATCCTGTCGTTTTTTGGGTTGAATACAGACGTTTATGCCACGACTGAAGACAACGAAGTCATTGAACTGAGTGTGCCGAGTACGCACCTGAACGGCTTTTTGATTGGTCAGCGCGGTGACACCATGCGGGCCCTGCAGTTCGTCGTCAGTAACGCGCTGAAGAACCAGGGCTTTGAGGCAACCCGTGTCAACGTCGATGTGGCTGATTATAAAAAGGCCCGTGCCGAGCGGCTCGCTAAGCAGGCCGAAGCGTGGGTGAAGGCGGTCCAAGAGTCCGGTGAACCGTTGCACTTAAAGCCCATGAATGCAGCCGATCGTCGCATCGTGCACAAGGTGGCATCCGATGAAGGCCTGGCGACAGAATCTGAGGGCGAGGGGCGTGAGCGGCACGTCGTCCTCAAGCCAGCAGCCTAGTGTTTTTTAGTCGCCTACTCCACGACGCGTGTATAGACCGCCCGTGTTTGCTCAGCCATTTTGCGCCAAGAATACTTCTTAATTTGGGCGTAGCCTTTGCGGATAAGGTCTCTGCGCATGGCTGCACTCGAGATGACCTCATTTATTTTTGCTGCCATATCTTCCACGTTTTCGGGGTCAAAGTAGTGGGCGGCGTCACCATACACCTCCGGCATACAGGTGGCGCTGGAGGATACGAGTGGGCAGCCATGCGCCATCGCTTCCAGCCCTGGCAAACCGAAGCCTTCGCTTAAGGATGGCAGTACGTAGGCCTCGGCATTCTGGTACAGCCATTTCAGTTCGGCATCAGATACAAACCCCGGAATGATAACCGAATCTTTGATGGGGTTATCCTGCAGGGAGGCTTCCAGTCTTTCGAAATACTGCTCCTTCTTCCCTGGCAGTACGAGCTGCAGGTTTGGCTGCGAACGTTTGAGTATTTCAAAGGCTGCTATTAGCCGCTCGATATTCTTGTGCGGAAGGGGGCTACCGACGTGCATGATGAACGGCTCTTTAACTCCCCGTAGCTGCTTGGCGGCAGTATCAAGCGGCGGCTCGCTCGCTTCATAGGTGACGGTTATTTTTTCTTTCGTCCACGGCCGAAGGTTCGTTAGGTCATCAGCCACGAACTGTGTCGGCACGATGATTTGACTAGCTCGCTTATGGGCGTACCAGAAAAGAAAACGGTAGCC
>CAZWRS010000023.1:1908-7546 GCA_964636435.1 uncultured Candidatus Saccharibacteria bacterium | reverse complement strand
ACTGATTATGTCTTTGACGGCACGAAGGAAGTACACACCGAAGACGAAGCCTTCAGCCCACTCAGCGTGTACGGTGCCAGCAAGGCTGCTGGAGATCTTACCGTATCACTCCTGCCTAAGTTTTACATTCTCCGCACCAGCTGGGTAATCGGCGAGGGCAAGAACTTCGTCCGCACTATGCTGGGGTTAGCTAAAAAAGGTATTTCACCAACTGTTGTAGCCGATCAAATCGGTAGGTTAACGTTCACGAGCGAACTAGTCCGTGCTATTGATCACCTGCTCGCCACCGAAGCCCCGTACGGCACCTATAACGTCAGTAACGGTGGCGAGCCAGCAAGCTGGGCGGATATTACCCGTAAAATATTTGAACTATCCGGCCATACTGAGCTCACCGTCACTGACACGTCGACCGAGGAATATTATCAAGACAAAGACGGCATCGCTCCGCGGCCACTACAGAGCACTCTCGATCTAGCACGACTTCACGCTACTGGTTATGAGTCACGTGACTGGTATGATGACCTAAAAGAATACATAGACAAGGAGTTATCAAAATGAAAGGCATCATTCTCGCCGGCGGATCTGGCACCCGCCTCTACCCTATTACCAAAGGCATTAGCAAACAGCTCATGCCCATCTATGACAAGCCGATGATCTACTACCCCCTGAGCACCCTCATGCAGGCCGGCATCCGCGACATATTGATTATCACCACACCAGATGATCAGAGCCAGTTCCAGCGCCTGCTCGGCGACGGCTCAGAACTTGGCATTAACCTGCAGTACGCCGTACAGCCCAAGCCGGAAGGGCTCGCTCAAGCCTTCATTATTGGCGAGGAGTTTATCGGCGATGACCCAGTTGCACTCGTACTGGGCGATAACATTTTTTACGGCCATGGCTTTGGTGACAGCCTCAAGGGATGCATCAACCCTGAAGGGGGCGTAGTGTTTGCCTACCAGGTAGCCGACCCGGAGCGTTACGGCGTCGTCGAATTTGACGAGAACATGCATGCTATGTCAATTGAGGAGAAGCCGGAGAATCCCAAGTCAGACTATGCTGTGGTAGGCCTATACTTCTACGACAACAGCGTGGTCGAAATTGCCAAAAACGTGCAGCCGAGTGACCGCGGTGAACTAGAGATTACCAGCGTCAATGAAGAGTACCTGAAGCGCGGCAAATTAAAAGTCGTCACCATGGACCGAGGCACGGCCTGGCTGGACACCGGCACCTTCGGCTCGATGAACGATGCCAGTGAATTCATCCGCGTCATTGAAAAGCGTACCGGCCTTAAGATTGGCTGCCCGGAAGAAGTTGCCTTTCGTCAGGGCTTCATCAGTAAAGATCAGCTTATGACACTCGCCGAACCGCTCAAAAAGTCCGGTTACGGTAAATACCTTGCGAGCCTGACGTAATCAAATCCTGAAAGCTTATTCTTTATACTGCTGCCGCTTAATACCTTCGAGAATCTTTTCCTGATTATTGAGCAGCCTATCAAGCATATCGGCGACCAAACCAAGCGCCCACACGATAAGTGCCAAGGTTATTAAGTACAAGCCAATTGCACCTACACTAATATACGGACTGATTCGTCCGGCATTAATCCAGTGAACTAAGGTAAAACCCGCCAGGACTACGCCGGGGACAACTAGTACTATTCCCAGCGTGCCAAAGAACTTGAGTGGTGCATAATCTCTGAAGGCTCGTAAGATATTGATAGCGCTGCCGAACAGGAACTGCCAGAAGCTCCGCACGACTCGTGACTTCCGACCTTCGTAATACTTCACTGGAACAGGCACAGCTACGATATTCATCTTCTTGACCGCCAGTACCTGGAATGACTCTTGTGTGTAGGTGTAGGTACTATTGATATTAATCGCTAGCATTGCTTTCTTGGTATAGGCACGAAAGCCGCAAGTAACGTCATAGAATCGCTGTCCGGAAAGGTTACCAACAATCCACGCCCCTAGGCGGTTTGCCCAGTACTTTCCTCCAGGCATGCCAGCCGGCTTACGCCGCTTACCCGTTTCAGGATCCGTAAAGCGATCAGCCGCAACAAAATCCGCATCTTCATGAAGAATTGGTTGCAATAACTTTGGAATATCCTCAGGCGCGAACTGCAGGTCGCCATCAATATTGACTGCCACGTCCGCCCCCATAGACAGTACCGTATCAATAGCCTGCTCGAACCGATAAGCCAGTCGCTTTTGCCGCACGCCATCAATAACCTTGGTCGCACCAGCCCTACGGGCAACGTCTGCCGTACCGTCAGTACTGCCATCGCTAACGACTAACGTTTCAATCTTACTTATGCCCTCAATCTTCTTTGGCATTCTCTTGAGCAGCTCACCTATGGTCTCTGCTTCATCCTTACAGATAGAAAATATAACGAGTTTCATGAATGTTGTCTTTTCTCCCTTTCCTACCATTTTACTGGCAATTTGTTTTATAATCTAGCTAGTGAAGAAAGTTGCAGTTGTAGGCTTGGGGTATGTTGGACTCCCCTTGGCGCTCTTGGCCGAGGAGAAGGGCTTTGACGTTATCGGCATAGACCTCAGCAAAAATAAGCTTGAAAAGCTAAAGAACCGTCAGCCGGTTATCGACGATACCATAGCCAACAATCAACTAAAAAAGTCAAAAATTACGTTTTCTGATAACTTTAGCCTGCTCACCGACGTGGACATCGCAGTCGTCTGCGTACCGACACCGGTTGATGGGCAAAAAAACCCTGACTTACGACCCGTTAAGGGTGCCTCTGTCGAGGCCGCTAGATACCTCAAACCAGGCAGCCTGCTCGTAATTGAGTCGACTATAAATCCTGGCGTCTGCGATGAAGTTATCATTCCACTGATCGAAAATGAGACTGATCACGTCGTTGGAAAAACACTTTACATGGCACACTGTCCTGAACGCATAAACCCCGGCGACCCGAAGTGGCATGTCGGCAACATTAATCGTGTACTGGGGGCAGACTCTAATACTGCGCTGGATATTGCCTACGAATTTTACGATAAACTGATCGATGCCAAAGTGAAAAAAATGGACACCATAAAAGAAGCCGAAGCAGTTAAAATCGTCGAGAACTCATTCCGTGACATTAACATTGCCTTCGTAAATGAGCTGGCAATGTCTTTCGACAAGCTAGGCATTAACGTCAACAACGTCATCGATGGCGCTGCCACTAAACCGTTCGCATTCTTAGCTCACTACCCTGGCATTGGTGTGGGTGGCCATTGCATCCCAGTGGACCCTTACTATTTGATTGAGTATGCTCGCGATAACGGCTTCGATCATAAGTTCCTATCTCTAGCGCGCAACATCAATGAGTCCATGCCTGTATATGCCGTAGCCCAGCTCGAAGAGGCGCTCATACAGAAAACTACCAAGACTTTGGAGGGCGCTAAGGTAGCAGTTCTAGGACTATCCTACAAGGCAAATGTTGCAGACGACAGAGAAAGCCCCGCCTACATAGTCATAGAGGCCCTCGAGAAACGCGGCGCCGCGGTCACCACCTATGATCCTCATATGCCGGAAAAGTCTAGGGCAAAAACATTAAGTGAAGCGCTGACAGAAAAAGACGCCGTCATACTCGTAACGAGCCACGAAGAGTTCATGAGCCTGCACCCAGACCAGCTCCCAGGAGTTTCGGTGTTCCTCGACGGGCGTAACGTGATTACTGAAAATAAAATCAATTTTGCTAATGCGGGCATTGTATATCTAGGTATAGGCATAGGCTAGAGAGGTATGTCGAAAGATACTATTACGATTATTGGCGCTGGCTATGTCGGGCTATCTACCGCAGCCCTGCTATCGAACTGTGGTTATACGGTTTACATAGTTGATGTTAACAAAGACCGACTGAGCGCAATCGCCAGTGGGAAATCCTTCTTCTACGAGGAGGGTATTAATCCGCTCATTAAGAAAGCTATAGATGAAAAATCCTTAATACCTACAACTGACTATAGCCTAGCCATCCCCGAGAGCTCAGCAGTCTTCTCTTGTGTCGGTACACCAGACAATCCTGACGCTCTAATCTGTCGTTTGTCTTTGCAGCGGCCGAGGAATCTACAAAATACATGAAACCTGGCGCCATCTATGTCCAGAAAAGCACCGTTCCAGTCGGAACTGGAGCTAAGATCCAGGACACATTCCAAGAGGCTGCCGCGGAAGTGCCGTACGTATCAAACCCTGAATTTCTCCGTGAAGGCACTGCCATCAGCGATACACTCTGGTTTGACCGTATTGTCTGCGGTAGCTCAGACAGCGAGGCCGTGCAAAAGATATTTTCAATCTATAAATCACTGGAGGAATGTCGGGATGAAATTAGCGAAATAGCCAGTCTCCCTAAACCTCGTGAGGCTTCATCAGGTTCGTATATCGCAACCACTCTTGAAAGCGCAGAGCTTATCAAAGTTACCGCGAACGCATTTTTAGCCCTTAAGATATCTTTTGCCAACTCCATCGCCAAGCTCTCTGATAAGGTAGGAGCCGACATCAATGAAGTCATGGATGCCGTTGGCCAAGATAAGCGAATTGGTCGCGCCTTCTTAAATGCCGGTCGCGGCTACGGCGGTGGCTGCTTCCCCAAGATATGAGCGGCCTCATTGATGCCATGCACGAACACGGCGCCGATCCCCAAATCTTATCAGCCGCCCAAGAAATAAATGCCTCCATGCCTGGCTACATCGTCAACAAACTACAGACTGAACTCGGAGAGCTGCATGACAAAAAGATTGCTGTGCTGGGCCTAGCGTTCAAAGCAGGCACAAGCGATGCCCGCCGCTCCCCCGGCGTAGAGATGGCGAACATACTAGACAAAGCTGGCGCCAAAGTCAGTGCATATGACCCGGAGGCGGCCGAGGAGGCGGCCGAGGACCTACGACCAGGCATCAATATATGCGACGATTTACTGTCTGCGGCCCGTGATACGCAAGCGATCTTAGTTGCAACAGACTGGCCGGAGTTCCTGCAGTTAGACTTATCGACGCTCACCGGTATCGCGAGCAAGCCCTGCATCTTTGCTGACTGCATGAATCGATACTCGAAATTTGATGTTTCTAGCGCTGGGTTTAAATACATTGGAGTGGGAAGATAATGTCGCATGATGTAGCAGCAGGTCAAAAATTCTTTAAAGCACCGCGTTACTTGCTTAGAAAGCAAAACATCATCAGACAACTTAAAAGGCTACCTGTAGAAACTGTTGCAGATATAGGCTGTGGCGCCGGAGAGCTTGTCTGCACACTGGCACAAAAGGGCTACCGCGGTATTGGTATAGACTTCTCGGATGATGCCCTCGCTGTCGCTAAAAGCATCAAGAAAAAAAGAAACATATCCGATGAACAGCTCACCTTCAAGAAGGGCAGCCTTGATGTCTTGACGCGAAAGTCCGACGTGGTTATCTGCTGCGAGGTTATCGAGCATCTAGAAGACGATGACGCGTTCCTGCGCGATGTCATTAACTACGGTGAGTATTTTATATTCTCCGTGCCAGCACGGATGAAGTGGTTCGACCAGTTTGATGAGAAGGTTGGTCATTTCAGACGGTATGAGAAAAATGATCTTAAACAGCAACTATCGAAACATGGCTACGAAGTCATCGAGTTTTCTGCATACGGGTACCCCTTTATTAATTTGACAAGAC
>CAZWRS010000023.1:0-1898 GCA_964636435.1 uncultured Candidatus Saccharibacteria bacterium | reverse complement strand
TAAAGAGACAGAAGAATATTGAAGAGATGACGAAGCAAAGCGGCATAAACCCTATCAAATCTCGGTTCCTACACAATCTAGACATCGAGCTAGCCATGAAACCGCTGTATTGGCTGAGTCGACCTTTTAATGGGCTCAACCTATCTGAGGTCTACGTAGTGCTATGCAAAAAACAAAAGTAGTAGGTATGCTTAAAAAAAGCCGTAGGTATATAGGCTATATTGTTATTGTCATAACTCTTTTAGCCTTTGGGTGGTATTTACGATCCAACCCCGAAGCTCTCGACCCCCTCAAATCAACACCGCTCTATCTCATACCAATCCTTGTCAGCCTGTACTTCCTGTTCTTGGTTACCAACTTTATGATTACAGCCTTTACCATCACCATGAGCGGTAAATCATACCCCTACAAAGACTCGTTTATGCTGACTGTTTACTCTACGCTGGTAAATTTTTTCGGCCCTTTACAGAGCGGGCCCGGCTTTAGAGCGGTTTACCTGAAGAAAAAAATTGGCCTCAGCATTAAAAGCTATACTCTTGCAACCTCGCTATACTATGGGGCCTTCTTACTGATCAGCCTGTTGATGATGTTTGGCTTTTCGCACACCGCTCTGTCTCTGGGCATAGCGCTCAGTTTAAGCGGTTTAGGGTTTTGGTTTTTCAGGAAGCAAAAGCTTGCCAATCTGCTGCGGAACTTTTCGATTATAAGTCTAATTACCCTCTTGCAGTTGCTGGTAGTCGCAGGCATATACTACCTAGAGCTTAGCGCTACTGATGCAAGCCCATCGGTTCCCGCCGTCCTGGCCTATACAGGAAGCGCCAACCTAGCACTGTTCGTGTCATTCACCCCTGGGGCTATCGGCATTAGAGAATCATTCATAATATTCTCTCAGAATATCCATGGCATACCGACAGAACAAATCGTGAGCGCCAGCTTGCTGGATAGGTCGGTGTACGTGGTCTTTCTGGGCTTGTTATTCGTGCTATCAAGCTCAATGCATATAGGCAAGAAGCTTCGTAGAGCTTAGATCACTTCTCCTAAAATTTTTGCTATTTGTGCTGTCGAGTAATTCTCCTCAAACAGCTTGCGCCCATTACGGGCAATAGCCTGTAACTTGCTCGGATTATGCCTTGCCCATTTGATTGCTTCAGCCAGACCCTTCGCATCCCCCAACTCAACCAGCAGACAATTCTCCTTATCCCTAAACTGAGTTGCTCCCTTTATCTTACCCACAACCGTGGCTCTGCCGCTCGCTAAAAATTGATACGTTTTACCCGTGATGACCATGCTGGCCTGAACGGTGTCACCAAAGGGCCCGCCCAGACAAACATCACTTTCGCTAATATACTTCGTCAGCTCCTCAAAGGGCACTCGGCGCCTATGGGCAATACGCGCGCCCCTCCCTACATAGTCCTTAATACCTGCCTCGGTCAGCTCATCACCCCCAATAAGCGTAAAAAGCACACTCTCATCCTTTAATATAAGCGCTGCCTCACAAACCTTATCAAGCCCATGCAGTGGGAGCATGCTCCCGTAGTAGAAGACCTTGAGCGGAGCTGTCTTCTCAGGCGAGTAGTCAGTAGGTTTAAAAGTCTCCTCGTCGGTACCTACTGGAACGGGCAAAAAAGCTTGTCGCGGCAACCGCATCAAACGCGAACTGTAATCAGCATGTTGGGGCGTATCGGTCAAAATTTTCTGCACGCTCAGCAACATGTAGCGGTATAGTTGGTGCAGTGACCGGTGCGCCAAGGACCCCTCCCGTAACTTTTGATGCTCGTAGACGAGCCATTCCTCCAAGTTAATGAACTCGTCAAAATATAGCGGCTTTCCAAGACTAACCAGACGGATGAATGGCAGTATTTCATACCCACGAAAAGTTAATATATAGAGATCAGGCC
>CAZWRS010000022.1:0-9222 GCA_964636435.1 uncultured Candidatus Saccharibacteria bacterium | reverse complement strand
CCCCCACCACACCGACCACTAACGACCCGCCACCGCCAGCCGGTCCATCCGTGCCGACTACCGACGTCACCACCAACCAGCCCGTACCGGGTAGCCCAGTGCCTGTCGATCTACCAACCACGTCAGTTGCGCCGCCGATCCCCGCGCCGGCTGACCCGGTCGATTCGCGCCCGCCGGCCAGCCCCGTCCGCTACCTGCCGTTCAGTTTCATCTCGCTGCTGCTGCTGGTGGCCCTGGCCTTTGCCCTGCGGGCCTGGAACGAGTACCGCCGGCTGCAGGCCGTAAAGCGGCTGCTGGCCGCCTACGCCCAGACCAGCGCCGACATCCAGGCCTTCCTGCGGCTCATTGCCCACTACCTCAACACTCCCCTGGCCATCCTCAAGAACTCGCTCGAGCTCATCACCCCCCTGAATATCGTCAAGGTCGACGCCCTGGCCCAGCTGCGCGGGGAAGTGGGCGCCCTGGAAAGCTTCGCTACCAAGCTGCAAGCCGAAGCCCAGGCTAGCCTGGGAGCTACCGAGACATCTGCCGCTGTCCAGCCGCCCGTCCAGGTTGGCTCGGGCCAGTCAGCTGGTCCAGCCATCGATCCTCTGTCAGTCCTCAAAGAGCGGCCCGTCTGGCTACCGCTCCTCGGCATTGCCGCCGTGGTCAGCCTGCTCGACCTAGGCCTCATCCTGTCCAGTGCCTACACTGTCGACAGTCTACGGCTCTGGAACCAGCTGCTGCTCTACAGCCTGCTTGGCCTGCTGGTCATCCTGTCGGTTTACTTCAACAAACGAGCCCAGCTGGTCCACGTCCAGCAGCAAGCCCTGCTAGACAAGCAACAGGCCCTGGCCAGCAGCAAGCAGGCCTTCCTCGGCTCGGCCGCTGTCATGCTGAGCGAGCACCACCAAAGCCTAGTGGCCAGGAGCCGGCTGCTGCACGGCAAGCCAGCCGCCAAGACCTACTTCAATGGCCTTGGTATGCTGGGCAAGCTAGCCAGTTCACTGGCGTTCGTTGCCAAGCACAGCGTGGTCGGCGGCCCAACCGGCAATACCAACCTGCAGACTGTCGTCCAGTCTGTCACCAGCCGCTACCTAACCACCGCTCAAGCGCGCAACGTCCTCCTCCAGGCCAACATACCCGCTGACCTGCACGTCCGGGCCCACGACGACGAAGTTGGCTACATTCTCGAGCAATTGCTTGACAACGCCGTCAAGTTCAGCCCCGACAATAGCCTGGTCACCGTGACCGCCGCCCGGTCCGGCCGCACCGTCAAGCTGCGGGTGGCGGACCAGGGCCCCGGCCTGTCACCGGCCGCCCGCGACCAGCTGTTCCGGCCGTTCGAGCGCGGCACCGACAGCGAGACCTTCAACGTGGAAGGCATCGGCCTGGGTCTGCACAACGTCAAGTACCTGGTGGATCGGTTGGGGGGCAGGATTGAAATGGGAGATAATTATCCGCAGGGCTTGGTCGTCGAAGTCATACTGCCAGCTGCTGAGTCCACGGTGGATACAGGTGCCAAGCAGCTTGGTGTCGCCTAGTGATATATAGTTTGTTAAAATGACGGTAAGCATAAGGGTATAGTAAATAAGGAGACGATTAGTATGGATTCCAGGCCAGGGGTGACCGACAATACAAAAAACAGCAGCCGGAAGGTCAAACTCCAACTACCCAAACTCACCAATCAGCAACTAAAGCTACTCATCGCCATCCTAGCCACCATAGCCGTCTGCGGCCTGTTGCTTGGCATCTACAAGCTAGGTTACAACCAAGGCTACAAGGCTGGCGAAGAGAAGGGCAAACAAACCAACCGCCTAGACCCGCTAGGTCTATTCAGGAATGGCCAAAACCCCTTGAGTGTCGAAACCGGCAAAGTAGAGGAAGTCAAAGACGACAGTATTGTACTGGATACCAGTCGCGGCGAACGCAAAGAAATAAAGCTGACTGACAAAACCAAAATAACCAAAAAGACCGACACTCTAAGCAAAAGCGATCTGAAAGCTGGCCTGAAAGTATCGATCTTTACCGACGGCAACAAGGACCAGCCGGCAGCGACGAGGATTGTGCTGCGGGACTAGAATTGAGCCCAGGTAATGAGCAGTAAGATAGCTATTATCAAGTATCACTAATTCTAGGCAAGTATAAGTTAGCGATTTATTGCGATGGATTACACTGTATTTAAGTGGTGTAGCCGGTGTATGAGCTATGATTGTTGTGCTATCATAAACACAAGCATATATGATAAAGCGACTTCTTACACTATCCGGTTCATTCGTGGCGTTTGTAGCAGTTTGTTTTGTGGCTTTTGCATCTCCAGTACACGCCGCCACCATCAGCGTCTCTGCCGGTACTGATACCATTGCCGAAGATGGCGTATGTCATTTGTCCGAAGCTATTGCAAACGTTAATGACCAAGCCCAAACCCATGCAGACTGCCCGGCTGGTACCGGCAACGATACTATTCAGCTGCCGGCTGGAACGATTACGCTGAGCACCCATTTGCCGAGTATTAAAAAGCCACTGGTTATCAAAGGCGCCGGCATGGGCAAGTCAATCATAGACAGCTCCGGAGGAGAGCACTACGGACTAAGAAGCAGTAGTGAAGCCGATGCCGAAAGCACCTTTGACTTCTCTGGTTTTACCCTGCAAGCGATTTATGAGCACGGGATGTTTTTCGCCAACTCAACGGTGCATTTGCGTAATATTGAAATTGATGGCCGCGGGAGTCCGCAGGCAGCAGTACTGCATGGAATCGTGGTCGGCTCCGGCTCGGGCGGCAGAACGGATGCAACATTAAGTGACATTTATATCCATGATTTTCCGGCTGTCGGGCAGAATGCAACCGGTGCTATCAATGTTGCTGCGGAAGGGGGCGCAACTACCGAAGCTACTCTCGAAAGAGTGACGATCGCTAACCTTAGTGATGCTTCTACCGGCGGGGCGAATGGGATATTATTCTCTACCGGAATTGCTACCGGAAGCTTTACGCCCGGGGCTGTCAAAGCTACGGTACGCAACACGACTGTCAAAAATATCAAGTCAACTACTACGCAGGCGGCGGGTCTTGCCGCGCTGGCAGGTGTATATGATGGCAGTTCGAGCGTAGAGGTTGATGCTCGGCACGTGACGCTTGCCGACATCGTGGGTATTGGTGGTGTTTCTGCGGGTATAGCTACCGGCAGTGTAGCCGTCAATCCTGAAGATCAGGCAGCGGCCACCATCAAGCTAAAGAACAGCATTGTAACTTATCCTTGTATGGTGGTTGATGATCTGGCTGGCATGCTCGGTGCCGGTACATCAGCCGGTACCACCAGTCAGTCGATATCTTCCCAGGGCGGCAACCTCACCGACGACACCTCCTGCCAGGACCACTTAACCCACGCCACCGACAAGCATAACGTCACTAACCTCAAGACTCTACTAGGTTCCCTCGGCGACCACGGCGGTACCGTGCCGACCATCCCGCTGCTGCCCGGCAACCTAGCGATTGACGGCGGCGTTTGCGACGGCGCTCCTGCTACTGATGCCCGCGGCATTGCCCGTCCGCAAGGGGCTGGCTGTGATGCGGGGGCTTTTGAGGTCCAGCAGGCGTTAATGGCAAGCGCCGGCGGCATTACGAATGAAACAACCGGCAAGCGGATCTACCTAACTCCACCCATCCCAGGTTCAGTGGTCTCAGTTGCTGAGCTGCTGTCAGCCAGCCAAGTAGCGCGTGATGCTAGCTATACCTATCCCCTAGGCCTGGTGAGCTTTACTATCGACGGCGTGCCAACTGGCTCTACCCAGACCATCGAGCTGTTTTTTGAGACCGATGCTAGGGCTGAGGACTTCGAGCTTCGGAAGTACAACCCAGCCAAACACAGCTTCAGCGCCATTGACAATGCGACCCTGACCAACGAGACGAAGGACGGCACGCCCGGCATTAAAGCCAGCTACCAACTGACTGACGGCGGCGCACTGGACCTGGACGGTACCGCTAACGGCACGTTGGTAGACCCCGTTGGCTTGGCCCGCAAGCAGTCAGCTTCCTTGGTCAATACTGGTAGCGTGACGTTCGTGTCTATGCTGCTGGCTCTCATAATCATAACCATAGTGCTGTTCTCGTACAGGAGTTACAGAAAATTCAAAGCGCCTATTATTCAGAATGACCAGGAGACCAACCAAAGCTTCGCAAAAGACTACACATATTGGCACCATCTGAAGGTCGTCACGCTCCCAACCCTAAGGTATAGGTTTACTATAATTATCGAAAAGAAGACTCAGGTATCACCAGGCAAAGTTGCAAAATAGTATTGGTGCTCTGACTGTACTAATTTCTGGCTTTAAGCTACGACAGACGACTTACGGATTAATAGCGCTATACTTATACCTATGGACAAAAACCGTCACTATACTGATCCGGGTCAGCAAGGAGAAACGCCTGCGTATGATGATGTCTCGGCAGCGCAGTACGTGAATGGCTTGCAGCCAATCCGGGAAAAACGCAAACGGAAAAAACGCGCACGGTGGCTGCTGGTTATTCTGCTGGTTATTGGGCTGGCCGCCGCAGCAGGTTATTTTGTATTTGCAGGCTCAAATAATAAGTCGGCGCAGCAATCGGAGCAGAACGACACCGAGCAATCGCAGCAAGATCCTGGAGCCTCATCGGAATTGCAGGAATATGTTTCGAGCGACAGGAGCATACGCTTTTCGTACCCGGGTAATTGGCAGGTCAATGACAGCGACCCGGACGCTATTACGGTAGAGTCGCCAATCGTCAAGCTGACAGATCTTTCCGGCAATCGGGAGGACGCCAAAGTAGTGGTGTCTTTTTTGCGAACTGGAACCGAAGTGCCAGGGTTTGACGCGGACGGAGCGATAGCGGTCAAAGACTCCGAGATACTTGCCTATTCATCACCTACGCAAAACCAGCGGGCCGAAACGTACCTGAGCTTTGGCGGGTTCGGCAGCCGGGCGCTTCATGCAGTGTTCGTCACTGGCGATAGCGGCTACCAGGTGGAGCAGCTTATTCCACAGTCTGATGTCGTGAGGGGAGACCCTGTGATTGCTGTTCTATTTTATGCATGCCAGGAAGCGACGTGCGAAACCAGTGCTAGCAATATATATGCAATCGACCCAGGCGAATGGTCGGCAAACGAGACTTTGCAGGATGCATATAGCCTACTCGTGTCCCTAGAGGTCGAATAGACATTTTTGCAAGAAGGGAACTCCTGGTCGCAGGCAACATGCTATATACTCAGTAGATGATGCACTACATCGCGCAAACTACATTACCGAATGGCGCTAGCCGGGCCAAAGCCAGCGAATCCAGCAGCCCGCCAGCATAGCTGACGGATTGGCTGCCGCAAAGTAGTAGGATATCTGGTAAAATTAAGCGTAAGCGTATAAAGAATAGGGGAAACAAGCAATGGATTTCGCATCACGAAATACAAGTACTACTAATGCTAACAATCAGAAAGACAAGAAAGGCAAGTTCCGGCTGCCTCACTTTAGCAACCGGCAACTGACCGTCATAATAGCGGTCTTGGCCACTATACTAGTGCTCGGCCTGTTCCTGGGCACCTACAAACTCGGCTACAATAAAGGCTACCGTGCCGGCGAAGAAAAGGGCAAGCAAGCCAACCGGCTGGATCCATTAGGACTGTTTAGAAACGGGCAAAACCCCCTGAGTGTCGAAACCGGCAAGCTAGAAGAAGTCAAAGACGACAGCATTGTACTGGACACCAGCCGCGGCGAACGTAAAGAGGTGAAGCTGACGGATAAGACCAGGATTACCAAAAAGACAGATACACTCAATAAAAGCGATCTGAAAGCTGGCATGAAAGTGAGCGTCTTTTTGAGCGGCGGCGACGAGCCGACTGCGACGAGAATCGTACTGCGGTAGTGCTTAGGGTTGGTGCCTGGTAGCTGATTGTGACCGGTAATGGCTGGTGAGAAAGCCATGCAGGTACAGTAGGAAACGTGCTGCGACGATTACGCAGTCATCACGAGACATTGGCATTGGAATTTGTGGAATAATTATCGTTGCAATTGTTGCAACAGCTGGTTATTATTGGTTTAGCTAATCTAAATCAAAAAGGATCCATGCATGATTAAGAATCAAAAAGGCTTCGCGGCGGCCGAAGTGTTATTAGTGCTGCTCGTAGTTGGGCTGATTGGCGGCATTGGCTGGTATGTGTACCAATGGCAATCATCATCAGCCAGCCAAGACGCTCAGGTGAAAGTAACGAATTTTGAAGAATGTATCGCTGCAGGCAACCCTGTGCTAGAAAGTTCTCCAGAGCAATGTGTTGCTAATGGGCAGCGTTTCACGAACGAGAATAATTCTTCCGCAGGCGAACAAATCATGGATCTTGGCGATAAGGGCGTCGAGCTTATTCAGGTAAGTGATGTTGATAAGCTTCCGGATGCAGTGCAGCAATCCTTCAGGCAGTACATTACAAAAAAGTTGCAGCAAAGAATTCCGTCGGAAAACGGCTGCATTGAAGTGTATTCGGTAAAAATTGTGAGCGAGGTGAATATTAGGGGCAACGTCGGAGCGGCGGACAGCGATGGCAACTCATTTGAGGGCTGCGGTGGTGGTGCGTCAATGTATTGGTACTTGACCGATGGCGGCTGGCGTGAGCTAGCTATTCAGATGATGCCATCATGCAAGCAGCTTTCAGAGACGCTCATCTATAAAGAGTTCATACCTGAGTGCTTTGCTGATGAGTCCGGTGCCGAGATGAAGGAAAATCCAAACGGGTCCATAATAAAAGTGCTTTGAACAGATTGGCAATTAATAGGTACGACGAAACTGCTATAATGTAAGGATGGCGAAGTTCGAGTTAAAGAGTGATTATCAGCCGATGGGCGATCAGCCGAAGGCAATTGCTCAGTTGACCGACGGGCTCAAGAATGGGGTCAAAGAGCAGACGCTGCTGGGAGTTACGGGCTCCGGAAAGAGCGTAGTCGGCTCTTCAAAAATACTCATTGAGCGTAATGGGAGTGGTCAGCATATTCGCATTGATAAACTTAATAGTATATTCACCAAAAAGTTGCCACTAGATAACGATGCTACCCAACTTGTTGAACTAGAAAAGGGCATGCTGTGTACAATTGCGCTTGATACAGACTCGGGCAAAACGATAAAAGGTGAAGTTCGGGAGATTTCACGACATACATACTCAGGAGATCTATACACTGTACAGACTTCATGCGGGCGAGAAAATCAGTTTACAGACAGTCACAATGTTTATGTTATGCGAGATGGCGAGCTGAAGCTGCTGCCGAGCAGAAGCTTGAGAGTTGGTGACTGGTTGCCTATACCCGATAAATTGCCAGAACTTAATTCACAGGGTATAGATTATATTGATACTAGAGAATGGCTGCCTGAGGGCGCGTTCTATGTTTCTGTTGAACAGAAGGAGCTTATTGCGGTAGGTGAGCTCAAGCAACAAAAAGTATGGCGCGTGAGAAATGCAGGCGAAAGAGTGTCGTTAGCTGCTTACAATAATATGACCGTGCCAAATATGAGCACACTTAAAGATCGTGTGGGCTCTATAAAGCGTACCGCTAGTGTTCCAGTGCGCATACCTGTCAGCAGATCGTTATGTAAATTTTTAGGACTATATATCGCAGAAGGGCATGCCGAAAAAAACTATATAACTTTGACGACAGCAGATAAGAGTATAGCTGAAGATTTTGCAGCGGGAGCTCGTGTTTTTGGGTTAAGGTTAAAAAAGCGTAAATCACCTTACGATTATCAAATTTCCAGTAAAGTACTTGCAGCTTTGCTGAAACAGTTGTGTGGGACATCTGCAGGGTCTAAGCACTTACCTTCGTTCTGGCCAAGTTGTAGTAACGCACAGCTTGCTAGTCTGTTGAGCGGCGTTTTTGCTGGTGACGGCTGGGTCGAAAATGGAAGCGTATGCTTAGCGTCTAGCAGTAAAGAACTAATTACGGATATTCAAGCCGCATTACTTCGATATGGCATTCATGCCAGATCAAAGCCAAAAAGGGTAGTTTATAGAGGTATAGTACGACCGTCATGGGTGTTACGAATATGCGGACAAGACGATTTGAGAAGGTTTCAAAAACACGTAAGTTTTGGCTTAAGCAGAAAAGATGAAGCGCTTGCGCAGCAGTTGAATAGTTCTGCAATAGCAAATACTAATGTTGATGTTTTTCCTCTTTCAGGTGAGTATTTACGTGTATTATGCAGCCAGCTAAACCTGTATCAACGCGATATTGCTAAAGCATTAGGTGTCAGTCGGTCACTCATTAGCTTTTATATGTCTGATCAACGAAGACCTTCGCGAAAACGGGCTAAGAAACTTATAAAATTCTTACTTACGCGTTTGGCGGGTACCAATGAAGAAAAAGCTGCACAAAAACTCACTGCTCTTCTTGGGCTAACAGAAGTATTTTGGTCACCTATTTCGAGCATAGAAGCACATACGGTTACTCATGAAGTTGTGTTTGATCTTGCTGTCCCGGAATATCAAACGTTCTTTAGTGGAGATGGTGGTTATTTTGTGCACAATACATTTTCGATGGCCAATATCGTCCAGAATGTGCAAAAGCCGACCTTGGTCATAAGTCACAACAAAACCCTGGCTGCGCAGCTGTACAGTGAGTTCAAGCGATTCTTTCCGAACAACGCCGTTCATTACTTTGTCAGTTATTTTGATTACTACCAACCGGAAGCCTACATTCCGCGCAGCGATACCTACATAGAAAAAGACTCGGCCATCAACGAAGAGATCGACCGGCTGCGGCATGCTGCAACCAGTGCGCTGCTATCCAGGCGCGATGTATTGATTGTGGCGAGCGTGAGCTGTATATATGGCATCGGCTCGGTAGAGGATTACGGTGAAATGGCTGTCGAAGTCACTCGTGGTGAGCGGCGGGTTCGGGATAAGTTCCTGCGGCAACTCACAGATATCCAGTACCAGCGCAATGACATAGATTTTCATCGTAGTACGTTTCGGGTACGCGGCGATGTGGTGGATATTTTTCCGGCTGGTGAAGAAGTCGCCTACCGGGTGGAGTTCTTTGGCGATGAAATTGACAGAATAACCAAGCTGGATCCACTGACTGGGGAGATCCTGGCGAATTTGGATAATCTAAAGGTGTTTCCAGGATCGCACTATGTCACGCCCCAAGACAAATTAAAAGTAGCGATTGGCAAAATCGAGCAAGAGCTGGAGCAGCGACTGCGATATTTCAAGGAGAATAACATGTTGCTCGAGGCACAGC
>CAZWRS010000021.1:0-11266 GCA_964636435.1 uncultured Candidatus Saccharibacteria bacterium | reverse complement strand
GACCACATGCGGTATTAGCTACTCTTTCGAGCAGTTATCCCTCACTTTGGGGTACGTTCCTACGCGTTACTCAGCCGTCCGCCGCTCGCCGCCAACCCGAAGGTCGCGCTGCCGCTCGACTTGCATGTATTAGGCACGCCGCCAGCGTTCATCCTGAGCCAGGATCAAACTCTCCAAAAAAAGAATTTGTCTGATTCAGTCAGAAACTGACTTACTATTTCAAACAATTCACATAATATGAACTGACGTTGATTTGCACTACATAAGTTTTTAATGATCGTTTCAGAGACACCTGAAGAAGCACTCCAAAAGACTTCGAACATCATACCCTGCCAATTACAGATATGTCAACAGTATTTTTGGATACTTTTGTAGTATCATTTGCAACATACCACCCTCAAGTAGTCTGCGCGAAGTGCTACCATACACGGATAAGGCTATTTATTAATAGGCTTATCTGGAGCCTCAGAGTCTTCGGATACCTCTTCACCTTCTTCGCCATTCTCTACCTTATCAACGAGCGCGAGCGAGACGACGTAGTCACCATCGTTGAGACGCATGATGCGCACGCCTTGGGTGGCGCGACCAAGCAGTGGAATGTCCTTGAGGCCTAAGCGAATCGTCTGGCCATTCTGCGAGATCAGGATGACTTCCTGGTGGTCCTCGCCGCTGAGTGTTTTGACACCCACTAGCTCACCGGTCTTTTTGTTGACGACAGCCGAACGGATACCGACACCGCCACGCTTATGCGCCGTAAACTGCGCGATCTTGGTGCGCTTGCCGTACCCGTTCTCGCTGATGACAAAGATGCTGGAGTCTTTCTCAACGATGTCCATACCAATGACCTGGTCACCAGTCCGCAGGCGGATACCGCGTACACCACGTGACACACGACCCATCGGTCGAACATCTTTTTCATGGAAGCGGATAGCCTGTCCCTGCTTAGTTGAGATAACTACCTCATCATCGCCCGCAGTCATCCGAATCCACTTGAGCTCGTCACCATCGTCAAGATTGATGGCGATCAGGCCACTCTGGCGGACATTTCGATACTGTTCAAAAGGTGTTTTCTTAACGACGCCACGCACAGTACACATGAGCAGGTTACCGCCATTGGTCTGCTTGCTGACATTAATGACTGCACTGACCGTCTCTTCCGGCTGCAGCTGCAGGAGGTTGACGATGGCAATGCCCTTGGCGCTCAGAGAGGCTGCAGGCACTTCATATGTCTTGAGCCTGAAGACGCGACCTTTATTGGTAAAGAACAGCAGGAAATCATGCGTACTGGCATTGACCATATGCTCAATGACGTCTTCCTCACGCGTTGCCATGCCACGGCGGCCCTTACCGCCACGTCTTTGGCGCTTATATTCAGCGATTGAACTCCGTTTAATGTAATTATTAGCTGTAAGCGTTACAACGACTTGCTCATCGGGCACCAGATCCTCATCGCTGAGCTTGCCCAGCTCCTGCGGAACGACTTTAGTCCGGCGCCCATCACCGTACTGCTTCTTGAGCGATTTAATTTCATCTTTGATGATAGCGAGTATTTTGTTTTCATCCGCCAGGATAGACTCCAGTTCAGCAATCGTCTTGAGCAACGCTGCCAGTTCGTCCTCAATCTTCTGACGCTCCAGGCCAGCAAGCGTACGCAGCTGCATGGCCAGGATGGCTCGTGCCTGGATTTCAGTCAGACTAAACTTCTCAATCAAGTTTTCCTGAGCTTCTTCGGTCGTATGGCTGGCGCGAATCGTCGCAATGACCTCATCGATGTGGTCCAGCGCGATCTTGAGCCCCTCGAGGATATGTGCCCGCTCCTTGGCCTTGCGCAGCTCGTACTCGGTACGGCGACGTACGACCACCTGGCGGTGCTTAATGTACTCCTGCAGAATGTCCTGCAAGCCAAGCACTCGTGGCTGGATGCCATCTACCAGCGCTAGCATGTTGTAGTGGAAGGTCATCTGCAACGGCGTCAGCTTATAGAGCTGGTTTAAGATCTTTTTCGGATAGCCGTCTTTTTTAACGTCAATGACGATCCGCACTTCTCCGCGCGCCGTTTCGTCACGGATGTCACTAATGCCGGTGATCTTCTTTTCCTTCACTAGATCGGCTATCTTGATGATAAGGCTCTCTTTGTTGAGCGAGTACGGAATCTCCGTGATGATTATCTGATGACGACCTTTTTTCCCTTCGACAATCTCCGCCACGCCACGCACCACCACGCCACCTCTACCGGTCGCAAAAGCTGCGCGAATCGAGTCTGCACCGTAGACAATACCGCCAGTTGGAAAGTCCGGACCCTTGACGTGTTCTAAAAGATCATCAAGCGTTGAGTCTGGCTTATCAATCAGCTGCACGATAGCATCCACGACCTCATTGAGATTATGCGGCGGAATATTGGTTGCCATGCCGACAGCAATACCCATCTGGCCATTCAGCAGCAGGTTCGGCAGCTTGGCCGGCAGCACCTCCGGCTCTTGCTCGGAGCCATCGTAGTTATCCCGAAATGGCACGGTTTCTTTATCAATATCCTCTAGTAGCGCCTGGCCAGCTTTCGCCATCCTAGCTTCCGTGTAGCGCTGAGCGGCTGGCGGGTCGCCGTCCATCGAACCGAAGTTACCCTGACCGTCGACTAGCAGGTAGCGCGTCGACCAATCCTGCGCCAAGCGAACCATGGCATCATAAATAGCGACATCACCGTGCGGGTGATACTTACCCATGACGTCTCCCGTTATACGGGCACTCTTAACAAACTTGCTACCCGGCTTCCAGCCGTTCTTTTCCATGGAGTACAAGATGCGTCGGTGGACCGGCTTCAGACCGTCACGAACGTCCGGCAGTGCACGCGAAACAATGACGCTCATTGAGTAACGGAGGTAGCTGTCCTCCATAACGTCTTCGACCGTGCGAAGTTCGAGACTGCGAGAGTGGTCACTATCAATAATCTCGACGGCCGGCTGCTGCTCCAGACGCGGTTCGTCCTGTGCCTTATCCATCGGCGTTTGGTCTTGGTTCATTGCGTTATCGTCATCCATCTTATACGTCCAAATCTTTCACAAATTTCGCATGCGTCTGTATGAAGTTCTTGCGCAGTTCTACTTCAGTACCCATGAGCTTGTTAAATATGGCGTCCGCTCGCTCTGCATCTTCGAGCCGCACCTGTACGAGTACACGGTTCTCCGGATTCATGGTCGTTTCCCAGAGCTGTTCGGCGTCCATTTCACCCAACCCCTTATAGCGCTGAATATCAGTCAGACCAGCCTGTTTCTTACGATCGTCCTTCGGATTGATGGCGGTGCCGCGCTTCTTACGCTCTTCAATCAGGCGATCGACGATAGCGTCTCGCTCTTGGTCGCTATAGGCATACCAGCGCTTACTGCCAGCACCTTTCAGGAGATATAGCGGCGGTTTTGCCAGATACAAGTAGCCACCATCGATTATTTCCTGCATGTGCCGGAAGAAGAATGTCAGTAGTAGCGTACTAATGTGACTACCGTCGACGTCAGCATCTGTCATGATGATAATCCGATGATAGCGCAGCCCGTCCATGCTGAACTGCTCCTCGATGCCTACACCGAGCGCCTTGATGAGCGTCACAATTTCATTATTCGCCAGCATCTTGTCCAGACGAGCGCGTTCGACGTTCAGGACCTTACCGCGGAGCGGCAGAATTGCCTGTGTCTTACTATCGCGTCCACTCTTAGCGGAACCACCAGCCGAGTCACCCTCAACGATGTAAAGCTCGGAATTGCTCGGGTCCTTGCTTGAGCAGTCCGCGAGCTTGCCTGGCAGTCCAGAGCCCTCAAGCACGCCTTTGCGAATGATATTGTCCCGAGCGGCACGAGCTGCCTTGCGGGCTCGCGCTGCCAGCAGTGCCTTACCGACAATCTTCTTGGCAATGGTCGGATGTTCCTCGAGGTAATAGCCGAGATATTCCGACAGCACTTGCTCGACGTAACCACGAATTTCGGGGTTACCTAATTTATTCTTGGTTTGCCCCTCGAACTGAGGATCCGGCAGCTTAACGAGAATCACTGAGGTCAGACCTTCGCGGGTGTCTTCGCCGGATAAGTTCTCTTCTTTTTCCTTGAGCAGTCCGTTTTTGCGCGCGTAATCGTTGATGACGCGGGTCAATGCTGCCCGGAATCCTGTCAGATGCGTACCGCCATCTGGGTTATAGACGTTGTTGGCGAACGCTTTGATGGTTTCATTGAAAGCATCAGTGTACTGCAGAGCGATTTCCACCTGGACATCTTTCACCTGCTTATCGACGTAGAACACATCGTCATCGACGACTTCCTTGCCGACATTTAAGTGTTTCACGTACGATTGGATACCACCTTCAAAGTAGAAGCCGTACCGAGTGTTCGTGCGCTCATCAATAATTGATGTGCGGATACCTTTTGTGAGGTACGCTGCGTGGCGCAGCCGATCAAGCACTGTTTCGTAACTAATCTTCGTTGTTTCAAAAATTGTACCATCAGGATAGAACGTAATTTCCGTACCGGTTCTATCTGTCTTGCCCACAACCTTTAGGTCGCCCTGCGGCACACCGGTCAAAAATTCCTGCTCATGAATCTTGCCCCCACGATAGATGCGTGCAACCAAACGCGTGGATAAGGCGTTAACCACACTTACACCGACGCCGTGCAAACCGCCCGATACTTTATAGCCACCGCCGCCAAACTTACCGCCAGCGTGCAGCACTGTCAAAACCGTCTCGACCGTGCTCTTGCCGGTCTTTGGGTGAACGTCAGTCGGGATACCGCGCCCATCATCGTAGACTTTTACGCCGCCGTCTTCCAGCAATGTCACCTCAACCGTTGTCGCGTGCCCAGCAAGCGCTTCGTCAATGCCGTTATCAACAATCTCCCACACGAGGTGGTGCAAACCTTCGACACCGGTTCCGCCAATGTACATACCCGGGCGCTTACGAACCGGCTCTAATCCCTCTAGAACCTGAATTTGATCAGCAGAATATCCTGCTTTTTGTTTAGCCACTTATAATAAACCCTCTTATCACCTTATCTTTCGTCAACTACTAGTATATCGCATTTATCCACTGCCTACAACTGTAAAGGGGTTGTTTGAACACATGTATTTATGGTTCAATAAGCAGTAGCAATTTACAAAAACGCGGAAACTAAAAATGTTCAAAAAACTGCTCAGCAACCTACCTTTCAACCCTAGCCTTATCGGCGAGGTTTCGTTTTATGCGCGGCGCATGAATCAGGAGGCAGCTGTCCGACGAACCGGCATTGCCTTTATCATCCTGGCAATGCTCGTCCAGGTTTTTGCCATCGTCTCACCGCCCGAACCCACCCTGGCTGAATCAAACAGCGACATCATCAGGGGCGGCTTCTCTTCACGGGAACAAGCAGTCAATTACTGCCGGATGAACACACAGAACTTTGCTGAGATCCTGCTCTACCATGGTGTGAGTTGCGACATGCTCGCGCAGTCTTCTGTCCAGAACGTTAAATCAACCGCCCACAATAAACAGCTCCGCTCCATGGGTCGCGTGCCACAGGGGCCGAAGATCGCCCGGACCGGTAAGCCGACTAACGAATCAACCGTGCATATCAACGGCAAGAATTACTACATGCGTAACCTCTGGGCATGGGATAGCCGGGCCTCCTCCACCTACAAAATGCTCGTTATGAAAAATGTGCAGGGCCAAACGATCATGATTATGTTCAGCTGTGCCAATATTGTCACCGTTGGACACTACACCCCTCCGGCACCCAAACCGAAACCCAAACCGAAACCACCCCAGAAACCAGCGGCGCCAAAGCCACAGCCGCCTAAAGACGTCTGTCCGAATATACCCGGCACTCAAACCACTCTCGAAGAATGTGACGTCTGTCCGAATATACCCGGCATCCAATCAAATCAAAACGAGTGCTACCCCTGCCCAGAAGCTGAGAACGACGACTCGATGACTGCCTGCCTCGAGATGCTTAAGACCGCCAGCAATAAAACGCAGGACATACCTGATGCTGACGGCACGCTCGCAAACGCTAACGACGTCATCATCTACACCTTGAGTACTACCAACAAGGGTTCACAAGTTATCAAAGACTTCATTGTTGAGGAAAATATGTCGGACGTACTTGAATATGCAGAGGTTGTGGATTTGCATGGCGGCGACATGGACGATGACCAGCAAATTGTCCGCTGGTCCAAAGAGGACATTGCTGCTGGCGCAACGCTTACCAAGCAAATAACCGTCAAAGTCAAGGATCCCATCCCGCAGACCCCCGTATCAGCGTCTGACCCGGGCTCGTATGATATGACTATGACGAACGTCTATTACGGCAACTCCGTGAATATCAAACTGCCGCCGAGCATCGCCAAAACCACCGAATTAACCGTGCAGACGCTACCGGAAACCGGCCCAGGCACGGCGCTCACCGCCGGCTTCGCCGTCACCACCTTTATTGCTTACTTCTTTGCACGCAGCAGGCTGCTTGCCAAAGAGCTAGCAATCGTAAAGACCGACTTTACATCAGCGGGGAGTTTTTAGATGAGCGAGAAATATCGTCACCATGGTGAGGCTGGCAAGGAGCACCTTGATGATCTGCACGAAGCAGCCGAGTCTCGGCAGGATGCACTAAAGCCAAGGCTAGAAGCAGCCGAAGGTGCTGAAGAGCACAACCACAGTATCGATAAGCTGCAAGAGAGCATCCATGAGGCGGCTCTCAGCACCGAAGAGATATCGGTTGAGCAGCCACAGCATGGCAACTCCAGTCAGCCCGTGATGGGATTGCAGCGGGAGTTGAAGCGCGACGCATACAACAAGACCATTAGAAAGATCCATAGCCAGTTAGCACCGGCTGAACGTAGCTTCAGTAAGCTCATCCATCACAGAGCTGTTGAGCCGGTCAGTGAAATCGGCGCCAAAACCATTGCCAGGCCCTCTGGTATCCTGGGCGGTGGTATCATCGCACTCATCGGTAGCAGCGTAGTGCTCTTCATGGCCAAGCACTACGGCTTCGAATATAATTTGTCGATATTCTTCATACTACTAGGCATGGGCTTCGTTGTCGGCTTGCTCGTTGAGCTCGTCGGGCACCTGCTTAGGCGCAATAAAACCTAGGCGCCAACAGCGGCGCCATGCAGGCCCTGCAGCTACGGCTCTGACCGCCCGTTACGATCTCGCTGGTAGCGAAGATGCAACGTACCGTCCTGATCAATATAGATTGTATCTTCGGGGTCCTGCTCTTCTTCTCGCAAATGATGAACGACTTCTTTGGCGGCAGGCTCGGAAGACGCGGATTGCTCCGTACCTGCAGCCGGCAGTTCTTTGGGCGTCTCCCCTTCCGGCAAGGCGGCGGCCGCTGGCTCCGCGGGCTGTTCTGGCGCTGAGGGGGCTTGTGAGGGCGATGCGGCGGCTACGGGTGCGGTCGTGAGCTCCCGTTGGGACTGCGGTGCTGGCGATGCAGGCGGCGCGCTGCTGACGGCAGCTTCGGCAGCTTGCACGGGCGCAGGGGCGGCCGGTGCCGGAGGCGCAGGCGGTATGGTCTTCTGGACTGGGCTCTGTGGGGCTCTTGGAGCCGCCTTGCGCTTGGCGAGCCAATTATCCAGGAATGAACCCGGCGCGGCTGCGGAAGGCACTCCAGCTGGGCGCTGGGCGGCCGCGGGCCGGGCCGGACCAGCAGCAAACGGATTGCCAGCGCCAAGTGACGGCTTTACCGACTCTTTGGTGGCGAGGCGTTCATTGATCTCAGCAGCCACCGTCGCTCGTGGACGACCGTATTTTGCGGCTGTCAGCTGCTTGAGCGCATCGGCTAACTGCGAATTCGGGTTACCGAGCGGCTGCAAGGCAGCCATGCTGAAGGGCTGGGTCGGCACACCATTGATCAAAGTACGGACGATAGCGTTATAGTTCGGCACACGCAGAAGATCCTCCGCATCAAACAATGGCTGGAAGTACCGCGTAAGAGCGTCGACATCGTTTTGACCGACCCGGTAGGCGATAATCGAACCCATGTTACCGAATACGGCTTCACGAATCTCATCAGATAGCTGGGTCGTAAACTGATTGGCGACTACCAGGTTCAGGCGATATTTCCGAGCCTCAGACATGATAGTGGCGAATGAATCCGTCGAGAAGTTCTGGAACTCATCCACGTACAGACAGAAGTCCTTACGCTCCGACTCCGGAATATCTGCCCGGCTCATGGCGGCAGCCTGGAACTTCATCACGAAGATCATGCCCAGCAGACGCGAGTTCAGATCACCAGTCCTCCCCTTACTCAAGTTCACGATCAGGATTTTCTTATTGTCCATAATGTCGCGCAGGTTAAACGAACTCTTCGTCTGGCCGATGATGTTTCGCATCATTTCGTTACTCAAGAAAGCACCGAACTTACTGACCACCCAGCTGATGACTTCGCCGGCCTCGTTGGAACGCTGAGAGTTGGGCCACTCCTTAGTCCAGAAATCGAGCACATTCTGGTCAGTAACATACTTGAGCTTATCCTTCATGAATGGTGGATCAATCAGCAGCTTCGGTATGTCAACAAACGTGCCGCCCTTGGGGTCGGACATGAGCAGCAGCGCACAGTTGGTAAATATGCGCTCAAAACGTGGTCCGATAATACCCTGCCGCTGGGGGTCGTACAATTTGTAGAGCATACTGAGCGTCTCCTGGATGAGAAAGTCTTTCTGCTCCGGCGTGTAAAATTCGAACAAGTTAAGCCCCATGGGGTAGTCCATATCAGATGGGCAGAAGTAAATAACATCCTCAGTGCGCTCTTTGGGCACCATAGCCAGTAACTTTTCTGCCGTATCACCATGCGGATCGACGAAGGCAAAACCATCGCCATTCAGCATATCCTGCAACGCCATATTCTCAAGGAAGGTAGATTTACCGGTACCCGTCTGTCCTACAACGTACATATGCCGCTGACGATCACCGAGTGCCAATCGTATCGGCTTCTTGGCACCACGAAAGATGTTATAGCCTAATAAGAGACCCTCGTCGGGCACGTTGCGTGGACCATCGACTTGTTTGGAAGCCTGGCGCTCCAACTGGGAGGTTGGAATATTCCTCTGGTCAGGAAAATGGAATAGCGTGGCCAGCTCAACTGAGTTGAGCACACTCTTGTTCGAGGCTTGCGGGAAAAACCGCAAAATATACGCCGTCACAAACCGCTCTATGTCTTTGGCCGGCGTAAACTTGAAGCCATTCTTGCCCTGGGCATCGAACAGCGCAAACGCAGCCACGACGTTATTGAGAATCCCCTGTGCTTTTTGGGAAATATTAGAGGAAACCACCACACGTATAAGCACCTCGTAGCCCGGGTGCCTGGTCTTTTCATCTATTGAGTCGAGAACTGCGTGCTCGAGCGATGATAAGTCTTTCTTATCGGACTTCTCTTTGCCCTCGTCTGGCGGCTGGAAAAACGCCTTTGGGATATTGCGCAGCCACCAGAGTAGGGCATCGGCCCCCTGGCGATGACTTTCACCGCCCCGCTTTTGACTCGCCACGCCGGATGCAACCTTGCGCCATCCGGGATTTGCCGGCCGCATTAGTATCTGAATACCTACGCCGTCTTCTTTATCAAGCGTAGAGAGCGCATTAAGGATTGATTGCATCGCATCACGCTTTAAATCCTGGTAGGTCGCAATTGGGTAGGCGAAGTGCTCTTTGAGTGTCAGCTCACCACCAACGGTGCCACTAATCTTGCCGACCGGACTAAATATATTGTGCTCGGCTACTTCCTCGAGGCGAGCTGATGGGTAGGCACTAACCACTGCCTGCTTCACGACTTCGACTAGTGCGATCGGTACGGCTGCGTAGTAGTACACGAAGCCTTTACTGCCGACAATCTCGAAGGAGAAGTGCCGCTGGCCATAGAAATCATGCTTGAGGCCTTTCTGTACCGTACCGGCAATGATGTTATACATGACCTGTGCCTTGGAAATATTCTCTTCCACGACATCACGCACGTCCCTGCCGCCCGCTTCTGTGTCATCACTAGATGGCGGCAAGTGAATGAGCAGTGGCACCATCTTGAGGCCTCGCTCGAAATTTTTTTGCTCTCTGAATATCTTGCGCACCTGTAGAAATATAATCGGCGCGGCCATTGCCACGAGAAGAAGAAAAATCCCAAAAATAATTAATACAGTAGTCATACGCCTACTCGTCTTCGCTCAGCTTAATATCTTTGTTATAGCGCTTTTTCAGGTAGTCGGCCTTGAAGCGACTGATTGCTTCATTCTGCAAATGGGGATCATGTGCCGTCTGCGCCACAATCTCCTTGGCCTTTAGCACCCATTCTTTCTCGATAAGATCATTGTCATCTGCAATTTGCGGGTAGGCTGCTCCGCCCACGGCTGACTGAAGCACCGGATCAGCCTGGGGCTGGCTGCTCGTTTGCGCAGGAACCATGGGTGGTGGCACTTGCGGCACAGCTGATTGTCCACCAGCCTGCTCGAGCGTGGCAGCAGCCTGCGCCTCAGAGGTCACCGCCACCTGCCCCCGTTCGGGCGCAGGCGCACTCACTCGCTCCGGTGCGGGTGCTTGAGGCAATTCGAGAGATGGTGCATGCTCTTGTTCTTGAGAATTCATCGCTACATTTAGTATAGCAAAACCACGCTACACTAAAAGATGCGTGAAAAAGGCAGACAAGCTGAGCCCCGGTTGGCCTAAATGTCTATACGGCGTACGTAAAACGTTACACCGATGAGCAGCGCACTGAGAATAAGCAGGTCCTTAAGCGAGAGCTGTCGGATTGATTGTAATAACATCGCAAGCAGCAAGACAGACGTCAGTACACCAGCAATCACTTTCCTTCTTCTTACAGAAACAGGTATGAGCTTCAATAGCTCCCGTATCACCAAAAAGCAGCCTAGGCCAAAGAGTAAAAACGGAACCATGAGAAGCATCAGCGGCAGCTGAAATGGATCCGTCAGCAACAGCATCACAAACAGGACCAGGAATGGTGCAAGAAGTAATGCAAGCCTTTTTATATTTTTCATCTTATGTGTTCAATAGTACTAACGAATCCTAAAAAGCACAAAAACACTACCAGCATCCGCGGTAGTGTTGCGTGGAGCCCGGACGGTAAATCCGCTCTTTAATAGTTACTATATAGCGCTTACCGTCCATGGCTTTGACTGACCGCTCTCATCGGCTCTCGCCGAATCGAGCGATATCGGATATCCGTTTTTGTAAGTTTTTTATTTTCTACTTACATGTACCAATATACTATTTTTGTAAAAATAGGAGAAGTTGCAGGTTGGCTACAACTACTAT
>CAZWRS010000020.1:0-12513 GCA_964636435.1 uncultured Candidatus Saccharibacteria bacterium | reverse complement strand
ACCTACGACCTTCAGTACCGCAAACTGACGCTCTATCCAGCTGAGCTACGGGTGCATGTGATGAGACAAACTTAGCGGCTATTCTCATCGCGCCGGGCGGTCGAGTAAAACGCCGCTCGGTCTGCTCTTTCCCTTTTTAGGCGCAGAACAGAGGGGATTTTAGCATAATTAACAGATAAAAGCTAGCCTCACCTGCCCTACTGGCGTTTCTTGAGGAAGTAGTAGCTGAGCAAAAAGGCGCTACCTAAACTTACAAACATAATGGCGAAGAAGTAGTTGGGGTCGTTCTCATTGCCGGGTATATCGACATTCATGCCATAGAGGCCAGCTATCATGGTCGGGATGGTCAGTGCCACGGTAATGACCGTCAGCAGGCGGATGGTTTCGTTCAGGCGAGTATCCATGAGGGCGCGGTAAGCGTCACGAACGTTGGTAATAGTTCGCAGCATACTCTTACAGCGAATAATGAGCTGTTCGGCATCAATCGAGAGATCCTCGACCAGGTCACGGTCATCCTCGTACAGGCGGCGGAGGCGGCCACTCAGAAATTTCTCCAGAGCTACATTCGTCGGGATGAGCGCATCCAGATAGTCATTGAGCTTGCGTTCGTACTCTACGAAGATTGTGATGTCGCGCGGTCGCAAGGTCGAGATATCGCTCGTAGCTGCCCGCATCTGGCGGTTGATGGAGTCCATGCGGTGCTGATACTGACTGACGACCGCTTCCATCATCGTGAGGAACAATTTGGTCTGCTGGGTGGTCGGCGCGGTGCTGCGGGTGATGAACGGCTCCCAGAGCCGGCCGAGCGGATTGCGGCTAATCGTAAACACCTGCGAGCGGCCAAGCACGAACATCAACGGTGTCGTGAAGTCATTGAAATCATCATCAACGCCAGGGATACGGGTAATGAAGTAGAGATTGTCTCCTTCGACCTCAACGCGTGGTACTTCATGCGGATCGAGCGCATCACGAATAATCTCGGCTTCCAAGCCAAACTTATCAGTGAGCGTCTTCAGCTCGTTCTCATCTGGTTTTTCGACGCGGATCCACGAGCCAGGCTGAAGCTTGTCCTGCTTCTTAGTGGTCGGGCTGTACCGCGTGCTGCGCAGGTACTCGATCATTACCCCTATTGTACCCCGTCCATCCAGCGAAAGATAGGGACGAGGCTACCCTAGGCGAAGATCTTGCGAGCTTTTTTGGTCGTCATGGCGTCACGCATGAGCTGCTTATTGAACATCTCGGGCGACTCCCCGGTCGTTGCATAGTGGTAGACCGCCGCTTTGGCTATCGAGGACAGGGCTGAAAACACAATGCTCGTGACGAAGAGGCCGACAACCATAAAGGCAGTCAGGCCGATGAGGGCGGGCGCAACAGCCGTCGGCTGTGCGACGCCAATGATGGTAATGACCGCGAGGTAGAGAGAAATCCAGCCGAAGATCGAAATCATTTGGATGAAGCCGATGCCAATTTGCGAGACGGCCGCCTCGCCCCAAGTCTTTTTGATCACATCGACGGATTTGCGGGTAGCTTCTATCGGGCCGGTCGACTTGTCGCTCATGACAATAACCGGTATGGCAAACATTGAGGCGACTGACCAGCTGGCGTGCACGAGCCAGAGCGCGATTTTGCCAGCAAGCGGCACCCGCTCTTCCAGGACTTGCAAGATAAATCCAATCGTAGCGGTCAGCAGACTAAAGCCGGCGATTGAGGCTACGTGATGTTTTGCGGCTGCAATGCTCTTCCGGACGGTCGGGTCATTGCCCCTAAATCGTTCCATTGCCCCGAAAGTGATGGCCGCACCAAAGAAATTGACAATAAAAGCCGTCAGCAGATAAATCACGAATAGTGCCGCGTACGACCAGGATTGCTCTTCGGCAGCGGTGGACGCCGTATCTGTAAAGGATATACCGGCCAGGTAATGTGCGCCAAGCAGCGCCAGAGCTACTACGCCAACGACCGCGAGAATACTAAAGATACTGCTCAGTATCGGAAGAACGACCAGTTCTTTGTCCAACTTCAACACGTGCCATGCACTCTTGGTTATTTCCCACCCCCGCTGTACTCTCCCCATGGGCTTTGCTGCTGTCTCCATCGTTATTTCCTTTCTTGTAATTTATGGAGTCGTTTTTTGATAGCCGGGTCATAATAGACCGACGAGATATTACGCTCGGCAAAAGCGCGCAGGACGTTTTCGCCGGTTTCAGTTAATGAATACAGCTTTAGGTCCGGGCCGCTTTCGCTCGGCACTCGCATGTACTCTATGAGCTCGGCGTCATTGAGCCGCCGGAGCGCGCGATACATACTCTGGTCATCGGCGGTGAGTGTCTTGTTCGTCAGGCGGTGGAGCATGTCTTTGATGTCATTCATGTGCCTGCCCCTGTCGATCAGCGAAAAGAGAATCCAAAAAGTCAATTGACCCTTCTTGTAGGTCTCTTCCCAGCCGTCAAGCAACGTTCGTTCATATCGTGTCAATACCATAGTAGTATACCTAGAGTATAGTACATAAGGCATAGTAGGTCAATACTTTTTACATTATTTGTCAAATTAACAGAGACTGCCGTACAATACCTGCCAGTACGGAGAGGTGCAGGAGTGGTTGAACTGGCTTGTCTCGAAAACAAGTGTGCCGGCAACGGCACCGAGGGTTCGAATCCCTCTCTCTCCGCCAGGAGGAAGTGACCCACTGCTTTTTTCAGGTGGGTCATTTGCTTTTTGTTGAGGACGGGAGGTACGCGTGGACTGATCGATGAGCTCCGTGCACGTGCAGCGTATCCTTCCCCGTCAATATGCAACAGCCCTTTTTACTTACAGCGTGCGCTGCTGAGCTGGTGGCACATTGGGCGTACCGTCTGGTGCTGGTGGTGACATGATAGGTTGCGGGCCCGGTTTGATGAAGCGTGGCACCACAAGCCCGATAATACCGATCAGCAGGTAGGCGGCGGCAAAGACCCTGAGTGGGCCGTTGACCTGTTTGGTGAGGGTCTGGGCGACGGTGAGAGCGGCGTTTCCTGCTTCATTGCCCGTACTGGCGATACTTGCACCAATCTGCTGGAAGATGAACGAGACAATCGTCATGGCTGCCAGCAGCAGCACACCGGTGATGAGCAGCGAAATGGACAAGGGTGTCACCCCTCTTAAGCGTGGCACATTAAAGAAGACAACCACCGCAGCAGTCAAAATTGCCAGCATGCCAAATATCCAGGGCAATACTAGTCCAAGCTGAAACACGTCCGGGACGTGTCCGGCCTGGGCGAATACCTGTTGGCCATCACTGCTGGTCAGGTCATTTGCTGTCACGGGCTCATCAGGCAGCAGGCTGTTGCCTGTTCCGATATTTTGGGCGAACTGTTGCCGGATAGTCGCGACATTCATGCCAGGCGGCCGGCATGGGATCGAAAACGGATCGAGCGTGCTCATGTCCGTGTGTTGCAGTTGGGCGAGCGTACAGGCTGGCAGCGTACTGAGCCGATCCGCTGCGGCCTGGCTCAGATTGGCGGACATTTGTTGCTGAATCGCGGCGGTATCTACCTGAAAGTCAGGAGTCGGTGTGCTGCCATCCAGCCAAGCATAGGTTCCGTCAATGATCTTTTCACTGTTCTGCTGGACGAGCTCGGGCGTGACGGCTGCTTTGGCGGCCTGGTGGAATGTTTCACGGTCTACCGGTATGTCGGTGCTGGTGTGTGCATCGGTTGCCAGTTGCGCCGCAATTTCTGTCGCTATGACCTCGTAAACACCCCCGTCTCGTAGCGTAGTTTTTAGATGACTGGGTGTGCCGAAGACGCTATTAAGGGAGAACGTGACAGCGAGCCCAAAGATAGCCAGCCCGAACAGCGAAGCGGTGAGTCGTAATCCGAATTTTCTCGCAAATGACATTTCCCTTGTATATTACAATAAACCTACTATGAACGATTCAATTTTCACCAAGATCATTAAGGGCGAGATTCCCAGTCATAAAGTTTATGAGGACGAACAGACGCTGGCATTCATGGATATACACCCCGTCCAGCCGGGACATGTGCTGGTAATCCCCAAGAAGCAGGTGGAATTCGTCTGGGATTTGGATGAGGCTGATTATCTGGCACTGATGCGTACAGTCCAGAAGGTGGCGCGGCGCATCCGCGAAGTGCTCCCTGCTCCGTACGTCGGCCAGCAGATTGTCGGCATCGACGTGCCGCACGCCCATGTCCACCTCATTCCCTTTCATACGGTGGCTGAGTTCCGCAACAGCCCTGATATGTCAGCCGAGCCGGATCATGCCGCGCTGGCGGACATAGCGGCGCAGCTAGCCTTCTGAGTCACCGGTCAGTAATCAGCTGTAACGTGGTACCATAGAGCTATGTTTTCAAATGCGATGATTGGATTTTTGGCCGGGGTTGGGTTCGCCGCCTGGGTGTTCTCCAAGATGCAGCGTCAGACCGGCGGTAATACGACAAATTCGCTGATCGTAGCTGGCGGCGCGGGGCTCGTGCTCTTCTTGGCGGTAGTGACGATCATGGCGCTTGTCGTGCCGTCGAACTAGCACTAAACGGCTAGCTTTTTCTTGGATTACCGACGCCAAGTTGGTACTATTATGCTATGGATGAGGTGGGACTCGGGAAGTCCTTGCAGGATGCGCGCAAGAAAGCTGGCCTAACCCAGCAGGAGCTTTGCCAGAAGGCTGGGTTGAGTTATTCGACGCTGGCTAAGATTGAGCGCGGCGCTATCAAGTCCCCGTCTATTTTCACGATTCAGAATATTGCCGGTGCGCTCGGGCTGACACTGAGCGAGCTGATGGGAGATACGGTGCCACCGGTTGATAGCAAGAAACGCAGCAAGAGCGGCGTGCGCTTCGTCTATTTCGACATCAACGGCGTGCTCGTGCGGTTTTATCACCGGGCGTTTGGGAAGCTGGCGCAAGATATTGATGTGCCGGCAGATAAGATTGAGACCGCTTTTTGGCACTACAATGACGTGGCCTGCCGGGGCGAACTGACCATGGAGGGGTTTAACCAGGCATTTTCCGAGCGTCTCGGCGTACCCTACTTTGATTGGCAGCCGTACTATATGGAGACGGTGGAGCCTATCGAGGAGATGCGCGAGCTGGCCGTCTGGGCAGCCGACAACTACCACGTTGGGCTACTCAGCAACATCATGCCTGGCTTTATTGATGAGCTCTTTGCGCGCAAAGCCCTGCCGGACGTTACCTACGACTCGATTATTGACTCCTCAAAAGTCGGCTCCATCAAGCCGGAGCCGCGCATCTTTGAGGTGGCCCAGGAGTGGACCGAATGCGACCCGGCGGAAGTGCTATTTATCGATGATTCGCGCACCAACCTGATGGCCGCTGAGCGACTGGGTTGGCATGTGTTATGGTTCGATAGCTTCCGCCCTGAAGAAAGCGTCGCCCACATCCGTAAAGCCCTCGAGCCGGCTGATTAGCTTGCGAAGCGGCTGCGCTCGTCTTCGACCTTCTTGAGCATTTCTCGAGCTTCGGCTAGCTGCTCTTTAGTCTGTTCGACGATCTGTTTCGGCGCGTTCTTGACGTAGGACTTATTAGCCAGTCGACCCTCGAGGTTCTTGATGAGCTGCTTTTGGGTAGCGAGCTTGCTGTCTAGTTCGGCGACAAAGTGCCGGGCGACCTCCTGATCGATATCCAGCCAAACACGGCGCTTAGTATTCGTCAGGTGTAGGCCGTAGCCGTCTTTAACTTCGGTGACGCCAGCCAGTTTGGCGAGCGACTTAATCACTTCAGCGTGCTCCGTGATGAACTCATCACCCGTGTGATACATATTCACGCCGCCGGTAACCTTGAGGGCAGATTTAATGTAGCGCACCTCCGACACAATGCTCTTAATCTCCTCAAAGATGTCGGCTTGCTTATTGTCAGCCTTGTGCGGCTTCGGCCACTCACTGGTAATCAACAGGCTGTTACCGGTCCACTCGGCAGTCTGCCAGACTGTCTCGGTGACGAATGGGACAAAGGGATGGGCGAGCTTCAGGATAGTTTCCAGCCCGTAGACCAGCATAGAGGCATTGAGGGCCGTTTTACTGGCTTCGATGTACCAGTCAGCGAAATCATCCCACAACAGGTGGTAGACGAGCTCTGAGGCTTCAGAGAAGCGGTACTGCTCCATGAGACCAGTCGTGGTCTCAATTGAGTGTTGTAGCTTACGCAACATCCAGGCATCGGCAGGAGTTTTGACCTGGGGCTTACCGTCGTGCTCGTAGTCCTCGCCAATTTTGTCGCCGACGAAACGGGCGACGTTCCACAGTTTGTTGCAGAAATTGCGGGCGCCGACCAGCTTCGTCTCACTGTAGGGCTGGTTGTTGCCCGGTGTCTGTCCGGTGATGATGCCGAGCCGCAGGGCGTCAGCACCGTACTGCTCCAGCTTGTCCATCGGGTTAATGACGTTCCCTTTGGACTTACTCATTTTCTGACCCTTTTCGTCGAGTACCAGGCCGTGCAAGTAAACTTCTTTAAACGGCACTTCCCCGGTAACGTAGAGACCGAACATGATCATGCGCGATACCCACGGGAAGAGGATGTCGGCGCCGGTTTCCATGAGGCTTAAAGGATAGAAGTCCTTAAACTTCTGGCTATCAGGAAAATCGAGGGTGGCGTACGGCCAGCTGGAGCTGGAGAACCAGGTATCGAACACATCCGGATCGCGGTGGTAGGTCTTGCCGTCGACCTCGATGATCTCTTCGGTCACCCGCTCGTCATAAATCCAGTCTTCCGGATCATCCACGTTTTGGAAGGCGGGAATCGGGATGCCCCAGGCAATCTGCCGCGAAATATTCCAGTCGCGTAAGTTCTTGTAATACGTAATCAGCTGGTCTTTTTTGGACTCCGGGTAGAAAGTGATCTTGCCGTCTCGCAGCGCCTTGATGGCTGGTTTTGCCAGCGGCTGGATGTCGACGAACCACTGTTCACGCAGCAGCGGCTGGATGACGGTACCGCATTTGTAGCAGTGGCCAACGCTGTGTGTGTGCTTTTCGGTTTTTTCCAGCAGCCCCAAATCTTCCAGGTCTTTGACGACAGCTTTCCGGGCCTCTTCCACAGAGAGACCGCGGTACGGCTCTGGTACATCGTGCAGCATGGTGCCGTCATTAGCTATGACGGTAACCATCGGTAGGTCGTGCCGCTCAGCTACCTCATAGTCATTGGGGTCATGGGCCGGTGTAATCTTAACCGCGCCGCTCCCGAACTCACGGTCAACCATCTCATCAGCTATGATCGGAATTTGGCGCTGCGTAAGGGGCAGCTTGACGGTCTTACCGAGGTAGCCCTTGTACCGCTTATCTTCTGGGTGGACGGCTACTGCCACGTCACCGAGCATCGTTTCCGGCCGGGTGGTTGCGACCGTTAAGCTACCCGAGCCATCGGTTAGGGGGTAGGTGATGTGCCACAACTGTCCCTGCTCTTCCTTGTGCTCTACCTCGATATCAGCAAAGCCGGTACCGTGGTAGGTGCAGAAGTTTACCAGTCGCTCACCTCTGTATATTAAGCCCTCGTCCCACATTTTCTTGAACGTGCCGTAGGCCTGTCGGACAATTTTCTCGTCCAGCGTAAAAACATAGCTCTCCCAGTCGACACTGTCGCCGAGGCGCCGGAACTGCGATTCGTAGTTACCTCTGTTCTGGGCAACGAAGTCCCAAATCTGCTGGTACAGCTCTTCCCTGCTGAAATCAAAGCGGCTCTTGCCGAGTGTCTCCAGTTGCCGTTCATAAACCACTTGGGTTTCAAAGCCGGCATGGTCTGCCCCAGGTACGAACAGCGTCTGCTTTCCCGTCATCCGATGATAGCGGGCAGCCACGTCCATGATGGCATGGTTGAGTGCGTGGCCCATATGCAGGTTACCGTTGGCGTTTGGCGGCGGCACCACCAGGCTGTACGTGTCCTGTCCCTGCCACCACGGTGCGGCCTTCGGTTGAAACGCCCCGCTCTTCTCCCAGAGGGCGTAAATATCACTTTCGTATTGGTCCGGTTCGTAAACCTTCGGTAGCTTCATGTACTCGTTCCGTTTAACTGTTTGCAAATAATGAATGACGGCGTCTATTGTGGGTGCGTCAACGCCCTGGTATGGGTCGCTGCAGGGTGCGGCGCGACTTTACACACCCCTACTGTACCACCTGCGGCACCTCACTGCTACCTCTGTCACCTTTTCATATGAAATTGGCACAAAACCATACAAGGCTTTCACGTGAAAGCATTCTATAAGTTTCCCAATTGTTCATCGTTTGTTTGCAAGGTACGTGCCCGCCGGGCAAACAGCTCGGAACTTTTTGTTTTCACCATTAAGCATAACCGATGTGCGCCTGAAAAGCAACAGGTGATGCATTGACAAAAGCCTCGAGATTTGCTATAATGTGCGTATGATTGACAAAAACAAAAATAGACAAAAGATAACCTTGACGCAGCTGACGCTGAGTCTGTTTTAAGGCAATACCCGTGCAGACAAAATATGTTGCCAAACAACCCTTTGTGGCGCACCGTGATGCGATTGTGGAGCTTGTTGACCACGAGACCGAGGCGCGCGTCGATCGCATTGAAAAGGAATTCACTGACGGCTTCAAGCTCATTAACCAGTATCACTACACGGTGACTATTTTTGGCTCGGCTCGCTCGACCGAGAGCGATGCGACGTACCAGCAGGCCAGGGAGCTGAGCGGCATGCTGGCCAAAGAGGGCTTTACCGTTGTGACCGGCGGCGGTGGCGGCATCATGGAGGCCGCGAACCGTGGTGCGTACGAAGCCGGCGGTAAATCCGTGGGGCTCAATATCAACCTGCCACACGAACAGGTGCTAAACGACTACACGACCGAGTCGATGGCTTTTCGCTACTTCTTTGCCCGCAAGGTGATGCTCGTGTATGCTGCCAGCGCGCTGATCGTCTTCCCGGGTGGCTTTGGCACCCTCGACGAGCTATTCGAAGCAGTCACGCTCGTGCAGACGGGCAAGATGCCGAGCCTGCCGATTATCTTGGTCGGCAGTGAGTTCTGGCAGCCTCTGGATAAATTCTTCCGCACCCGTTTGCTCGAAGAGGGGCTGATTAGCCCTGGTGATGAAGCGCTGTATCACATCACTGATGACCTCGATGAAGTCCGGGAAATTGTGCGCTTCCACCGCGACGCTACCTCTGTCCTCGCCGCTGCCACTAGCGGGGAGTGACAACGATGGTACGAGAAGATACGCTTCGGACATTCGTATATCACCGCAGCGTTCGGCTACATCGATAGACTAGGGGCGATGTCGAGCGAGTAAGGATCGGCGGTGGGTCGGCCTTTTGTCATATGAAAGTGTCCGAGGGCAGCAATCATGGCGCCGTTGTCGGTGCAGAGTTTGGGGTCGGTGTATTCAGCCGGGAAGGGCAGCCGCGCGGCCAACTGACGGCGCAGCTCGCTACTGGCGGCGACACCGCCGCCAATGACGACGCTCCGTGGCTGGAACTCTTCGACGGCTTGTACGGTTTTGTCTACCACTGTTTCGACGGCTATACGCTGGAAGCTGGCAGCGATATCAGCTTTTTGCTGTTCAGTTAAGCGTCCGGCTATTTCGAACGAGGGGAATTCATGGGTCTCGCCGATGGCCTTCTGGGCGGTGCGCAGGACCGCCGTCTTGAGCCCGCTATAGGAGTAGTTGTATTTGTGTTCCAGCTTGGCTTTGGGGAAGGGGTACGCATAGGGGTCGCCCTCAACAGCTTTCTTAGCAATGCTCGGGCCACCGGGGTAGGGCAGGCCGAGGATTTTGGCAACCTTATCAAACGCCTCGCCGATGGCATCATCCTGTGTCTGGCCCAATAGTGTGTAGTCGAAGTGATCGCGCCACACTACCAACTGGCTGTGGCCGCCCGAGACGATCAGGCCGAGCAAAGGGAACGCCGGTTGCTTACTCGGCAGCGTAAAACCGTCGAGCGACGTTGTGGTTAGGAAGTTGGCGTAAATGTGGCCCTCGACATGGTTAACCGCGTACAGCGGCTTGTTTTTGGTAATCGCCAGCGTCCGCGCGGTCATGACGCCGACCAGCAGGGAGCCGCCGAGGCCAGCGCCGTAGGTGACGGCAATGGCATCAATTGCATCCCAGTCCAAGCCCGCTTGGCTCAAAGCGCCCGCTAGCGTCGGGGTCATCGCCTGGACATGCTCACGGGCGGCCAGCTCCGGCACGACCCCACCGTACTGAGCATGGATTTCCATGCTGCTGGCTGTCACGCAGGCCAGTAGCTCACGGCCATCGCGCACAATGCCGACGCTCGTTTCATCACAGCTTGTTTCAATGCCTAAAATATTCATATTGCAAAAAAGTCAAAAGTATGCTAGTATGATTGTATCCTAAATAAAACAAAAACGAAATATAACAATGTCCGTACTTGAGCGCCCCACCCATGTAGATACACTGCCAGAACAAATATTGCCTAATCAGCTAGAGGCGGTATCAAGACTTGAGGCACGCTTGGTCCGGCGTGAGGTTGAGGATGATGAGGGCTTTCTGCGCACTGAGTTTACTATTCCAGGCCATGACGAGGTCACGGTAGTGTTTCGGGGCCGCGAAGAGCTGCCTACTATGCCGGTAGAGGAGGGAACTATGTCGGCGGTTTTGACGGCTGACGAGCGTCCGCTGCATACCTCAGGCGATGATTTCGGTGTTTGGATGACAGAGGTAAACCAGGGAGCTGATCCATACGGCGATCCGTTTGAACGGGCGGTTGAAGTAGGCGCTGAAAAGGTGCGCCTCGTGGCTACATCGACTCCATACGGACTTGTGTCGGCAGCCATTTCGCTCGCAGAAACTGGTGTGGCGCATACTGATCCGGTAATCATTGACCAGCTCAAAGCTCTCAAGCAGCAGCTTAAAGATAGGGACTTTTCGGATGATGTACTGGAGTTCTTTGACAAAATTTATGCGGCAACAGCTATACACACCATTGACGGCGAATTGCAGGAAGTAGCCGACAGGACTGGTATGCGGCCAAATGAACAAGGGCTGATGGAAGTGGTTATGGCTCTATCCGGTGATGAGGATGCTACTCAGGTTATTGAGGCCAAGCAGCAGGTAGTTCAGGCGAGGGACTACGACCGAAGCAGCAGCCAAAGAAGCTCCCATCGCCTCAAGGAGGGCGTTGATCTAAAAGAGCCAGGCGAGCAGCTGAGCGAAGCTGAGCTGGAGCTTGTCGCAAGCAAGCACCTCGTTGGCGTGCATACTACCGAGGTGCGGCCCTTTTTTGTGGCGGGCGGCGATAGCGGCGTGAGCGTTCTGCGCTCGACAGTAGAGTTTGGCGATGATCGCGAACGATTCCCGCGAAGCACTATGCACTGGTCACTGAACCATCCCGTTACTTCACATATTCTAGGCAACTTTTCTGATCGCCCCTTCACGGTGGTAGCGCCAGTGGAAGATTTGATGCAGGGGAATGGAACGCCAGCCGTACTGTATGGTGTCGATACCTACTTTACGCTTAATCCTGGTGACGGAATGGTTGTGCCGCCGTCCGCGGTCGTGATTGAAACGATAGATCAGCCGGACGCTCCTTGGGTGGAGAAGTCCGGTAACTACCTGCGACTCAAGCGAGACGGGGTGACGTCTAAGGATATCCAGGCGGGTCTGAGCGTGCTTCGCGAAGAATTTTTTGACGAAAAAGATATGACTGACGAGCAGGTACTTAGTGTGCTGGTGGATGGTATGGCGCTGGAAGGACCCTTTAGCACGGCTGTTTCAGAAGTTAAGCAGGGCATATGGGAGAATGAATCCGATCGCTTCAGCCCAGCGCGTCTTGAAGTTATACAGAGAACTAAGGAGTTTCGGGCACTGCTTGACGAAACCAGCCCTTCCGGACCATTCGCTGAGCTCGAGGGGGAGGAGTCAAAAAGAGTTTTTAAAGAAACCCTGCATCGTCTGCTGACTGAAGAGGGCCTGATTGAGCAATACCCAGGAGCACAACCGATGCTCGCAGAAAGTATGCGCCAGCAATTAGTAAGGCTGCAGATTAGCAAGCTTGGCGGTAGGAACGTTCACTCTGACGGCATGAGTGCGTATATTACGGATGATGCATTCAACGCTGCAGTTCATGAGGTAAGCTCATCTCTTGGTATACGAGAAGGACTACATATCTATCAGCCTGAGGCTGCTTTTGAGCAGGCTTATGGCACGGCTATGCATGGTAGGGGTGGCAGCGGCATAGAAGGGGCAGTCGAAACGCTCACTGTGGCGAGTGATGAAGAGGAGGGCGGCCTGCCCAAAGAGGTTGCGGCCAATTATGATTGGGTCAAGTATAGCAAACACGCAGGAAAGTTACTGGCCGCACTCTCGACTTCGCCTGTACCGACAAGACGTATGGCAATCAGCATGGGACTGATAACGCACGCCAGGCAGAAACCAGAACCCGTAACTGAAATGAGCGGACTGTGATGAGCAACCTAGCTAGGGCCACAGATTGCAATGCTAGCCGGCGGTAATTCGGTTGCCTCGCCTGTTGCGCAACTGGCGGCGCTACATACGACGGATAGTTGAATATAATTATAATCAGTGGTATAATATAG
>CAZWRS010000019.1:0-13071 GCA_964636435.1 uncultured Candidatus Saccharibacteria bacterium | reverse complement strand
AAAACCAAATTTCGTCTGTGATTTAAGCTAAGCCTTAGCGCCAGACGTATTTTTTAGTTTTTAGTGTGTAAATAGGAGAATCTGTGAAACATCCAATTAGTATTATTAAAGGCGTTTTCTCGCGCGGTGAAGTCGGGCTTATCTTCGCGGCGACCGGCAAGTCTGTCGGTGTGCTCACTGATGAATTATTCTCAGTCATCGTGCTGGTAGTTGTATTGACGACCTTCGTTGCCCCGCCACTCATCAAGTGGGCCGCTACTCGTGTTCACCCGAAAAAAGTAGTTTCAGATAATGAGTCAAATAAGCAGCCGGTTCACGCACCTGCTCCGGCTTAAGTAAAAAAGAGGCAAATGTATATGGAAGATAGATATCCAAGTAGTAACCAAGAATATTTTTACCAATCATACGAGGAGGAACAGATGCGTATCGAGATCACTAAAATTGCCGATGGACTTGGCTACGGAGAGGGCGATATATCTACGCGCGAACGAACGGACGTCGACGAAGCTACTATCGCTGCTGGCGTTGAGGTCGTGAAGAACCCTGCTATTCTTGTTGATGTTGACCGGGACAAGAACGGCGAACCAATTGATGACGACGGCTGCGGTGATGGGCGTGGAGTGCTTGAAATATGGGAAGGTTTCAGTCGCAGGAACAAATCACTGAACCGTGCAAAAGTATTTGGTGCCGGCGTGGCGATGGGTGCTGCCGATGAAATTGGCTCCGGTCGGGCGACCGGCAAGTCACTCAAGGCAACATTTTTTGGCGCAATCGACCGTCTTAAAGGTGCTGGTTTGAATTTTGGCGGTCATACTGACGAACATGAACATGATTCAAAATGCGGTTGTGGCGCAATTGACAAAGCACCGCAGATTATCGCGAACACCATCAAATATGAATCCCAGATCCGCGGCTCGATCAGTGCACTCGGCATAAGTGAAGACGGTCTGGACGGCATATTCGGTAATTATCGTGCTTTCGACAAAGCTGATCCGAAGTACGAAGAATATAACGGCGCAGAAGTCATGGGCAGAGTGAAAGGCGACGGTAAAGTTACGAAAAAACTCGAAGGAGGCCACAAAGAATTCTTCATTCTACTTAATACTGTTCAGGGAAAAACAGTTGACCAAGAAGCTATACGTGCGGCAACTGGCGGCAAGCTGCAGGCTTTCGCTGTTGACGTTTGGCGGCTCCAGGAAATCGCTGAAAAATTGCACCCTGAAGACCCAATGGCTCAGAAGCAGGCTTTCATGTCCAAGTTGGTTTATACTCTGGCGGTTGGCGCGACGCTCACCAAAGGCGACCTACCGGTCTATGTTATTAATCCTGTCGAGCAACTCGCTGCTGCATAAATATTTGTCTATACCGTTACAATAGTGTATATGAAGGTATACACTATTGGACATTCGACACGGACTTTGGATGAACTGGCCGGGATACTACTGAACCACAGAGTTGAGCTGCTGGTAGATGTGCGTAGTGTGCCGCGTTCTCGACATACGCCGCAGTTCAACCACGATACAATTGGTAGTGACCTGGAGCGGTACGGTATAGACTACCGCCACCTCGAGCAGCTCGGTGGTCTGCGGCCTGCCGCTAAAGACTCGGCTAATACCGGCTGGCGCAATAAAAGTTTTCGGGGCTACGCAGACTATATGCAGGCCGATGCCTTTACATCCGGTATCGAGGAGTTGTTGAGCTTAGCCCGTCAAAAAACCGCAGCCATTATGTGCGCCGAAGCAGTCCCCTGGCGCTGTCACTGGTCAATGATTGGTGATGCCCTGTTGGTGCGTGGTGTCGCAGTCATTGATATTTTTGATGAGAAGACATCTCAACCGGAAAAACTCACGAGCTTTGCGGTCGTTGATGGCACGACCATCGTATACCCGTGACGAAATGAGTCGCTTTTACCCCAGCACAGTATCACTCTATTTAGTGTATGCTTATGGTGTTTCTTCCTTGCTAGTGTAAGCCCTGTAAAAGGTATTGTTCGAATTCCAAGGCACCTTTGAGGTTGTGGCTGTAGCCGCTGACATCCGGGAAGTCCAATCGCATAATGTGCTGCCAGACAGCTTGCAAGAGCTTCTGGATGTGTTCGAGCTCAGCTGCCTGGAATGTCAGTGACAGGTGGTGAATCTGGTTGGCTTGGTCTGGCTCTAGAAACTCCAGCCTGCCCTCGGTGACGGTGTAGCCGGCAAACGTGCGAGAGTGTTCGATGAGCAGCTTGTAGCAGTAGAGCTGCTGTTTATACTTGTGCAGCTTCATATCGCTCTTCCAGCGGTCGTAGCTCCTGCCGGTCTTGTAGTCGACGACGGTGATTTCTTTCCTGTCCTCGTCTATTTCCATACGGTCAATTTTGCCGCTTAAGTGGACATCACCGATGAAAACGCCTTCGTTCCAGAAATTGAACTCTGCCCTGTCGCCGGGCTTGAATATGCGGGTACGCTGCGAGAGGTAGGCTGACAGGGCTTTCTCGCCACGTTCGATTTCCAGTTCTGTTTGGTGATCGGGTAGCTTCTTGGCTCTGATAATCCGGACGAACTCATTCACCGTCTGATCGATGGTGGGCGGTTTTTGCTCGCGGTCAACGAAGTGCTGGAGCCACTCCATCGTTTCATGCATGGCGTTGCCGTACTGGATCGATAGCGTCGGCGCCTGTGGGAAGCGCAGAATGGTATTGTAAAAAAATGCTTCCGGGCCACCGTACTCAACGTCGGTAAAGGTGTTGAGGTGCGTCGGGCTGAGGCGGTACGTGTGTAGCCGATCCTCCAGTAGGCTGCGCAGCTTGGCGACGGCTATACCATCACTGTGACGAGAGCGCCAGTCCAGTTCCATGCGTTCAAGCTCTGGCGGGGTGTGACTTTCGACGAGCACGACTTGGACGTCGGAAGGCAAGATCATGCTGCGGAAGGTGCCGTCAGTTTGTTCTTGCTCGTTGAGGTACTTGAGCCGCTTAGTGGCTTTGCCGGTGTAGCTCTGGGCGAAGCTGGTGAGGTGGAGGCCGAACTTTGCCCGGGTCAGTGCCACGAAGAATATGCGCAAGCGCTCATCGTCGGTGGCGCCGGCGTGGCGGATCGGTGCCAGATTGGGCGGCAGGGTTAGTTTGTTGGCATTACCGCGTGAGCCACTGCCCCAGACGTCGTCGCTGCAGCACGGCAGGAAGACATGCTCGTACTCCAGTCCCTTGGCCTTAAAGACAGTCATGATCTGCACGGCGTTGGCGTCCTGGTTATAGGGGCTGGTGTTAATCATCTGCTGCTCGGCTTCTTCGTACATGCCCACAAACCGCATGAGGTCTGGCAGCGTCAGTGATCGTTCAGATGCCCGCTGGAAGTCACGTAGTTTTTCGCGCAGCACTTTCAGGTGTGAGAGCGTCTCATAAAACAGTTGCGGGTTGGTCTGTTCAGCATGCTTGGACATATAGTGCTGGCGTAGCGGTGAGCGGACTGTGGGGTGTGCTTCATCATGGGTGGCGAGCTCCTCGGTGCCGATCAGGTAGTCGAGCATGGCCTCCAGAGACTCTTGCTCAACCTTACCAGCGAGACTTAAGAACAGCAGCGCTGCCGGGCGCATGACCGGCTCATCGAGCAGCGCCTTGCTCCAGGTGTGCGTCTCGTCCTGCGCATCGCTCACCGACCAGGACAAGCGCCAAATTTTATCAACGGGGATATTCCAAAAGGCGAAGCTCAGCACTTCCGGCCAGAGTGCGCTGGCGAGCTTCTGATTATTGTCTTTGAGAGCGAGCACGAGCTTGCCCATGGCCAGTAGCTGCTTGATGACCGGTGCTTCTAAAATGTTCTCACGTTTTTCGTAGCGGACCGGAATATCCAGCGCATTGAGGTACGGTACCAGCGGTTCGAGATTGCGATGCTTTGGCGCGAGCACGGCAATTTCCTGCGGCTCGGTGCCCTTTTTGATGAGCTCCTGGATTTTTTGCGCCATCCAGTCGTACTGCGACACATCGCTCAGAAATTCATGGCGCGTAATATGCGCCCTGGTTGGCAATTTAGGATTGGCAGCAACCAGCGTCTTTGTCATGCCGTCGAATTGATGGTGCAGCCGCTCGTCGATCTGCTCGGCTATATTTTGGGCGGACTGCAGAATATCGGCGTGGGAGCGGTAGTTCTCACGTAAGTTGACGATTTTGACGTCCTCGTACATGCGGTAGAAATCCAGCATGTTCGAGTATTGTGCGCCCTGGAACGCGTAAATTGCCTGGTCGTCATCACCGACAGCCATAATGTTCGGACGGCCTTCGTGTACCGGGTTATCGCTGAGCAGTTCGACGAGGCGTAGCTGGGCGGCGTTGGTGTCCTGGAATTCGTCGAGCAAGAGGTACAGGTACTGCTCTTGCAGTGAGTAGCGCAGGTCGTGGTTTTTCTCCAGGCTCTGGATAGCGCGGATGATCATGTCATCGAAGTCATACAGGCCCCGTGATTCGAGCGCGCGCTGGTACTGGTCCAGTACGTCAGCCAGGGCGTGGATGCGCTTGTTTTCCAGTCCGCCGGCTAGGATGAAGCTGTTGTCGGCGTCTTTGGCCAGCCACTTGTTTTTCCAGGCGGTGAGCGGTGTTGATTTACCTGCGGCGTGGGCTTCCTCGATTGCGGCGAGCAGGCTGTCCCTGGCAACAGTTGCCAGCGGCTGCAGTTTACCACCGGTGGCTGTCGGCACGAGCGATTCAATGGCGGCCAACGTTTGCTCAAAATACGGCAAGGACTGCTCGAGCTTGCCGGGTAGCTTGGCCAGATCGGCAAATATATCACGAATCTGCGCACTGCCCTTCTCGATGAAGGCAGCGTTTTCTTTGGCAACCTGCCGTAAGTCGTCGCTGGTCAGCAAGGCGCGCTTGACCTCGCTGACAGTTGCGATGAGGTCGCCGAGATGGTGGCGGGTTTGCTTGAGCGGATTGAGGTAGCTCATCTTGTCGACGATGTTGGCTAAAATCTGATGCCGACCGAGTTCGTCGATAGGGTCCTGCAGGCGTGTCTCGGTGAAATATTCCGGGAAGCGCTTGATGAGGTCGCCACCGAACGCATGGTAGGTGCTGATCGTGACATTGTGGGCGTCCTGGCCGATGAAGCGCGTCAGGCGCTCACGCATGTTGCGGGCGCCATTTTCGGTGAAAGTCAGACACAGGATGTTCTGCGGCAGTGTATCGGTCTGCTGCAGAATCTGCGCGACACGGGCACTGAGCAGCTGTGTCTTGCCGGTGCCGGGCCCGGCTATCACGAGCAGCGGCCCGTCAAGGGTATCGACAGCTTCTTTCTGCCGACTATTCAGCTCCTGGTAGGCAACCTCAAATGCACTCACGATGCTTCTATTCTACCCTATTGCCTGGGGGCAGGCACGGGTTTATGCTAGTGGTAGGTTTAAAATGAAAGGTTTCATCCATGAGACTGCTGCGAAGCCTAGAAACCCGTATGGGGCACATATTTACCAAGGCGCCGACGCTGCCAGACAGTAGCCGCGAAGCCCTGGTGGATTTATGGCCTTGGATTGCGCTCATTTTTGGCGTGCTGCAACTGCTGGCGGCTGGTGTACTGGTGCGCTTGTTGCGCTTGACGGCGACGGTCGGACCGATCAGTGGCGCCCTGGTCATTTCCGGTACGGAACGAGTAGCAATATATGTCGGGATTGCCGTATTGATCATTGACGCCGTCATTTTACTGTTGGCATTTCCGAAGCTGCGGTGGCGCAGTCGGCGCGGCTGGGAACTGCTGTTTCTCGGCTCGCTCCTTAATTTCGGCTACACCATTATCAGCTTCTTCATCCATAGCCGCGGCATCCTGCCGGCCGTATTCGGCCTGCTCGGTTCAGTGGTCGGCTTCTATCTCTTGTACCAGGTGCGGGGCGCCTATAAGGCAACAGCAGCGGCAAGCAAGCACGGTTCTTCGGTCCGCTAGCGCGAGATTTCTCGCGAATTGATGGATATCTGACATATTACCGACGCCTGTGTGCCGTACAATACCCGGGTACCTAAGCATGAGCGTTGCCGATGGATGAATACTATGACTTTTTAAGGGGTTTTCGGACGAGGCGATTTGCTAAAGGCGAGCTGATCCTGGTGCAGGGTGAAGTCCCGGAATGTGCCTACGTCGTCAAAGACGGCATTATAAAAACCTATAATCTGACGCTCGGCGGCGAGGAGAAGCCGATTGGCTTTGGCGTCGAGCCGGAGATTTTCCCGATAGCCTGGGCGTACCGGCAAACCAACCATGTGCAGTACTACTATGAAGCATTCGTGGATACGGAGCTTTTCTGCGTGCCGGCCGATGAGCTGCGCTCATTTTTCGCCGCGCATCCGGCTGCGCAAGCCGTGCTCGTGGACCGCTTAGTGGCCTGGCAGATGCATATGCAGATGCGCGTCAATGCGCTCGAGCAGTCCAAGGCGTCCCAGAAAATACTGAACACCATCCATTTCCTGTGCCTGCGGTACGGTCAGGAGGAAGCCGTAAACGTCGTGCGCGTTCAGCTGCCGCTGACCCAGCAGGATCTGGCAAATTTTATCGGGCTCACGCGGGAGACGACCGGCATTGAGCTCAAGAAATTACAGGAACGTGGCGTCCTGAGCTATAAGAAGCAGAACTACGTGGTGCGAACCGATGTGCTCGGCGAGTTGCTGGATGAGGACTACGGCTTTGGTATCGTATTTGAAAAGGCTGCCATGCGGTTAACACAGCAGCCTATCTAAAAAAGTAAAGTGGTGAAATGGTGATAAGGTCTCAGGCGGTCCCTTCGTGCTTGAAGCGTCGGAGTTTCTGAACGTTGATGCGCGCCGCCTTCAGTGAGGTAATGTCATCATCGTAAAATTCGTCAAAACTTAGCTCATTTATCGGCGTTGGCGTTGATAGGACTTTGGATTTTTTCATCCGCTGCTTCCTCCTTTTTAGCTTATGCTAGTACAAGCATAGTAGCGGGAGCAGGAATGAGTAGCTGTGATATTTCTCACACTAATCAGTAAAAAATCTCTAGCTGACGAGCACGAAATCTTTGAGGAATTTTGACACGAGGGAGCGGCCGCCTTCGCCGTGGTAAGTCTTGACCCAGATCCAGATGAAGTAGCCGAACAGCATGAGGCTCTCACCAATGAGGTCCAGATCATACCAGTCGAGCAGCTCGGTGGAAGCGAGCGTCAGCCAGCCGCCGATGATAATGGATATGAGCGATATGATGCGCCACAGCCGCCAGTAGTAACGGTAGGCTCCGGACCGGGTCTTGGAAAGGATGCCGTCGAGAATGACGGTGGCAAGCATGCTGGCGCCGGCCAGTGAGACGCCAAACAGATGGATGTAGTACGGTATCGGTTTCCAGCCAATGGGCATGAGCGCCACGAGATAGAGACCGAGGATGGTGAGCAGAATGAGACCGGTAATCGGCATGGTGCGCTTCCAGGTCCGCGATAAATACCGCTGCCACTTCCATAGGCCGTAGGCGGCAAAAAATACTGCGCCAGAAAAGTACGGTGCCGTACGGATATCGTTGCCAAATTCGCTGAACGCCGTACCCGGCTGCAGCAGTTCAGGGCGTATGGCAAAACAGACACTAAAGCCCAGCAGCATACCCAGGATGGCGGTAATGCCCCAGAAGCGGCCGTGGATATTCTTTAAAAAGCGTAAGAACAAGACCTTATCAACGAGAATACGGAAGCGGCGCTTTTTGTAGACGAATTTCCAGTACTTCTGTTTTTTGCGGCGGGTGTGTTTTTTAGTTTTTGTTATCGGCATGCGCTCCCTTACTCTGAGGATTTTTCTTGTAGGACTGCGATGAGCAGCAGCGCGAGGACAAAGAACGTGGCGCTATAAAAGCCAATCGAGCTGTACAGCTGGACGCGGTAGCCCTCATTGAAGAAGTCGACGAAATACTTAATGGCGGCATAGGCGTATGCAGCAGTGCTGAGTGAGGCGGTAGTCAATATGGCGCTCCGGCTGTAGGTCAGCGCGGCGGTTACGAGGGGAATAGCGTACAGGGCAACCGAGAGGCTGGCCATGCCCCGCTCGGCATACACGAGCAGCGAGGCGATGATGATATCCGCTACGATGAGCAGGCCGAGCAGTGCCTTGGTGAGCCCCGCCCCGCCGCGGAGTGAGCGTGCAAGCAGCCAGACTACAGTTGAAACTACCAACAGCGCCAGGCAGTATTTCCAGCGTTGCATGACCGCTTCCGGCGTCATGAGGTTTGACGCGTCATGCACGATAATCGACGCGGCGTAGGCTGCGACAAATACAAAGTGTATGCGTGCGGCTCGTATCGGGGCGAGCATGGTTTGCGAGGTTCGGTGTTTCGTTTTTGCCATAGTGCTTATGCTCTCTAGGATACCACTAAGTCGGGCGTTGGTTAAGACTGCAGCGGTGCGGCTGGCGTGGTGGTGTCCTGCGGGGCGACATCCGGCAGGTCGAGTACGATGGTTGAGCCCGGGGTGGCTTGTCCGCTGAGAATGCGCCGCGCGACGGCATCTTCAACGGTACGCTGGATGACCCGGCGCATGGGACGGGAGCCGAACTGCGGGTCATACCCCTGCGCCACCAGGCTTTGAAGAGCCTGTTCGGTGAGCTCCACGCGGATATTCTGATGCGACAGGTTCTTATTGACGCCGTCAAGCATGAGCAGCGCGACTTGGCCGAGTTCCTCCGGCGTGAGCGGCCGAAAGAGGACGGTCTCATCAAAGCGGTTCACCAGCTCGGGCCGGAAAACCCCTTCGCTGATCAGCTTGTCCAGCAGCGGGCGTTCAAATTCCTCGAGCGGCAGGTTCTGGTTGATGCGCTCAATGATATCATTGGCGCCGGCGTTGGAGGTGACGATGATAATGGCATTACGGAATGAAGCCGGCTGCCCGTTCGTGTCGGTTAACTGCCCCTCGTCAAGCAGCTGCAGTAAGAGGTTCAAGACGCCGCTATGGGCTTTTTCAATTTCATCGAGCAGCACGACGGAGAACGGCTGCTTACGGATGGCCAGCAGAAGGCTCTCGGAGTTCTGGCCATCGGCCAGCAAACGGCTCACATCATCCGGTTGCTGGTACTCGCTCATGTCCAGCCGGATCATGTTTTTTTCATCACCAAAGTAGGTGGCGGCTAGGGATTTAGCCAGTTCTGTCTTGCCGACACCGGTGGGACCCAGGAAAAGAAAGCTGCCAATCGGCCGGTTAGTGTTGCTCACTCCTGCCCGGGAGCGGCGCAAGGCGTTGGCGATAACGGTGACGGCACGGGTCTGGTTGACCATGCGTTCGTGGATACGGTCTTCGAGATGCAGGAGCGCATCGGCTTCTTGGGCCTGGGCACCGCCGACTTTCACGCCCAGCGAGCTTTCGATGCTTTGCTGAACGCTCTCGGCAGTCACCACATTGCCAGTGGCATGTGTCGTTGATTGTTCAAGTAAGTGGATAGCTTTGCCGGGAAAAGCCATATCTTGCACATACTGTTCGCTTAAGCGGTAGGCTTCGCGGATTGCCTCATACGTAATGATTGCTTTCGTGCGGTGTTCTATCTCGAGCGCACTGTCTTCGACAATCTTCAGGGTATCTTCTTTGGGTGGCTCCGGCAGCACCACCGGGGTCAGTGCGGCAGCCAGTGACGGGTTGGTCGACTTGAGCCGCTGCCAGTCCGTGGCATTGAAAGCGCAGATGAGCTTCAGGCGCCGGTTCTGCAGCACTGGCAACAGAATCTGTGAGAGGTCAAACGAGCCGACCCCCTCTTGGAAAAACAGCTGGGCCTCATCGAGAAAAATGATCATATTTCCCGAGCGGATAGCTTCGCCAAAGAGCATGAGCATCAGGCGCTCGAGATCATGTTTGGCTGCGGACAGAATGGCCGAGGCGCTCAACGCGACGATCTGGTGGTCTTTGATACTACCGCTCAGCGTCTTGTCTTGGAGCAGCCGTTCCGCTAAGGCGTACACCGCTGATGTCTTGCCAATGCCCGTATTACCGACAACCGCAATGCCGCCCGTCTGGCTCAAGTTGCTCAGCATGGCATCGATGGCATTGCTGCGCGACATGAAGTGAAAATGCCCGCCACCGCGCTCGATATGCTGGCTGATGTTCGTACTGTAGCGCTCCAGATTGGGTGTAAAGCCAAAGGCCCAGTCGCGGCCGATACCGCCAAAGTAGGGCTTTGGCAGCTGCTGGTATTCGAGGAGCCGGGCGAGCCAGTCGTACACTTGCAGGACGTCCTCGGGTCGGAGTGACCGCTGGACCAAGTATTCATTCAGCTGCGGTGACGACAAGATGAGGGCGGTGGCGACCGTACCGGCGGTCAGCGTGCTCGGGTTATGCACGGATTGTAGCTTGCGGGTGAGCTGCCAGACCTGCTCCATATCTGCTTCGCTGTCACTGAGTGTTTCGCCCACCTGCTTCGGGTCGAGCAGCAGACGGTTGGTGATAAATATCTCTTGCCAGTGTCCGGTCATTGCCTGCCAGGCTGAACGGGGGGTGACGGGCTGCTTGAGTTTTGCCAGGAAATCCGCATCCAGCAGGTCATCGACGCTGTTGCCAGCGGGCTTCGGCGGCAGCTTGATAAGCTCAGTCTTAAACCAGACCGCCCACATAACCCCCAGCAAGGCTACCGCGAGGAGGAAGTACCCGAGCCGGCTATCTGTAAGTAGCAGAAAATACGCCGCACCCAGCCCGCATAGCGCGGTCAGCGTGACGAGCGCCGTGTAGCCGCCTTTCTTGAAGGCCATGGCGAGCCGGGCTTTTTTGGCCCGCGTACTGTTAAGTTTTAGCGATGTTCCATTCACCCGGTGAAGCCTTTGATTATACTGACGATAATGGCGAGCGGCACGAACGGCCAGACGAGGACAATGGCGAGGCTTAGTATGGCACTGCCGGTAATCATAACCAGCGCAGCCAGTAGCACGCCCAGCCGGACGACGGTGCCGATGAACCGGGAGACCATGTTGTCAATCAGGGCCTGTACTTTGGCATCAAATGATTTACCGGTGTACTGGATGCGCTTCCAAGGCGCGAATAAAGTCTTGAGCAGCGTTCCGGCAGAAAACGCACTCGCCACATTGGCTGTCCTGGTTTTTATTCTCTTGACTGTGTGAACCCAGCCGGGTCCATACCACCAGCGCAGCAGTTCAATAATCATGAAGGTATTGTAGCAGTTTTCTTACAGGATATTTACAACAATGTTACGGTCTATTTATCCGTTCAGTCTGCTGCCTGTCGCGGCAGTATAGTTTTCCGTTGCCGCTCGTTGCGTTTACTTAAACGTACAGACCCAACCAAACCAGGCGCACTGCAAGGTTTTTTCATAGGTAGTTACCGCTGAGACATTATTCCTATTGTCGACAGCAGTTAGCTCGTATTTATACTTCTGACCATTATCGATACGGAAATCTGTATATTTTCTACTCGACCCTTCATATATCGTCTGGCCGTTCTTCTTGATTACGTACTTTTTGATACCGTGCGGTGAGCTACTGGCGCTCCAGCTCAGGTTAGCACCCTGGTGGAATTCGAACATCTGCCAGTCCCAGCCAATTCTGACCGGTATACTGGCGGGCAGTGTGACGCTAGTTGGGGTGATGACTGGATTGGCGGGACTGCTCGGCTGTGGAGCGGGTGTAGGTTTTGGCTGAGCAGGCGCTGCTGGTTTGCCAGAATTTGTCTTTTCGTACTTACTGGCGGTGTACGCGCAGTAGAACTTGGACTTCGTGCCATCAACACACTGATTGGTCGGCGGGTCGACGACGTAGATATTGTCTTCAGTGAAGAGGCCGTGCAGTAGGTTGTTGTCTTTCTCGCTCGATATTCCCAGTTCTTGCCACAGCGCCCGATTTTTGGCGCTCATGCCGCCAGCCAACTGAAAGCTGACGCCGTAGCCAGAGGTGTCGAGGGGCATCCAGCCGTAATCTCGCAGCGCCCGGGCAAAAATACGGGCAGTTTCTGCTTTGCGCGGATTTGCCTTTAGGTCAGGGCGCGAATTAAGCCAATTTTCGATATAAGCATCATCGATATCGAGCGCAAACCGCATGCCTTCGGGTACCGTTTTACTGAGTGTCATAGATGTGTCTATAGGCTTGCCACGCAGATGTGCGATTCGCTCGCCAATCGATTTGACACCTTTATGCTCGAATTTACCGGCTGGTGCCACGGCTGTTCCGCAGGTAACATCAATCACTTTCGGGTCGTTCTTGGCGAGCTGCTCTTTGGTGCACTCTGGGCCAAAGCTAGAGTTGAAGATAGCAGCACCCAGGGCGTGCCTAATCTCGCCTGCTGCGACTTCTTGTGGTGTTACTAAAGTGGCGAAGTAGCTTATGCCCCCGCCGCGACTTCCGTCACTGCCCTCAAACGTGCGGTAGTCGACAATGTTTTTACTGTGATCGCGTAGGATTTTTGCACTGCTTGCGCATAGCCGTTCGCGGAAGAAGGGGCCACACTGCGTGACAGCGGCCAGCCCTGTCTTGACAGAGGAGAAGGAGTAGAGATGCCCTTTGTCCTCGTCGATAATAATCAGCTCATTGTCGCCCGCTTCTGCGATCTTCCAGGCTGGATTCCAGGGGATTTTGCGCTGCGGCAAGTACGCCTCGGTAGAGTACATGTTTTTTCCATCGTCGAGATTTGATGGGTGGCAGCCGTTACTGCAGACCTGCACCTGAATTGTAGTAGTCGCGTCTTTCGCGTAGTACACTGCCCTGGTCCAGTTACTTTGAGCTGGCTCAAAGCCAAAGCTAACATTAAACTTGCCCCGATTGTTGAGCGCGGCAGGACTGCCGTCATTGCTTATGCCGTAGTTGTACATCCGGCTGGCATAGTCGTCCGAGCGAGGGTGGCGTGGTAGGTCACAAACTGGAACGTTCCAGGGAGCATCACCGAACGGGACTTGGTAATCATAACCCTTGACTCTAGCACCGCAGGTAGATGAAGCTGCCGATTGTGGCGTATGCACATCCGGTGAACTGGCAAGCGAGAAGCCAGCTACTACGATGCCAATCACGGCAAAAACTGCGATGACGCTTAGGTTGGTAGCTCGCTTTATTTTTGCATCTGTAGAGTATTTATTTTTCAACGCCGCAAACTTGCCTTTAATAGTAGCCAGCATCTCACTTCCCTCACTTAAGCGTTAACATATT
>CAZWRS010000018.1:0-13648 GCA_964636435.1 uncultured Candidatus Saccharibacteria bacterium | reverse complement strand
CAACTTGGCCGGTAGGGCCGGTGGCTCCTGTGTCGCCCTGAGGCCCTTGCGGGCCAGTGGCGCCAGTGTCGCCCTGAGGACCTTGAATATTACCAACATTATCCCAATTGGAGCCTGTCCAGACCCAGAGATCACCTTTTATTAAATATGCATCACCTGGATTCCCTGCCCCAGGAAGCTCTGATGAATCTGCAAGCTGCCCAACAATACTTACGCCTGTACCAGGATCCCCTTTGGGCCCTTGGGGGCCGGTGGCGCCTACCGGTCCAGTCGGACCGGTGGCACCAGTATCGCCAGTGTCTCCTTTGGGGCCTTGGGCGCCTTGCGGGCCTTGCGGACCGGTGGCACCAGTATCGCCAGTGTCTCCTTTGGGGCCTTGGGCGCCTTGCGGGCCTTGCGGACCGGTGGCACCTACCGGGCCAGTAGCACCCGTGGCGCCTGCCGGACCAGTGGCGCCTGCCGGTCCTTGCGGGCCGGTGGCGCCTGTGTCGCCCTGTACACCCTGAGGCCCTTGCGGACCCTGAGGGCCGGTGGCACCAGCGGGACCCTGCGCCCCCTGCAAACCCTGTACACCCTGAGGCCCTTGCGGGCCAGTGGCGCCAACAGGTCCTGATGGGCCAGTTGCACCAGCGGGGCCGGATGGGCCGACAGGCCCTTGGGCCCCCGTTGGACCTGTGGTAATACCATCAACTGCTTGCTGAACAACTTCTTCAACAGCCGCTTCTCTCAGGCTTCCGTCAGGCTTGTGCGATACCTTCAAGAATTCGTTGAGAATCTCGCCCCATACCCCACTGTCCTCGCCAGGAACTGGCAGCCTAGCCATGCACCCACCCCTCGCTCATTACTTCATGCATACCCATATTAACAGCCGTCGATCCCCTAACTGCATACTTGCCTACAAGTGTAACAAATATAAATATTAAACGTAAAGCTTAGCCATACGAGTATCTATCATAAATAGAAACACCGTTATTCCAGCCAGAGTAGAAGCCTTCTTCATACAGAGTGAGCAGCTGCTCGAAGTACGCCTGGTACCTAAAGCGAACGCTATCGACACTGAAGTTCCGAACAGCATACTCATGAATCTTCTTATTATCTAGCTTGTCTACATTATTAGCTGCCCAGATCGCCTCGCCCAAAGTCCTGAATCGAAAACCATGCTCGCCATGCTTAATATTCTCTGGGAAAGCCCCGAAATCTGTTGCTATTACTGGGGTGCCGGATAGTAGGCTTTCGATCGACACGCCGCCAAATGGCTCTAGATACGTCGTACCCATAAACACCGCTTTAGCCCCAGCAAGCAAAGCTTTTCTTTTTTCAACATCGGCGTGACCAACATGCTCTATATGGTCGCCCGTTAGTTCAATACCTTCGCCAATAATTGTATTGCCGCGCCTCTCCTTCACTCCCTGCCCGGCCATAATGAGCTTAGCGCCGATTCGCCGTGTTGCCTCAACGGCAATTTCTGGCCCTTTGCGCGGAATAAGACGACCGAGGAATAGATAGTAGTCATCTTTTTTGTCACGAAACTCAAAGCGCTCTGGCTCAAAGTAGTTTGGAATCACTGCATCATAAAACCCGCCATTATCATTTCGATCTACGCCATAGAGATAGTGCATCCACGCATAAGACTCAAACACCTTAAACCGTGCGAAGATACCGCTGTAGCCAATGCCATACTCTACTGGTATTGCGTCCGGAAATGCATCAGCTATCGGCTTCTGGCAGATTCCCCCAATAAGGCAGATGAAGTCTCGGCTTTTTCGCCGCTCTTGGATTGCTTTGATTGCTCTCAAGTTTGACTCAACCCAGTGAGCGTCCTGCGTGTTCCAGGTAATATTGAAGAAATGTTTCCGAAAGTCATGCTCACCAAACCAGCGCTTTTGGTCATGCTTGCTCGCGATTGTGATCAGCTCATCGCAAGCTGCCTCGTTTTCTTCCGAGGCGTATAAGAATACTTCGTGCCCAAGCGACTTCATCATGTTGCAGAATTTTCGTACTTTCGCAGTATAGGCGCAAACTTCGTACTCCAGCGTCGTCTGAGTATTGGGCAGCGCTACCACATGAAAGCGCATTGGCACTTTAGCTGCGGCAGCTAACTGCCTAGCCCCCCAATTCGATTTCTTAGACATACTCTCATGGTAGCACAGACAAATAAGCGTACACCGTGCACATAGCGTATACTAATATGTATGGCAAACTTCTCATTTGACGTCGTTTCAGAGTACGACAAAGCAGAAATGAATAACGTCTACGATCAAGCGCAGCGTGAAATCGCCAATCGCTATGACTTCAAGGGTACACCGGCAGAACTCGAGTGGCTGGACGCCGAAAAGTCAGGACTCAAAATCACTGGCAACAGCGACTACCAGCTAGAGGCGATTCTGGACATCGTACGCAAAAAACTTGCACTTCGCGGCCAGGACCAAAAGACTCTGGACGTAAGCCGCGAACCAGTAACCACTAACCTAAAGACAACCAAAAAAGTTCCCTTCCTGCAGGGGCTAGACCAAGAAAAGGCCAAAAAAATCACCAAGCTACTGCGGGATGAGATGCCTAAAGTAAAAACCCAAATCCAGGGCGAAGCCGTCCGTGTGTCGAGCGGCAAAAAGGACGAGCTCCAGGCTGCGATGCAGCTCATCCGCTCACAGGACTTTGACTTTCCTGTGAACTTCACAAACTTCCGCTAGCAGGAAAGTCACCTACCCTGCGCACAGCATCACAACGGACACTGAGCGCGGCATTTCATCTGGCTGGCTTTGAGCCGAACTAAAAGCTCATAGCATAAGGTAAGATTCATATAGCCCTATCTGGCCACAAAGCCGCTCAGCTTGCTCTCAAAGTTGCCTGTAATGGCAAGATCTGGGAGCGCAAGCCATGGATGAGGACTGGCGACCAGCTCAAGCATGGCAGCCTGGCTGGGTATATACATACCGTTAGTTTATGTAAAGCCATAAGCGAGTTATACTACCTAGTAATGGACAGGAACCCTTCTAACGAAGACTTGCTCGAGGCAGCCAAGCTGGTGCTGTCTATGAACGATAAGGGCAGCTACACCGCTCCTGTCAGCGGCAACATGTACCCTCACCAATGGCTGTGGGATAGCTGCTTCATTGCTATCGGTCAGCGCCACTATGATATTGATCGGGCCAAAACCGAGATCTTTAGCCTATTTAGAGGGCAGTGGAAAAACGGCATGCTGCCCAACATGATCCTAGTGCATGGCCGCAACAGTCGTGACTCCAGTATCTGGCGCAGCTGGGTCAACCCAAATGCTCCCGAAGATGTCTGCACAAGTGGTATTACGCAACCCCCTGTACTTGCTGAAGCAATTGTGCGGATAGGCGAAAAGCTCAGTAAACCAGAACGCCGCAGCTGGTATAAGGCAACCTTCCCCGCGCTGCTAACCTATCATGAATGGCTGTATGCAGAACGCGACCCGCACGGCGAGGGTCTGGTGCTACTCATCCATCCCTGGGAAACGGGTCTCGATAATACCCCGCCATGGATGCACGAATTGCAAGATCATCAGATGCCAGTCTGGATTCGGGCGGTTGACAAACTACGCCTCGCTCCGCTGATTCAATTTTTCCGCAACGACACAAAATTCGTTCCGGCCGAGCAGCGCATGGATACGATTGACGCCCTTTCCCTCTATAGCACCCAGCGACGTTTGAGGCGCAAGAATTACGACATTACGCGTATATTAACGCGGACCCAGTTCACTATCGAAGATGTTTCTTTCAACGCGATACTCATTCGTGCCAACCAGCACTTAGCGACGATTGCCGAGTTTATCCAGCAGGAGATTCCCGCCACTTTGCGCGAAAGAATGGAGAAAACCGAGCGTGCCCTTGAACAGCTCTGGGACCCGCATGCCGGACAGTATTTTTCCAGAGAATTTGTCTCGCACCGGTTACTGCGTGAGCCAAGCATCGGTACCCTCATGCCCCTGTATGCTGGCTCAATCTCCAAAGCGCGGGCTAAGCAGCTCGTTGCACTGCTCGAGGACGAAAACCAGTTTGGTGCCCATTTTCCCGTACCAAGCGTACCGCTAAACAGCGCCTACTTCAGCCCGACGCGCTACTGGCAAGGCCCCAGCTGGGTCAATACCAACTGGTTAATAATTGACGGACTCTGGAGGTATGGGTTCGATGATCATGCCGAAGCACTGCGAGAATCTACCATTGATATGGTCAAGCAGTCCGGCTTCTACGAGTACTTCAGTCCACTCGACGGCAGCCCCTCAGGCGCCGAAAACTTCTCCTGGACGGCCGCTCTCATAATTGATTTACTGGAGGGCAAGCCGACTGCTAAAACCCAAAGAAGTACCAGAAACGATTCATAATCGCAAAGATAACGAATATAAACCAGCCCAGCAGGAGCCCGAGGTGATTGCGTTGCATAGCGTCACTCACTTTGCCCCAACCTTCTGGCAGCTTCAGGAAGCCTTCGCGGAGCAACCACAATGTTGTGTACCAGAATATCGGCACCGTCACTGCCCAAACAACCATACAGTACGGACAGAGCGCGCCAATACGATAGATACTCTGGAATGCCAGCCAATGTATGAATCCGAAGCCAAACAGCGTACCCGCCCAGAAGGTCTGCCAATACCAATTCTTGACTATCCGCATACCAGCCAGCAGGCTCATACCAACCACGATGACCGCCGCAAAGCCAAAGATGCCGATAAGCGGATTTGGGAAACCGAACGCGCTCGCTTGCGGGGTATTGATGACTGAACCACAGGCCACAATCGGGTTAATGTCACAAGACAAGGTATGTTGAGGATTCTGCAGCAACGCAAACTTTTCAAGGGTCAGCACGAAGGCCGCCAACAGCCCGAGCGCACCACCAACAACGAGTAGCCAGGGGAAATATTTTTGCAGCTTCGTCTGCGTATTTACTTTTCTAGGCATGGTCATCCTCATCATTCGGCCTATCTAATAATAGCGGCTCAACGCCCGCACTGCTATCGGAAATTTTGACAATATCTTTGTCAACCTTCTTGAGCTCCTTGTGCGCGGCATTGAAGTGATTAACGGACGTGCCCAGGCTATTGCCAAGTTTTTGCATCAATTTTTCATGCACGGTCAAATGACGACCGAGCTCGCCGACGCGAACCTGGATTTCTTTGGCTTGGCTCTCAATCTGTAGCGCCCTTAGGCCTTGCAGAACAGTCTGCAGATAAGCCATAAACGTCGTCGGGCTGACGATGATAACGTTCTTTTCACGGAACGCGTACTCCAGTAGGTCGCGCGCGCTCGTACCGCTTGCGCCAACCTTGTTTATCAGTAAGTCATAGTAAATCGCTTCACTCGGGATAAACATGAAGGCATAGTCCATGGTGCCTTCCTTGGGCCGAATATATTTGGCCGTTTCGTCAATGCGCCCCTTTAGGTCAGTTTTGAATTGACGGGCTATCATATCGCGCTGGGACTTATCCTTGGCCTCCATTAAGCGGTTATAGTTTTCCAGGCTGAATTTGGAATCAACGGGCAGCACTTTGCCATCCAGCTTGATTACCGCATCGACAATCTCACCGTCCTTAAACCGATACTGCAGCTGGAAGCGATCCGGTGGCAGGACGTTTTCCAGCACCTGACTCAAATAGTACTCCCCCAACACACCACGCTGCTTCGGATTTGCCAACACGTTCTGTAGCACCTTCAGTTCACCAGCAATATCCCCGACCTGCTGGTTAGTTTTTTCCAGTGCCGTCAGTTTTTGCGTAACATCTTTGATAATACTGGCGCTTTCTTTGAACTGATTGAGCATCTGCGCATTACTCTTATCTAATCGTTCATTGAGTTGCGTCTGCAGGCCGTCTTTGAGCTGCAGCACACTGTCATTCAGCAGCGTCAGGTCTTGCTTGAGTAATAGGGCGCTCTGGCTATCTTCGGGCTTGTTTTGACGACGCACCAGCAGGAACAGCAATGCTGCGTTGAGTACCCCCAAAATAATGACCGCTAATACCATTACCGTAATTATATCTGATTACAAATACTCGCGCTAATCGTGATGGTCGTGTTCATGTTCGCGATCATGAGGGTGCTCATGGTGATCGTGTCCACCACCAGACTCAAGCTGACCAGGCCCGTGGTCATGCTCGGTATCAATGTATGAATGCGCCACCTGTGTCGTTACGCCTACGACTGCGATACCAAGCAGCAACAGCGCTACAGCCAAATGCCCGATTTTGCGCTTTGATTCGGCGTGAATAATGGGAATCAAATCACTCGCGGCAATGTATATAAACATACCCGCTGCAACTGCTAACAGCGCGCCAATCGGCAGCTCTACTGAAGAGCCCAGCCAGAACGTCATGACCGCACCGATAGTCGACATAATTGCTGTCACGAAGTTTATAATTAGCACCTTGCGTCTGGAGTACCCGAATTTCAGCAGTAGTCCAAAATCACCAATCTCCTGCGGGATTTCATGCGCCGCGACAGCTATCGCTGCAACTATACCAGTCGGCACATTGACCAGAAAAGCCGCACCAATGGCGATACCATCGAGTAGGTTGTGCACCGAATCACCCACGACAATTAACGGCGCCGGTGAGTTGGTACCCTCATCATCATGATGGTGGTGGAACCAGTGCAGAAAATGCTCCAGCAGGAAGAACGCGACGATACCAGCCAGCACCCACCTGGCGGCCGCATCAGGTTCAATGGCATGCATGGACTCCGGTAGCAGATCAAAGAACGATGCTGCCAGCAGTGCACCAGCTGCAAACGGCGTCGCATATTTTGCGAGCGCATGTGCTGATTTTTTCCTGCTGAGCAGAATCACGCCACCGATAAGCGAAAAAACGCCACCGATAAGCGAAAAGAATATTACATGAAAGTAGTTTGCCATTTTTTGTCCTTAATTATTGTTTTAGTATATGCTTCTCTTCATTTACTGCAATTTTGTTGCATTTTTTGTTATAATTGCACCATGCTCCCAGAAGCTCCTACCCTAAAAAGAACCCTGAAAGCGCACGGTTACAGCGCCACCAAGACTCGGCAACACGTCTTCAACGCACTGGCCGACAGTGATGCGCTCAGCATGAACCAACTTATCCGTAAACTGCAGCACAAGATGGATCGTGCCAGCATTTATCGCACCGTTGAGTTATTTGAAAAACTGGGCATTATCAACCGCCTGCAAATCGGCTGGAAGTACAAGCTGGAGCTCAGCGAAGCCTTTGCCGGGCACCATCATCACGCAACGTGCCTGCAATGTGAGCGAGTCATCGCTTTTGAAGAAAGCCCTGAGCTCGAAGCTGATATCCATAAGCTCGCCGAGGAGCTCAACCTCAAGCTGACGAGTCACAGCCTTGAACTGCGCGGCATATGTGCGAACTGCCAAAAAAGCAACAGCTAGCGTTCAAAAACTAGATTAACGACGCCACGTCATATTTGATGTGCCTTCCTGCAACTCGGTGCGGCTCTTTTGTGCTGCCAAGGTAAACCATATCAGTGCCGTCATTACTCCAGTGACAACAGAAGACCACAACTGCAGTGTCATGAAGGTAATCGTGATGACAGCTACAATTACTCCGTTCATGAGACGCGTAGAAAGTGCAGGTTTATCTTTGCCAAGTAGCGTAGGCACCATCGACGGCAAAAACACCGACTGGCAAATCGCTATAGCAATATCCTGCCGCATATGTAAGCAATATACTGCACTTCATCAACAAAAAAACATGGACCCCAGGTGAATAACCCAGGGTCTATGGAAGCCTCACACTTCCATATATAACTATACTCCCCGGTGCGTAAAATTCAATATGCATTAGCGCTTTGACCGTTTCGGCCATGGTAGTAGATCGGCCAGCAAGACTATCAGCGCACCAATGATGAACCCGCCCACAATGTCCAGCGGCGCATGTACGCCCAGATAGATTCGTGACCAGGCTACCAGTCCTATCCAGGCAAATGGCACCCAATGAAACCTCCTCGGTAGATGCGGTAACAGCGTCAAACTGAGTACCGTCGCCAGCGCTGTATGGCCAGACGGAAACCCATTACCGTATACCGCCAGCTCGCGTGAAATTACGTCCTCTAGCAGCAGCATAGGACGTGGCCGGTTTGCGACAAATTTCATGATCTCAACCGTGATAAACGTCAGTAGGCTGTTACGGAAAACTAGTAGTGCTAGCCACGGATTTTTGCGAATCACGAACAAGAGCCCAACGACCCCTATCACAATCCAAACGTTACCAAGCTGTGTCGTCAGTAACGCGAACAAACGCAAGCCGTCCGGCATGTGATATATCCAATCAAACAGTGCCACCTCCCAGGAACTCATATTTCCTGTCGCTGTGATTGCTAATAGACTGAGGAATACTACCACCAGCCCGACCGCCGAGTATCTGCGTCGGATTTGAGCATTTTGGCTGATTGTTTGTTTTTTTGGCATACACCGATTATACGACGCTATGGTTTAGAAACATAAGGGTTATGCGCGACATAGAAACGCCATGGCTGGTCTACCGCTTTGCTGATACCGATCCGCGTCGTCTGGACTATCTCGTGCACTTCAATGCCCTGCTCCAGCCGAAGCGTACCCTCGCCAAGCTTTGTGCCGCCCTGTGCCCTGGTGATGCCCATCGCCTGGGCCAGTTTAGCGGGTCCATTCGTTAGCCGCCGCTCATCTACCACACCACGGCGCTTCTTCATCAGCTCGAGCCCTTCGAGTGGCTGAAGCGCCCGAATAAGCACTCCCTGACCATGCCCTTCTTTACCGGTCACGATGTTCATGCAATAGTGCATGCCGTAGGTAAAATATACGTACACCGTACCAGCAGCTTCGTACATAACTGCATTGCGGGGCCGAACCCCGCCGTAGGCATGACTGGCCGGATCATGCATATCATAGGCTTCGGTTTCGACGATGTACCCGGACGTCACACCCTCTGAGGATGCATACACCAGCTTCCAGCCCAGTAAATTGCGGGCACTGGCTAGCGAATCTGACAGGTCGGGCAGGTTCATGATGTAACAAGTGGCACGAAGGCAAACCCAGGATGACTATCGTGCGTCACTTGTCCTTTATTATCTTTATTCACGACTAATATATCACTGCGTACCGGTATAACCATCCTACCCTGACGCGCCAGCTGGTTCACGAGCTCCTCGGGCAATTCACTGGCTGCCGCACTGACCAGTATGCGTTCAAACGGTGCCTCTTCCGGACATCCGAGCCTAGCGCCAGCTTCATGGAATGCAGCATTGCGTATGCCGAGGCGCGCGCAATTATTTCGACCGAAGACGACAAGCTCCGGTATTTTCTCAACTGCGACGACGTATCCCGACGCCCCCGTCAAATGCGCCAGGAGTGCCGTCGTCCAGCCAGAGCCGCTGCCAACATCCAATACTTTTTGGCCTGGCTCAACTGCAAGCCATTCCAGCATCAGCCGTACCGTCAGTGGCTGACTATTTGTTTGGCCGTAACCGATCGGCAGCGGTATATCCAAGTCTGCTGCCGACCTCTCAGTTTTTGGCAAAAAATTCTGGCGGGGAATGGCAGCAAATGCTGCGGTTACGCTGTCCATACGGTAAGTATACCCTTGATGGGCCTGACGCGCCCATGACAAATACCTCTAATGTGTGCCATCGAGCGCATGAATACGGTCATGGTCCAGACCATAGTGATGCGCGATTTCATGCCAGAGTGTGTGACGAATCTGTTCCTTGAGCGCCGCAATATCAGGAGAGGCATTGAGAATCGGGTTTTTAAACAAGGTAATCTTATCAGGTAGCACCATATTATAACCAATGCCCCGCTGTGTGCGCGGTACACCCTGATACAAGCCGAAAAGTGTCTGATTGCAATGCAGCTTCAGCTCTTCTCGCTGTTCCGGCGACGGCTCATCTTCATAGGTAACAAGCACATTGTCAAGTCCTCGCACGTACTTTTCTGGCAGGCTATCCATTGCCTCACCGATTAGTTTTTCGAACTCCTCATCGCTTATCTGCATGCCTCCATTGTAGCAGCAGGCTATACTGGTACTATGCAGCCGCTAGCAGAAAAAATGAGACCTACCAAGCTCGCCGACGTTGTCGGCCAGGAGCATTTGGTTTCTACTGGCAAAATTATCCGTGAAATCATTAAGCGGAAGCAGCCAACCAGCCTCATCCTATGGGGCCCACCTGGCTCAGGAAAAACTACACTAGCGCGCATTATTGCCAACGAAACCGGTGCCGAGTTCATCGAGCTGAGCGCCGTCACGTCAGGAAAAGCCGACGTGGTCAAAGTTATCGAGCATGCCAAAGCCAACAGGCGTTTGGCGCAGCAGACAATACTATTCGTCGATGAGATTCACCGCTTTAATAAAGCACAACAGGACGCATTTCTGCCATATGTCGAAGACGGTACCATTACATTAATTGGCGCCACTACCGAGAATCCGAGCTTCGAGGTGATTACGCCGCTGCTCAGCCGCAGTCGGGTCCTCGTGCTAGAGCCGCTGCAAAAGGCCGATATAATTCAGATTCTAAAAAAAGCTGCCAAGGCTGAAAAGCTTACCACCAAGCAGTTACCTGCCAAAAGCATAGATTTACTGGCAGAACTTTCCGGTGGCGACGCGAGGGTAGCACTTGGTAACCTTGAACTATCACGGCAGCTGGCTGGTAACAAGACAATCTCTTCAGAAATCGTCAAAACGGCCGCTCAAAAACGTGTTCCGGGCTACGACAAGGCGGGCGAGCAGCACTACAATATCATCAGTGCATTCATCAAAAGCCTGCGTGGCAGTGACCCGAACGCGGCACTATATTATCTGGCGCGCATGCTACAGGCCGGCGAGGATCCAAAGTTCATTGCCCGACGTATGGTTATTTTCGCAAGCGAAGATGTCGGGATGGCAGCACCGGCAGCACTCAACCTTGCCGTCAGTACCTTCCTGGCCGTTGAACGTGTGGGCATGCCAGAATGTCAATATAACCTATACCACTGTGCAACCGTACTCGCTAAAACTGATAAATCCCGTACCGTAACCGACGCCATGTACGCGGCACAAGCTGCCGCTCGGGAGCATCCCAACCTATCTGTTCCGCTGCATTTACGCAACGCTCCGACCAAACTGATGAAAGACCTCGGCTACGCCAAAGATTACGAGTGGCAAGCTGACTTCAAGCATAACAAAGGCTTCCTGCCTGACGAACTCAAAAATTTAGATCTCTTTAGCTAAATAAGCGCCCTCATATACGGGAGCAGAGAGTACGCCAGTCTCACCCAGACGGGTTGCTCGGTAGCATCAGGAGCCACTTCGACCATACTACGCAATTGCTTCCCACGGCAGGCCGGGTTTGCCAAAGTGGCCGTATGCCGATGTTTGGGCATATATTGGCCGCGCCAGATTAAGCTTCTCGCTAATACCCCTGACGGAAGTATCGACTAGCTTGTCCATGAATGCCTGGAGCTCCGCCTGATTGACTGTAGCAGTACCAAACGTTTCGATTGACCGCATGAGCGGATGAGGCTTACCAATGACGTACGCCAAGCCTACCTCGCACTTGATAGCCAGGCCAGCCGCAACAATATTTTTGGCTATATAACGCGCTGCGTATGCGCCGCTGCGATCAACTTTACTGGGGTCTTTCCCACTAAATGCGCCGCCACCAACCCGGGCATAGCCGCCATACGTATCTACAACAATCTTTCTGCCGGTCAGTCCGGCATCTGACTCCGGCCCTGGGATATGCCACAGTCCGGTGCCGTTGATGATAATATCGCTATCACCAGGCAAATCCAGTCCATACTGCCGAAGAACAGGGGCAAACACATGTTCGATTACCTCAGTTCTGACAGTAGCAGCATCCGTTCCTTCATTGTGTGCGACAGCCGCCACGAGCTTCTCGACTGCGACTGGCCGGTCGGCTTCATATCTAATAGTAACCTGCGCCTTACCGTCAGGCCGCAACCACTTTAGTTCGCCACTCTCCCGAGCGTCATCAATCCGCCGTGTCAAAGCATGCGCCAGAGTAATCGGTAATGGCATTAGTTCTGGTGTCTCGTCACAGGCATAACCGAACATCATGCCCTGATCACCGGCGCCATCTTGGTCAACACCAATCGCAATTTCAGGTGATTGTGCATGAATATTATTACTGAAGCTCGATTCGTGGCTAAAACCCCAGGCAGGATTGATGTAGCCAAGTTCTCTGATCTTATCTCTGGCAATTTGTTCAAAGTCAAGGGTCGCTGTGGTCTTGACTTCGCCGAACAGACAAATCTGATTCGCGCCAACAACTGTTTCAATTCCGGTACGCGCACGCGGGTCCTGAGCTAGGGCGACGTCAAGAATCGCGTCACTTATGGCGTCACAGATCTTGTCTGGGTGGCCGGCACATACTGACTCGCTCGTGAAATAACGTGTGCTGGTATTATTTTTTGACATAAAAATATCCTTCCCCCAACTTTCGGGAAAGGATGCGCCAGCAAGATGCGATATCTTTCCCGTATCGGGACTAGATGGAGCACCTTACTATGTAAAAGCAGGTTGCTGGCGGATCGACGAGCTAGTTCTCTCCCCGCGCTCTTTATATCTTTAAATTGTTAAGCTACTCCAGGTTATCACGCCGTGCCTGGTGGCGCAAGGCTACTTCTGCGGTTTGCCTAGAATCGCCATGGGACGCTCCCGCCAGGTACCGTCCTCGCGGTACTTGAGGGTATAGATGTGCAATAAAATCCAACCCTCCTCGAGCATCTTGTTAACCTCTTCGCGCCCCTGACTCTCAATATTACGCCCTGCCAGTTCAGTGATCCCTAGATCCCATAGCTCCAGGCTACGCTCAGTTGTCTGTAGTTCTTCGTCAACTTTTGCCATAAAGCCCTCCTTATAGTATGACTATGCCATTTTAGTTTGGAAAAAACAGATAAATTTATTACTATGCTTGGCGGCATGAACGAAGCACAGTCAATCGTCAACTTTTTGGTACTCATGAATCCGGTAGCCCTCTACCTGTATATCCTGCCACTTAAAAAACAGGTCGGGCTCGTGCGCTTCATTAATATCGTTGCTCGTGCAACGCTTATTTCCTTTTTGGTATACACCGCTTTCGCACTGTCTGGTGAAAAACTATTTCATTTGCTACAGATAGACTTTGAGTCGTTCCGGATATTCGGCGGTCTTGTTGTGACCGCACTATCATTGGTATTTATTATCCAAGGCAAAAAATCGCTCATCACAACATCGGGCGAAGTCAATCGTATTGCCGCCGAAATCGCTCTGCCATTCATGGTCGGCGCTGGCACAATCGCAATCAGCATCATTATCGGCCGCCAGCAGGGCGCCATGATGGCATCGATCATTATTTTCGTAGTGATGCTGCTAACCTTCCTGGCTATATGTATGCTGTCGCTCCTCAGACACTCGCTGAAGCCCCGGTGGAAAATTGTCTTTGACCAGAATGCTGAGATACTACTCCGCCTAAATGGTTTCGTTATCGGTGCGTTCGGCGTTAACCTCATCGTGACCGGTATCCGCAATATCATGCTCTAGCCTAAATCCATAAACTTTTGTATAATCTCCGAAGTCAACTCAGAAAGCTCAATACCAGATAGAGCACGAAAAGCATTGGGGATTAGCCAAGTGGTAAGGCAACGGGTTCTGGTCCCGTGATCGGGGGTTCGAATCCCTCATCCCCAG
>CAZWRS010000017.1:11914-15226 GCA_964636435.1 uncultured Candidatus Saccharibacteria bacterium | reverse complement strand
TCAAGCTACACTACCGGATGTTGGATGTCAGCAGCTTCAAGATTCTCATGCAGGGTAAATACGGGGAAGTGTTTGAAAAAGACTCTACCCACCGGGCATTCGACGACATTCAGGCCTCCATTGCTGAGCTGCAGCACTACCTCGAGTATTTCAAGAACCACAACTAGCGACAACGGTGTTAAATAGTAAGATGGAGCCGCTCACCAGAGTGGCATTAGGGTATAATGTTCAGAACATAAACAAATTGCTAAATTTGCACGAAAGTAGTATAATAGCCAGCGTAATGAGAGGAATAAGTTTGCCCGAATATGGTATGTTTGATGACCTGCAACCGCCGACGCCCGAAGAGGCGCTGGTGGGCTTGTCTGATAGCTTGGATAATTTAATTCAACTCTCTCGCCGCGCTGACTACGCACCTCAGTATATGGCAGCAGCTCAGGAAGAGGCGTTTATCGCCGTACATGATTATGCGGAAGCGTTGGATATTGCCGATGATGAAGAGGGTATGGCATTTCGCCTGGATCTCGCCCGCGCGCTTAATGAAAAAATCCAGAACGGCATCAACCCCCTGCGTAGCCAAATAGAGTTCAACCCAGTGGATTTTGTCGACAAGGCTCGCCGAGCAGGTGTGCTTGATGAATCGCCGGATGAGCACATGAGTCAATATTTCCAGCGTCTCGCTGGTCCTAGCATTGCCGGATACAATGACAATGTCACCGTTGCTGGGGACGCGTATGATGAGCTGAATGATCTTGGTACGACCAACCAACGACTCGCTAACGACTGGTTGCAATAGCTATACTAGAAGCTATGGATCATAAGACAGTTGAAGACTACGTGCTGAGCATGCCGAACGCTAAACTGGATTACCCGTTCGGTGAAGGCGTCGCCGTCTATAAAGTGGCTGATAAGATGTTTGCGCTCATCCAGGAAGGCAAAGACCCGGTGCGGATCAGCCTGAAGTGCGATCCGCTACTCGCTCAAGTCCTACGTGACAAGTACACCGAGGTGCAAGAAGGCTACCACTTGAACAAAAAACACTGGAACACCATTATCCTCTCCGGCCAGCTCACCTGGGAAGAAGTCCAAGGTCTCATCAGACACTCCTACGACCTGGTCGCGCCAAGCAAGAGCTAGTTACAACTGCTACTCGGGCGATTAAAGACCTTACAGCTCTGGGTCGACGCCAACTAAAATGGATGCGTTCAGGTACTGGTTTTTGAGCGTTTCCTTAAGCTTGTTGCTCTCTGATGTCTGGTGCGCAGTGTAGAGCTTTTTCTGGTAATCGACGAGCTGTTCTTGAATAAACTCCATGTAGGTCTGATCGAACCGGTTATTTTGCGTGGCTTCGGTCAGCAGAGCGTCGGTTTTAGCATTCTTGCCCGCGCCCGGCGCCTTAACTTTCTGTGCTTTCAGGGCAGCAGTAAGCTCCGTTTGGTCGCTGCGCAGGCTGAGCTGGGTGGTGATTGCCAGATTGCGGGCATCGGGGCCGTGCGCTTCTTTGACGGCAACATCAGATACACGAATCAGTTCGGCCTGCAGGGAGGCAGCAGCAAGCAGGTGGTCTTTGTTGGTTGGTCCGCTATTCAGCATTGACACGACAACAGAAATAATAACTATCAAAAGAATTAGCACGCTGCCACCGACAAGTGCCAGCATTTTCTTATTCACAGCCCCCAGCGCCGCCAGGCCGCTCGGTTTCTGCGGCAATTGCGGGCTGGTAATGAACTCGTATTGATTGTCGGGTCGCATATTTCATGAAACATTATAACCACAACAGGAACGAGTGGGTAGTATCAAAATCAACACCACACAGTTGACAAAAAAGCACAAGCATGATAATATTCTGTCATTGGCTGAAAAACAAACATTAGAACTAAGGACCGGCCAGCCAACCATACGGTCTGGACAGAAAGAACAACAGAAACATGCACGCTTTAGTCCTGAGCGCCAAACTCGCGCTCTACGCCCGGCAGTCCTACCTCGGTGAAATGACCCGCGGCTTGGCTGTTGTACTGCTGGCGGACGTGGTGGTGTCAATCATGCTCAAGCGTATCGAGCGCAGCCGTCGCCGCCTAGCCAAAGAGCTGGCATTAAATACACAGGATAAGCGGGTATGTCAGAATTAGACCCCTACGCCTCCAGTGCTGAACTTACTACGGCAGAAGTGCTCGGGTCGGTCGTGCATGAGTTCGTTGCTGACTACGGTTTCCTGGCACGGCAAAACAATGCCCGAACTGATTATGACAATTCAGAAGCTGCGACCGAGAGCTTTGTAGGCTTCACGGAACACCAGTACGCCTATATCTTCGATTTTCATATAGATGGCGCCGATCAGGCAGAGCTTTATAGTCTGGTTTCAGAAGAAGGTTACGCGGAGATAAGCCTGAGATTGCTGCGCGATGGTGAGCCAGCAGAGCTGGGGGCGCAGCCGGATGAAGAGGTCATCGACAACTTATATAGCGTAGTGCTGCTGGACGGGCAAGCACCCTTCATCGCCTCATTTGATGATTTGGACAGTTACCTCTCATCGGAGGATGGGAGGATGATTTACCACGGATCAATACGGGAGGGCACTGAGCATTTTCTGGAAATGGCCCAGCGAGGCGAAGCCAACTTCCGGATACTGGATAGCAACGAGTGTGCGCAGTTGCTCACTGCGCTGACGAATCCAGAATTACCGGATTACATATCATCAGACTAAATAATTAAATTGACAAAAAAGCACAAGCGTGATAATATACTAGTATCGACTGACAAATAAAAACTACTAAAACAAACAAGGAAAACAATAAATGAGTGAACTATACCCTCGAAACGAAGCCGACCGAGAAGCGGAGATGGCAGCAGCGGAAACGTGGAATCGCCAGTCTGACTACGATAACCAGGATATGGCCATCGCTAGCACCGAACGAGTTGCAGAAGCAGAGTATGCACACACCACAGCTGACGCTAAGGCCGAGCAGGCGGCAGACACGGCGACCGACACGCAGTGGAGCCAGTTTGCGGGCGCAGAATTTGCTCCCGGTAATCGTATTAAGATTACCGACCATAGTGAGGGGCCACAAACGGTAACAATCAATGCGCGTACAGCAAAAGAGATTGTAGAAAATCCTGTCAATATCAAGGCTCCCTTAGTGACTGAATTAACCGGCGGCCAGCATGCGGATGTGGCCCCGACTATCAATGAGGTTGTTGGCCCACATAGCGGTGTTCCAGCTGACCCCGGTGAACTGCCAGCGCCAGCAACTGAAGAGCCAAAGACTCCAGTAGGTGTATAAGGCTTAAGACGACATAAAAGAGCCGCACATT
>CAZWRS010000017.1:10303-11814 GCA_964636435.1 uncultured Candidatus Saccharibacteria bacterium | reverse complement strand
CGTAACTACAAGGGCCTCAGCCCGTTTACTGCTGAAAAGACACCGAGCTTCATGGTCAGCCCCGAGAAGCAGATTTGGCATGACTTTTCCTCTGGTAAGGGTGGCGACGTGTTCGGCTTCGTCATGGAGTTGGAAGGGCTAGACTTTAAGGGTGCCCTGGAGCATCTGGCCCGCAAAGCCGGGGTCGACCTGGCGCAGTACCGCAGCGGCCGGAGCGCAGACTTTAGTAAGCTCAAGGAGCGGCTGTATGAAGCACACGAGCTGGCGGCCAAGTTTTATCAGGCACAGTTCAGCCGTCACAAATCAGCGCTCGATTATATCTTCCAGAAACGGCAGTTCACCAAGGAAGTAGCGCTGGCGTTTCGGATTGGCTACTCACCGAACACCGGTACGGCCCTGCTGGATTTTCTAAAGAAAAAGGGCTTCACGGAAGCTGAGTTGACTAAAGCTGGCCTAGCTACCAAGCGCTACCGCGGCGCCGGTGATATGTTCCGCGGTCGCATTCAGATTCCGCTCATGGATCCGCAGGGCAGAGTCATTGGCTTTACGGCGCGACTACTGGAAGACGTACCGAATGCACCGAAGTACCTGAACACGCCGCAAACCTTGCTATACGACAAAGGCCGGCACGTCTACGGCCTGCACTTAGCGAAGGAGGGCATCCGCCGGGCCGGCTACGTCGTGGTGGTTGAGGGTAATCTGGATGTTATCGCGAGTCACCAGGCGGGTATTACACAGGTGGTAGCCACAGCTGGCACGGCCATGACCGAAATGCACTTAAAAGCGTTAAATCGCTTTACCGGGGATATCCGATTAGCGTTTGACCAGGACCGAGCTGGTTTGGCAGCGGCCGAACGGGCGATTCCCATTGCCGGTCGGGCTGGGGTTAACCTCAGCATGATTACCGTGCCGGAAGGTAAAGATCCAGATGAGCTAGTCAAGAAAGACCCCGGCTCGTGGCGGAAGGTGATTGAGGGCCAGCAGTACGCCGTCGACTGGCTCATGGACCGCTACGCCGCCCAGCTGGACCTCATGACTGCAGTGGGTAAGCGGCAGTTCAGCGACGTGGTGCTGCGCGTTGTTCGCCAGTTACCAGATCAGGTGGAACAGGATCATTACATCGGTGAAATTGCCAAACGTGTCGGTGTCAGCCGCCAGGCGCTTGAACAAAAAATGCGCTCAAACGGCAGCCGCGAACAGACCCGATTGAAAAAAGGACGGGCCACGCCACAGCCGCTCGACCCAGTACAGGTTGACCGCACCAAGACGCAGGATCAGTTTATGGCGCTGGTACTCATGCAGCCAGCGCTACGGCATTATCTTAAGCCGATTACGTATGACATGCTGCCCAACGAGCAGGCGCACCAGCTGCTACGCTTCCTGCAGGACAATCCGCAGTTTGCCGGTGATCCAAAAGAGGCCGAAGCCTTGAGCGATATTGCAGATTATGTTAAAATTCTAGGATTACAGTTCGATGAACTATATCGACGCCACGAGCTACTGGAGCTTCG
>CAZWRS010000017.1:0-10203 GCA_964636435.1 uncultured Candidatus Saccharibacteria bacterium | reverse complement strand
AGTGAAAAAGTCATCATGGACGACATTGCTGACGACTCGGTCAGACTCTATCTGCGTGAAATCGGTAAGATTCCTCTGCTCAGTGCTGAAGAAGAGCTCGCGCTCGCCCAGCGCGTGGTTGCCGGAGATAAAGAAGCTAAGGACCAGATGGCCGAGGCGAACATGCGCCTGGTGGTGTCCATTGCTAAGCGCTACGTTGGTCGCGGCCTGGACCTTCTGGACCTTATCCAGGAAGGTAATACCGGACTGCTCCGCGCTGTCGAGAAGTTCGACCCGGACAAAGGCTTCAAGTTTTCAACGTACGCAACCTGGTGGATTCGCCAGGCGATCACCCGCGCGATTGCTGACCAAGCCCGTACCATCCGTATTCCAGTACACATGGTTGAGACCATCAACAAGTTGCTGCGTACCCAGCGCCGGTTGACACAGGATCTGAACCGTGAGCCAAGCAACGAAGAGATCGCCAAAGAGATGGAGATCGATGTCGAAAAGGTCGAGCACATCATGAAGATTAAGCAGGATATCAGCTCGCTTGATGCCAGCGTTCGTGACGACGAAGAAGACTCCGTCCTGGCTGACTTTATCGAAGACGAAGACACGATTAGTCCGGAAGAATCAGCTACCAACCAGCTGCTGAAAGAGCACGTCAAAGACATGCTCGGCAGTCTCACCGAACGCGAGCAAAAGATTCTGAAGCTCCGCTTCGGTCTAGAGGATGGCAAGAGTCACACGCTGGAGGAGGTCGGACAGGAGTTCAGTGTCACCCGTGAGCGTATCCGCCAGATTGAAGCCAAGGCATTAGCCAAGCTCCGCAAGCACAAGGACTCCAAAAAGCTCCATGACTATATCAAATAGTATGACTATGGAAGTTATTGGATTAAGCGGCAGTAATGGTAGCGGCAAGGACACGGTTGGTGAAATGTTAGCCGAGCGGCATGGGTATCTGTTCGTGTCGGTCAGCGATTTGCTGCGTGATGAGCTGAAGCGGCGAGGTTTGCCGATAGAGCGTGAGCATCTCCGTGCATTGAGTGCCGAATGGCGGCGCGAAAGCGGTCTTGGTGTGCTGGTCAAGAAAGCTGTTGAGCTCTATGAGCAACAGAAGGGTACATACAAAGGGGTGGTGATGGCCAGTCTGCGCAACCCCGGTGAGGCAGATGAGATTCATAAGTACGGTGGTACGCTGATCTGGGTAGATGGCGACCCAAAAGTGCGCTATGAAAGAATCTTTTCCCGGCAACGGACCGCTGAAGATAATAAAACGTTTGAACAGTTTCTGGCCGAAGAAGAAGCTGAAATGCGGCATAGCGGCGATGAGGCCACGCTGAACATGTCAGGAGTCAAGGCGAAGGCTGACATTACGATTTTAAATAATGGTGATGACATCGAAACCTTCAAGAACCAGGCCGAAGCCATACTCAACTTGAACAAGTAGACAGCTCGTTGTGTTATAGCATTGACAAAAGTGCATGCTTATGCTAATATGTTGAACATTAGTTTTAAAACAAAAAGAAAGTAACAAACATGCCAAACCCAAACGAGAAAGCTCACGACAACCTAGCCGAATCAACGCCAAAACCAGGCATTATTAAAAAAGCTGGCGCCGTACTCGTAGCAGCAGGCGTACTCGGTGGTGGCGCTGCCGCAGTCAGGGCAAACGGTGGTGACAATTCGCCTAAGAAGCCTGAGGCAGTCCCAGTTACTACAGTGGTATCAACTACCGCCCCTGAGAACGAAATGCCACCAGTGCCGGAAGCGCACCCAGGCAGAATTGATGACGGTCAGCTGCCCGGTCCGACTAACGAGCCTGGTGTGCCTGACGTGCCCGGTTCCGGTCCAGGAGTCGGCGGCTCTGCGGCAAGCCTTGAGAAGGCGCTTACACCAGAACAAAATACTGAGTTGCAGGCGAAGGCCTCAAGCTTAGCCACCTCGATTCTCGATGTGTACAATCAGGGTATCGGTAGTCACAACTCAGTACGAACCAATGAAGCAACCGGCGGGCAGGTGACTACCGTGGTCAACACAGCGCTTGATGGCAGCGGCTTTTATGAGCTGTCAGTGGAAGCGCGAGACGGCGAAACTACGAAAGTTCGTGTTGCCACCTATGAGGGTGCATATGCTGACGTGGACAATGACGGCGTGGCCGACAACCTACTGCCAATTTTCTCGTACAGCCTGGAAAAGGTTGACGATACCTGGCAGCGAACTCAATCAGTAGCTGAAGGTATTGATGTATCAGCCGCTGTAGAGCCAGGCAGCCAGGATCCGCACGCTGACTTTGCGCGACTGACGATCTTGATGGCGCAAGACGGTGCGCCTGTAGCATTCGGGCAGGCCAAATAAGCCTCGCTATATTCGTAAGTAAAGCATTGTGCTCATGGTTGCATCGAGTAAGTGACAGTGGCATGCTGTCTATACGATGGTGCATACAGCGAACACGCCAGAGGCCTCACCTAGCTATGTAGAGGATATCCCTGTGCTGTTATCGCGCATGGCTGTGCCTGAACCGGCAGTCAATAGGTACCTGGATTTTCTACAAAACAGTACTGGCCATGTAAATGATGAGGTCAGGTTTAGCGCACTGGCGCTCGGACGGTTGTATTTCGTCAGCTTACAAAAAGGTAGCCGAGAAAAGTACTCGTTCCAAGAACAAACGATGATCGGATTTGCGACTGGCAGAACCATACAATCCGATCCGGTACCTGTCGAGCGTGCGGCCGCAGATTTTGCAGCACACTTCCATAACCCGGAGCCGCAGGCGCAAATATACGTACGCACATTTGCTACCGGTGTACGCAAATTACGTGAACGTACAATTAGGAATCCGGAATTATACGAAAAAGGTCGAGCGGCTCTTGCGCAGAGCTGTGCAAAGCTGGGCGTGCCCATGCCAAAGCCCGGGCGAACGAACAAGCCCCAATAGCCCACATACGGTCAAAGCAGGTCGGGGTCATGAAATTTCTAGCTGCAGCTCGTAGGCATGAGGCTTATGCTAAAGCCTGTCCAAAATATTTAAGCGGAGGGCTTGCCTATGAGAAAACTATTTAACATTAACCCGTTGGTCAGGGCGGTCGGCGTCATTAGTGCCGTGGCGGTGTTGGTCGGCGGTGTGACGTTCGCGGCACTGCAGAGCCGGGCGACGCTGACGAACAACACCATCTCGACAGCTTCGGCGGGACTGGAAATATGGGATGGGAATAGCTTTGAAAATACCGCACCAGGATTTGACGTGACTGGATTGGTTCCGGGGCGGGGATCGGGCGAAAATTTCTTTTACCTGAGAAATTCCGGTGACGCCGATATGAACGTTACCGCCCGCGTGCCGCGCGTGCCGGACAGGCCGAACGGCGGTTACGGTTTCAGCGGCTGGGAGAATGTAAGGGTCACCTTTGTTAGCCACGAAGCTGGCTGTAGTAATGACACCGTACGAACCACTATGGCGACGTTGTTGGCTCGTGAAGTGCGGTTGCCTTGTGGTCCGCTGTCGGAAGGAGCGCGGGGGGATGCCAATAACCACAGCGCTGAAGGAACGTATTCAGTCGCTTTTGATATCAACCCGGCGGCCGTAAGCGGCGAACGGGCACAAGTCGGTGACTTTGATATTCGCTTTACTGGCACAGCCGTAAACAATGATGATAACGGCCGTGATCGAAACGGCTACGATAATGACCGTAATAATGATCGTGATCATCGTAACAGAGATCGCAATGACGATGATGATCGCGACCGGCGCAATGGAGATCGTGATGACAATGATAACCGGCGTCGTAACGGCGATAATCGTAACAATCGGTAGGGCAGCTTAGCATATGGTGAGACGCTACCTGGCACGAATTCTAGTCATAGCTTCACTCCTGCTCCTTATCGGGGCAGGGGTGGGGCTGGTAGCGTTTCAGGCACGTGGCGGCAGGTTGCTTAGTATTCAGAGCAGCAGCATGGCGCCGAATATGCAAAAAGGTGGCCTCGTGGGTGTGATGCCCGTTTCCGAAACACAGCTGCGTGTCGGGGACGTGATTACATTCATAAATCCGGCAGACAATAAAACGACCATCACGCACCGGGTGACGGCGCTTGGCGGGCCAGCCGGGGAAAGCATCACCACAAAAGGTGATGCCAATCCGGCGGCCGATGCGCCGATTTCTGACGCCTTGCTAATCGGGCGCGAACGGTTTTACCTGCCTTGGCTGGGTTGGTTTTTGGACTTTGTGCGACAGCCTATCGGCCTGCTGTTGTTGATTTACGTGCCAGCTCTGACGGTGGTGGTGGCGGAAATTCGTCGGCTTGCTGCCTACTACAAAAGCAGGGAACCCTACGTCTTACCGGAGTTCATGGCCCGTAAGAAAACAGGGTGGTCTGGTGGTCGAGCCGCTGCGCTGATTGGACTGGTCATTGTGCCGGCTGTGGCCTTGGCTGTGCCAGCTCGAGCCGCGCTAACAAGTAGCGCTACCCTTAGCAGTACTACCATCTCGACCGCACCGGCACCCAAGCCGGTGGCGCCGCCTCAGCCGAAGCCTGAATCTTCGGCGCCGAAAGTTGACGGAACGGTAAGTCTACGTCGGGTGTTCACTGCCTGCGGTGAAGGGCAGCCTGAAGTGATGAGCATACACATTGTTTTATACAACTCCAGTCGCTTGGCAGCTGACGTTAGCGGCTGGAAGCTTAGGTCTGGCGATCGCACCGTGCTGACGCTGCCGTCGGACACAGCCGTTCAGGCACATAGCACGCTTGATAGACAGTTGCCGTTACCTGACAACATTTCGTATGCAAGCGGCACGCTGACGCTGTACAATCAGGATAATGAACAAATTTCCAAGATAACTTGGGAGCCACATAGCCGCGCCGAGCGTAACTGTCGGACGACTTCTACACGCGAACCTTCCGACGAGGTAGCTGGGGATAGTAGGGTATCGGCCGAAGACAGGAATTAAGCAGCTTATACAAAGTTTGTGCCAGAAGATTTAGCCAGCGGCAGTATTTCGATAGTCCTCTGTAGCGTATACTTGTATACATGAACAAGCTGACGGGGAAGAAGGTGCTGGCGATCATTGATGGCAAGTCGGTCTTTTATCGTGGTTACTATGCCATGCCGAACTTGAGCCTAAGTGACGGGACGCCGACGGGCGGGGTCTTTGGCTTTGCCTCGATGGCACTTGAGGTAATCAAGCGGCTCGATCCTGACTACGTCTGCGTGGCGTGGGATAAGCCGAAGACCAATATTCGCCGCCGTCTGGAGTTGTACCCGGCGTACAAAGCCGGCCGCAAACCAGCCCCGCCGGACTTTTATGAGCAGATTCCGATGCTCCATGAACTACTGGAAGCCTTTGGCTGGCCGCTGTATGAGCTGGATGATTACGAAGCGGACGACATTATGGGTACGCTGGCGGTCAAAGCGGCTGAACAGGATATTGAGACGATGCTGATTACATCTGATCTCGATATGCTGCAGATTGTGAACCCGCACATCCATGTCTTTGCCCTCAAAAAAGGCCTGACCAATATTGAGCTCTACAGTCCAAAGAGCTTCGAGGCCAAGTACGGTATCCGCGCCGATCAGTTCCTGGATTTGAAGGCCTTAAAAGGCGATTCATCCGACAACATTCCGGGTGTGCCGGGGATTGGTGAAAAAGGGGCGATTGAGCTGCTGAAGCAGTTCGATAATCTGGATAATATTTATGACAATCTAGCGCTCATCAAGGATTCGATGCGCAAGAAGCTGGAGGCTGGTAAGGAGTCAGCGTACCTGAGTAAACAACTGGCGGCGCTCTGGCTGGATGCACCGATCGATCTGGAGCTCAAGCAGCTCGATATGGCTAACTGCGAGCCGGAACGAGTTAAGCAGGTGCTGACCAAACTGGAGTTTACGAGCCTGGTGCGGCGCTTGCCAGAAGTGATGCAAGAGGCGGCGAGTGAAGAAAAATCAGAAGTCCGCAAAAATGGCCTGAAGTCATATGCGCTCAAAGAGTTCGGTGACGGCGATGACTTCGGGCACCTCGAAAAAGAGCAGACATATTTTGTCCTGCCACTGTACGAAGATAAATACAAACGGACAATTACTCATCTGGCAATTGCTAACGACAAAGGCAAGGGCTCAATCATCTCAGCTGATCGGCTGGCGTTGCCGGAGGTGCAGCAGGTGCTCGTGAACTTGCAGGGTGAGATCGTCACCTATGACGCCAAGGCGCTGCTCAAGCAGTTTCAGGCCTGGCTCGAGCAGCCGCCGAAAATCTTCGATGTGCAGATTGCGGCGTTCTTACTCAATTCGCTGGTGCGCGATCAGTCAATTGCGGGATTAGCCCGGGAATGGCTGGATCTGGAAACTGAAGCTGAAGATTTGGACGAGCTGGACCGGCTGCGACTGGATACCGCGGTGCTGGCTAAGTTGCATAGTTTGTTCAAGCGTGAGCTGGCTAAAAAGGGGAACGAAAAACTGCACAAACTTTTTGAAGCAGTTGAGATGCCGCTGATTCCGGTGCTAGCGGGTATGGAGCGGGAAGGCATCAAGCTAGACACAGACTATATCGCCCGGATAGATGATCAGGTCAGTGACATGATATCTGATCTCGAACAGCAGATTTACGGCTACGCTGATACCGAATTCAATATTGGCTCGCCTGCCCAGCTGGCGGATATACTATTCAAGTCGCTCGGCCTGCCGACAGCGGGTATCAAGCGCGGTAAAACCGGTTACTCAACTGCTGCATCTGAGCTGGACAAGCTCCGTGGCACCCATCCGATTATTGATCTCATTAGCCAGTGGCGCGAAGTCACCAAGCTCAAGAACACGTACATTGATACGCTGCCAAAGATGGTGGACGACAATTCACGGCTGCATACGACGTACGCCCTAACTGTGGCGGCGACCGGACGACTGAGTAGTAACGATCCGAACCTGCAGAACATTCCGGTACGGACCGAGCTAGGTAAGCAAATCCGCACGGCGTTCGTGGCCGGACCGGGCAACGTGCTGGTCAGTGCGGATTACTCACAGCAAGAACTGCGACTCGCTGCCTACTTGTCGGGTGATGAGAAGCTGATTGACATGTTCAATCAAGATATTGATGTGCATACCGCCACTGCGGCTGAAGTCTATGGCCGTGATGTAGAGGACGTGACAAAAAACATGCGCCGTGACGCCAAGGTGGTGAATTTTGGTATCATGTACGGTCTCAGTACGCATGGATTAGTCGCAGCAACGGGCATGACGTACGAGCAGGCCAAGAACTTTATAAAGAAGTACTTTGAAGTTCGACCAAAGCTGGTGGCGTATATAGATAAGGTCAAAGAGCAGGCGAAAACGGACGGCTATACGGAGACAATTATGGGTCGCCGCCGACCAACACCGGACGTGCACTCCAGTAACTTCGCTGTCCGGGAAGCGGCGATCCGCGCAGCCGTAAACATGCCGTTCCAAGGTAGTGCTGCCGATATCATGAAGCTTGCCATGGTAAACGTAGCCGAGAGGCTGCGTGGCAGCGACTGCAAGATGCTGCTGCAGATCCACGACTCGCTCATCATCGAGTGCCCGGAGGCAAAAGCTGAACAAACGGCGAAACTGGTAAAAGAAACTATGGAGGGTGCCTACAAGCTGCCCATCAAGCAAACGGTCGACACGAGCATCGGCAAAAACTGGGGCGAGCTTTGAGTAAGCCGCTGCTTATCCTGACAGTTGGACTGCCGGGGAGCGGGAAAAGTTACTTTAGTTCCAGGTTGAGTAGGGATTTGCCAGCGGTGTGGTTAAATTCGGATAGTATGCGGCATGCAATGTTTGGGGAGCCAGGTAAAGTTACCGATCCCAGGCTGCTGTACGGGTCAGTGTTTGCTGCGATGGATCATGTAGCGGAGCGCATACTCGTGGCCGGCATGAGCGTCATCTATGATGCGAATAACAACAAAGTCGTACATCGTGATGCCAAGCGCAGGCTTGCCAAAGATCTGGCAGTGACTTTCGTGCTGGTGCATATCCAGGCACCACACCGTGTATCTGACGAAAGGGCTCTTGGCAGAGAGGTAACGCAGCACCAGATTGCAATGACCGATGAAATACTCGAACAGCACAAACGAAATGAAGAGCTGCCACTGCAGGAAGAAACGGCGATTGTTATCGACGGTGAAGCTCCTTATAAAGAGCAGTTGGTTAGTTTCCGTCAGCAGCTAGAGAGATTCGTCGCCACACAGGAGTATGATGATTGAGCGAAATAAGCCAGATGTACATGTGTACGTATCACCTGCGCTTACAGCTATACGGTCTGAGATTAGCGGAGAAGCTGAGCCCTAGTTTTGCAGCAGGGTTAAGCAGCTTCTAGTGAATGATGAGCACCGGCACGTGCTAATTTGGCGGCTCTGTATTCCTGTAGCTTACAGACGGCTTCGCTCGGCAGGTCAGGGCGCCGGTCTTTGTCTCCAAACTGATCACCGGGCTCAAATACAAGACCACGAGCGACGAGGAACTCGAGGAACTTACCGAATGGCGCATCAGCAAATTTATCGAAGTCTTCACGCAAGGAGTAGGCGATCTTATCGGGATGGTCGTGGTGGACCCGTTGGCCACCAACCTCATCCAGGGTTAATGGACTGAGCCGCTTATCATCTGTGGCGTATGTGCCGTCAGCTTTAGGATAGACTTTGCCGTCCCAAAACTCACGAAGGGTGAGTCGGTTGATATCGCCGGCGTGGCCAAATGAGTTGGTGATATTGCCGCCAGCGATGAGTGCCAGCACGGCAGCTCCACTCGCCGCCGCGCCTACGAGAGCACCAGCCGCAGCTTCTTTGGCTGAGCGCGGTCTTTTAAGTAATGCTCCCGCTAACGCCATTCCGCCAACGTAGGCGTACCTGAGCTTGGATCGGTGTTCGCGAATCCACACATCGGTCTGATCTGCCTGCAGGTCGTCGGGACGGAACGCTGGATCGTCAAAGTTCTGCTCCGCGTAGCTGTAGAGCGGTACGTTGTTGAGTAGCACGCCAGGGATGCCCCGACGGTGCAGGGCCGGTGAATGCGGATCGCGCAGCAGAAAGCGTATTTGTTGCAGGTTCGGTGGATTATCTGGATCATAGCGGACAGGATTTTGCCGATCATGCTTCATCTGATGTTGATCTTCGTAATAATAGCGTGGCTCAGTGCCGTACAGGATGCGCTCGCCAGTGGCGTGATCGTAGTCGCTCGCTGGTTGGTAGTAATCACCGACCAGGTCGCGAGCGAGGCTGCCGATTTCACGCACGACCTCAGTATCAATTGCATCAACGGCTGGATCAAGCCCATAGATTTTGTCCGGTGTCTCGGGGTGTCCAGTATTTTGTGCGTTAGAACTCTCGAGCCAGTCGAGGTAGTCGGCGACCTCGACGAACGGGGTGAGGTTTGCATCTGGTGTGCTGTGGTGGACGCGGTGCACGGCTGCCCATCGCTTGGTATCTGTTAGGTGTCCGCCCGCAACCCGCGCGGCCCTACCGGTAAGCTCATTTTTGAAATCCAGCGAACGATGCGTCCAGACTCTATGGTCGCGTATAGCCGTGTTGGCGAGCGAGGCAAACGCTGCTGCTCCGGTGAGTGCTGCAGCTGGCTTCAGGTACTCTCCAGTGCTCATGTATTCATTGTAGCATCTGAAGCGGTATTGAAAATAGCACACTATTGTGCTATAATAAATAAGTTATGAAGTTCGTTTTGGGTATCCTCGGCGTCATCTTTGTGGCAATCGTTTTGATTGTCCTGCTTGTTCGTGGCGGCGGAGGCAATGGCCCGATTGATAAGCCGCTCGTTGTCTCCGAAGAGGCACGGGAAGGCGTGTCCGCAGTGCTCACGACGCAAGGACACGTGGTTGGCCAGAACCAGCGTCAGGCAATCCGCATTATCGTAAACCAGAACGAGCGCCGACTGGAAATTCTGTCAGGTTATGAGGAGGCAGTCGAGCGCTCCAGTACGTTTCCAAACACGCACGCTGGTTTTGAGACATTTCTCGTAGCCTTAGAGCAGGCTGGCTTTGACCAGAAGCGACCGACCGCTATCGAAGATGAGCGTGGCGCCTGCCCGTTGGGCTACCGGTACATTTACGAGCTGCGTGAGCATAGCCAGGAATTACTGCGCAGCTGGAACAGTACGTGTGGCAGCCAGGGTGACTTTGCCGGCCGGGGCAGTACGGTCAGGCGGCTGTTTGAGAAACAGATTCCTGATTACAACCGTTTAGTACGGGGCGTTGATCTGACGGGCTCGAAAGT
>CAZWRS010000016.1:0-16844 GCA_964636435.1 uncultured Candidatus Saccharibacteria bacterium | reverse complement strand
CCAGTTAACCATGAATGTGGTATAATATAGATATATGAAAGGCAACGAGCTGAGCGCTTGGGATAGGAGCTTCGAGCTCTCAGCAGATGATCGGGCAGTTTTTGCCGAATATGAACGTGAGCTGCTATTGCCGCCCCGGCCTGATGTTGATTTCCTTGAACCGAAAATCCCTGGCATGGCACCTATGGAGCGGGACTGGCCCCGACGGGCCTTGGACCTGGCTCGGGAAAAGCCCGGTACAGTACTCGAGCTAACATCAGTAGGCCTGTCAAAGGCTACTTTTGAAATTGTGCCTTGGGGGGATTCCGGGCGTTTCGATAGGGCAAACGGCATTCTTGCCCGGAAGTATCAGGACTGTCCCAATACTATCTTGGAAATTCCATCCATGGAGTTCGTGATCATCGGCGCTTCAGAGAGTACGACGACTGATTCAAGTAAGCTCGGTGTGATACAGCAGTATGCCGACCTCATGATTCAGCCAGTCGACATAAAGCCGCTTAGTGAAGATGAGGAGCTGCTAGTAGGTACGCCAGCGTTCCAGGCACTAAAAAATCAAGGGAAGATAATTGAAAGCCCTCGGTCTGGTAGGCATTTTGTGCGGGACAGTTCGGCGCCGGTATCCATAGTGCCGACTGTCGTTTCATTGCGACGGATCGACCGCGAAGATTTGACCGCCGAACTGGTTTTTACCGACGAAATCAGCTAACTATACGCGAAAGTCATAATCTCAAGTATTATTGAGTGGATGAACCCGCGAAAAATAGTCAAAAAAGTTATTCCAGCTGGATTATTCAAAAAAATTGAGCCGCTGGGTCACAAGGGCGAAGCGGTCATGTATGCTTCACTGAACGGCTTTCCGGCGAAAGGCATGAAAGTTATTGGGGTGACCGGCACGAACGGCAAGACCAGTACCTGTTTCATGATCCACAAAATGCTCACCGAAGCCGGCTACAAAGCAGGGCTCATGACAACGGTGGCGTACGGTGTCGGTGAGGATATCAAGCCACAAGTCGCGCATATGACCACCGTATCGGTACCGCTGCTCAATAAGCGCATCAAAGCCATGCGGGCGCAAGGCGCCGAGTACTTGGTGTTGGAGGTGACCAGCCATGCACTGGCCCAGCACCGCGTCTGGGGCGTGCCGTTTTCAATTGCCGTCATGACCAACGTCACGCACGAGCACCTGGACTACCACGGCACGTTTGAGCGCTATCTGGACGCCAAGCGCCAGCTGTTTAAGCTCACGAATCGTAATCGGCAGGGTTTACAGCTGGGCATTATCAACGCCGAGGACGAAAACGCCGGGGCGTTTGCAAGCGATGTGGTTAATCCGGTGACGTATGGCCTCAAGAGCGGTGACATTCGCGCGACCAAGGTCAAGCTGACACCGTCCGGTAGCCGCTATGTGGCGGTGACGGGCGATGATGAGTACCGCATCGAGTGCCACTTGCCGGGCAGCTTCAATGTCAGCAACTCGTTGGCGGCCGTAGCGGTTGGCCGGGCGTTGGCGCTCACCAAAGATCAGATTCAAAAAGGTATTGCTGCGCTGCGCACGGTAGAGGGTCGCATGGAGCGGATAGACGAAGGCCAGGATTTTGACGTGATCATTGACTATGCCCATACGCCGGATAGCTTCGAGAAACTGTTTCGTGACCTTAAGCCAGTAGTAAAGGGCAAGCTGATTGCACTATTCGGTTCAGCCGGCCGCCGGGATGAGGCTAAGCGGGCGGAGCAGGGCCGAATCGCCGGCAAATACGCTGATGAGGTCGTCGTGACCGAAGAAGATGACCGCGATATTGATGGCCAGGAAATCATGGAGCAGATTGCTGCAGGCGCGGAAGAGGTAGGCAAGAAACGTGATGAGAATTTATTCCTCGTGCACGATCGTGCGGAGGCGATTGCTTTTGCGTTTGGACGAGCAGAAAAGGGTGACACGGTCATTCTGCTCGGCAAAGGTCACGAAAAAGACATCCTCAGAAATGGCCCGCGCGCGGCCGAGTTGCGGCACTTGCCGCAGGACGACCACGACCCGCAGCGGGTTATTGAGCACCCGTGGAACGAAGTCGAAGAAGCCAGAAAAGCTCTCCAGGATCGGTGACACTATACTAACTTGCACTATTATGGTATAATACATGTATGAGTGGATATGGTAGTGAGTTCCAGTCATCGGAGAGTGAGCAGGAGGCCGGGGTTCTGAGCCATCTTCAGAATTGGATTGCTGAACAAGACATGATCTTTACTTCTGAGCTAAATAGAATACAGGACGAAGTCCCCAATATTCTCAACTCCAATGTGGAGATACTGCGCGCCATTAGGGATGCGGCTAAGCTGACAGGTCGCAAAGAGTTATTGGACGAGCTCAAGTACGAGTTCAGCCAGAAAGACACGCCTAGTCAAATTTAAGCAACAAGCTTGCAAATGTATCCATACTATGTTACAATAGTAACTGTGGAAAATGAAAACAAAAACAACATACAGCCAGAAAGTACGCCGCTTACCGTTGAGGAAGAGGCTGCCGCGCTGCGCAGTAGCATAGACGCAGATAAGTCTGACTTGGCGCTCATGAAAGAAGGTGGCGAGCTAAGCGACGAAGAGGCTGCGGAGTTTGAGCGCGAAATTGATGAGAAAGAAATGCTCCTTCATTTTTTTCACGAAACCCTTAGCCGGTTAAATCCTGATTCTAGCGATACCTCTTTTCCGGCAAGACAAGAAGCAGCCGACGAGGATAGGCAGAGTGTGGCGGTTGACTTCGGCGAGATTGGCTGGATACCTTCTGGTGAAAAAATCAGTAAACCGCTTGAGAAAGTGGGTCGAGAAGATATACCCGTCTATTTTGGCTCGATCGTCGAAGACGACCGGGTAACCAAAAATGCGGCTGATAGGTTGATTGCTGAAGGCGAATGGGATGGGTTAATGGAAAAGTTGAAAACAGACGTACTGCCTCAGTTATGGACTGGTATCATTACCGGTCGCGGTAAAATTAGGCCCATATCAAGGGGCAATCGGCCGGGCAGGGACGTCAAAGCAGAGAATAGTCTTGATACGAGCTACCCAGCCTACAAAGTTGGCGTACACGGTACGAACAACCGGGCCATTGTTTTGGTCGTAGATAAGATAGACGAAGTGCCAGTTTTTATGCTGGCTGCGATGTATGACCATGATGATCAGCAGCGTGTGATGCAACATACGTTTTTAAAAACCCGCAAAGGTACTAGCTAAGCGTCAGGGTAGTACAGCGGATGTAACCGCCGCCTTTGGCGAGTTCAGTTATCTCTGGTGTTACTACCTTGAAACCGCGTCGAACCAGTTCAGCTTTTAGTTTTGGTGCCCTAGCGCTCATGATAACCGTTTCGCCGGTAGAGACAAGATTGCAGGCAAAGCCGTTCATAGCTTCGCCGCGACTGACCACTATCTTTTCAACTCCGTCGTAGGCATGCAGGCGCTGGCGGCTCTCGTGAGTAAATGCTTCCGGACACCAGGCAATAAGGCCTTTTTGTCCGTTGCTCGGTGCACGCAGGACCGCTAGCGCTAGGTCGATATCATAGAAGAAGCTATCCGGCCAGCCAGTGGTCTTGTTAATGGCGCGCGGCCCCAAGCCACCCCAGCTCCGTTTCGGGATGGTCTCCAGGCTCACGACATTGTAGCCGAGTGTCTCCGCTAGGAAGTCGTGCATTTCGCGGTCGGTTCGATAGGTTGAGCCTACGAACAGGTCGTTGCCGCAGGGCAGGGCATCACCCTGGCCGCTAAATCGCAAATTATCAGGCGAGTAGACGATTTCTTTGCCTAGATCGCGCAGTACTTGCTCAGCATAGGGTTCTTCAGCTTTTCGCTTGTTCGGTAGGCGAGACATGACGGCCTTGTTGTCGCGGCAGAGTGCCCAGTTGGCAGTGTAAACGCCGTCTTGGCAGCCTTCCGGCGGCGCAACCTGGATGACCTGCACCCCAGCTGCCTGCAGCGCCTGCCTTATGGCCTCATGTTCGTGCTTGGCCTTATCAAACTCGACCGGGTCTTTAGCATTCATGTAAGGGTTGATAGCAAACTGATCGTCGAAATAGTCGACCCCGGACATGAGCACGGTAGTGTTTATTTTTTGGACTGCCATTACCTGCCAGTATACCAACAAAACACTTGTGGAAGTATTGATTAAACCTACATAATATTGTACAATACTAACATTATGGTGGAAGTTTTATCATACCTCGCTCCCCGGCAGTCACCTGAAAGCGGGTCAGGCGTCGGCGTATATGAGTTTGTGCAAGACGATGGCGCGAAATGGCATGGCTATTTTGATGAACGTTTGCCGGATTCACACTATCTGATCGTCACTAGCATTGGTCGAGAGATGATCAATGGATACGCTGGCATTGAAGCTGGTAGGCTACCTGATCTATTTAACGAATACCGGGCGACCGAACCTGACACTAATGGAACCATGCGGGATTTTTTAGGCTCTGGACAGTCTGCGGAGGTGTATGGCATGGGGGATCATATTGCCGTACGAGAGGAGGGTGGCAAGCGCCCGTTCATGTCAGCCGTCTCCGAACTCACTATAATGGATAGGCTGGCTACGGTTGTCGAGGAGGGCATCCCTTACTGGCTGTCAGTTCCCTCATACTACGCCTTTTATTGTGACCCCCAGGCCAACCGACAGTACACCTTCATGGAGCGGATCGACTCTGGTCTGACAGTTGAGGATGTCCTTACCTATCCTCAGGATTTAAGGCCTAGGGCGAACGACCGCGTTGAGCAAGAGTTGGGTGAGAATATCGAAGATAGCGCCGAAGAAGTCAGCACCCTATTCATGAGATCGAAAGAGATTCTTGAAGCAGTCATACGGGCTAAGGGGCAAAACCCAAACGACTTACTCCTAGATTGGGCCGCGAGGAATGTGCTCGTGAAACGTCTGCGCACTCCAGTAGCCGGAAAAAACTTTAAACTTTCTGTAATAGATCAAAACTAGGCACGAACCCTTGACTAACTATTTAGCACTCGGCTATTATGAGTGCTAACGGACGGTGTGCTAACAATAGAAGCATGACCGTCCTCTTATCGGAAACTTCACTAATAAACGGAGGTACAAATGGCGGTAAAGATTCAACCATTGGCCGACTACGTCGTGGCCCAGCAAGAAGAGGCCGAGACCAAGACCGCGAGCGGTCTATATATTCCGGGTGGTGCACAGGAAAAACCGAAAGTTGCGAAGGTTCTCGCAGCTGGCAAGGACGTTAAGAATGTCAAAGTTGGTGATCGAATCATTTACGGTGGCTACAGCAATACTGACGTCAAACTGGACAACGAGACCTACATGCTGATTAAAGAAGAGAACATTTACGCAACGGTTAAATAGGAGGTTACTGCTCGATGGCAAAAAAAGTATTTTATGATGAAGACGCCCGCAAGCGCGTGCTGGGCGGTGCAGAGATTTTGTACAACGCGGTGAAGACGACCATGGGACCGAAGGGACGTAATGTCGTCATTAGCAAAGGGTACGGCGGACCGACCGTCACGCACGACGGCGTTACGGTAGCTAAGGGTGTAGAGATTGCCGATGTCGATGACGAAACGCTCGGTTACAAAGTCGGTGCCGAACTGATCAAGCAAGCCGCCAACAAGATGAATGACGTCGCTGGTGACGGTACCACCACCGTCACGGTACTGACCTACCACATCCTGAATGAAGCCAACAAGCTCATTGCGGCTGGTCACAACCCTATGCTGCTACGTAAGGGCCTCGAGAAGGCTGCTCAGGACGTGATTAAGAGCCTCGGCGGCATGGCGGAAGACATCAAAGCCAACAAGCAGCGCGTGGCGGAAGTCGCCACTATTTCAGCTGGTGATGCTGAGATTGGCGAATTGATCGCTGATGTCATCGACAAGGTTGGTAAAGAAGGCGTCGTAACGGTCGAAGAAGGCCAGGGGTTGGCGCTGGAGAGTGAAGTCGTCGAAGGCTTTACGTTCGATAAAGGTTTTGTCAGCCCGTACATGGTGACTGACGCGAACCGTATGGAAGCCGTATCTGATAAGCCAGCCATTGTCATCACTGATAAAAAGATCAGCTCAATTCAAGAGTTCCTGCCGCTACTCGAGAAGCTCGCCCAGGCTGGTAAGAAAGAGCTCGTCCTGATTGCCGAAGACGTTGAGGGTGAGGCGCTCGGCACGTTCGTGCTCAACAAGCTGAAGGGTGTGTTCAATACTATCGCCGTTAAGGCACCAGCTTTTGGTGACCGCCGCAAGGATATCCTGAACGACATTGCTATCCTGACTGGTGCTGAAGTCATCACCGAAGACCGCGGTATGACGTTCGAAAACGTTGAGCTCGACGTGGTTGGTTCAGCCCGTAAGGTCATCGTCACCAAGGACGAAACGACTATCATCGAGGGTGCCGGTTCGGCCTCGCTCATTAAGAGCCGCATTGACCAGATTGCTCAGCAAGCGGGCAGCGCCTCAAGTGAGTACGAGAAAGAAAACCTCGATAAGCGTCGTGCTGCACTGAGTGGTAAAGTTGCCGTGATCAAGGTCGGTGGCGCAACTGAAACTGAGATTGAGGAAAAGAAGTTCCGGGTTGATGACGCCGTTGCTGCCGTCAAGGCCGCGATGGACGAAGGTATCGTGCCCGGCGGTGGCGTGACACTGGTTAACTTGAGCGAAGCCATCAAGGTCACTGGCTCTGATTCGGAAGCCGCTGGCGTGCAGCTGCTGAAGAACGCACTGCAGCAGCCGTTCCGTATCCTCATGACCAACAGCGGTCTGAATGCCGACGAGTGGCTGCCGCAGGTCAAAGCAGCCAAAGCTGGACAGGGTGTGAACGTTAACAACCCTGCCGAGCTGGTTGATATGAAAGCTGCCGGTGTTGTTGACCCAGCTCGGGTGACCAAAGAAGCGGTCCTGAACGCGGTCTCGATCGCCGGTACCAGCATGACGATGGGCGCACTCGTTGTCGATGTGCCGGAGCCGGAGGCGCCAGCTGCACCAGCCGGCGGCGGTGGCATGCCCGGCATGGGGATGATGTAATACCGACAAGCACTACGCAGTAGACAGAATACTCCGGTATACCTGCCGGAGTATTTTTATGGCGGTGCATAGTTGCGATATATGCTAGTTTGTAGTATTGTTTTTCTAGATACTTGGGAGAAGCATAATGGCGTTGTTCAAACGGAACACAAAGAACAAGAATGAGGTCCCGGCCGAGATCCAGGAGTACTACCAGGCCGAGAAGCGTGACCGGACAGGCATTGCCTGGCTACTGGCTATTGGCACGCTCATCGTGACCATTCTGCTGGCCGCGGGTATTTTCTTTGCTGGCCGCTGGGCGTACCGGAAGATTACCGGCAACGACACTCAGAGCAACTCTTCAGAAACGGCGCAGAGTGAAAATCAGCAAACCGAACAGCAACCAGAAGAGAATGCTGGCCAATCTGAAGAAGAAAGACGAGCAGAAGCGGAGCGCCAGCGCTCAGAGCAGGAAGCGCGGGAAGCAAGAGAGGCGGAAGAGCGGCGAGTCACGGAAGAACGTGAGCGCCGTGAACGCCAAGAAGCAGAGCGTCGTGAAGCAGCCCAGGCGCCGACCGAACTGCCATCTGGCGCGGGTGGTGCCGGAGCCGACCGTCAGGCTGCAGCGGGCAATAGCAACATTCCGGAAACAGGACCTGGTGACACACTCGCCATATTTATCGCGGTTACCATACTAGGTTACATGGCGCACCGGGTACATTTTTCCCAGAAGTTGAAATAACAGGTTTATAGTATAAAAAATACGACTCTTTAATAGGAGTCGTATTTTGTTTTTGTGCGGTTTCAAAGAGTAATTACTCAGCCTGTTTTTGCTGCTGGGTAAAATAGTTGATCTCGTTGACGACGTCTAAGAGGGCTTGGGCGCGGACTTTGCTGTCCTCGATTTTTTGGGCGGCGTCATAGGCGTCCTTAATTTTCGAAGAGTCATCGGTCGCCTGGATCATCATCATGGTCGTCCGGAAGCGTTCTTCAGGAGACTGCTCCAGGTGTTCGACGAGTGGCGATAGTTCTTGCAGAGCCTCCTGCTTGATATTGAGGAGGTCGCTCGGGATGTTACTTGGCAGCGTTACATCTGAATTATCTGCGGTGTCATCAGCTGCAGTCGATGTATCGTCACTGCCCATTGGGGTTGGGGCGGTGGTAGCCGGTTCCGGCGCGGCAGAATCATCGGTGACGGGTGCGCCAGCGGTTAAGTTGCCGGGTAGGGTTGGTGATTCGGGCAACTCCAGGGCGCTGTCAGCGGAAACATCGAGAGCCGCATTCGGTACGGGCGCATCGGCTGCCGTATCATCAGCAGCTGGTGCCGGCGTGGCCGGCGTGACTGGCGGCGGCGTGAAACCTTGCATAGCTGGCGGCACCGTCGCATCTGCTGCGGGTTGTATGGTTGTGGGCTCTTCTTGGTTTTGATTTTGCTGTTGATTGTCGTCGTTGTTGTGACCGAACATAATTCCACCCTTGATTATTATCAACTATCAATTACCACACAGTATATACCATAAGCATAATCTTCGTGAAGTAAATCCCGCAGAAACTACCTGCAGCCAGTGCGTGCTTTTACTTACCTCTCGGGGCATATACAATGTAAGCATGATTGATGACCTAAAGTATATTCACGAAAAAGATAGCCAGGACGCGCTCGGCGTTGCTGAAAAACAGTGGCAGCAGCTAACTCAGGAGTACGATGTCACGTTTACGCCGCCTGCGTCAATTCAGCAGGTCGTCGTTGCCGGCATGGGCGGCTCAGCTCTCGCGGCGCAGCTTGCTATCAGCTGGCCCGGGCTGGACGTACCGTTTGAAGTTGTCAGAGACTATGACGTGCCAGCATACGTCGGCAAGGGAACACTTTTTATCGCTTCGAGCTATTCCGGCAATACCGAAGAAACCTTAGCGGCGCTCGCAGAAGCCGAGCAGAAGGGGGCTTTCGTTATCGTGCTGTCAGCCGGCGGCAAGCTGGCCGAGATTGCTGAACAGAAGGGCTATCCACTCTACCAACTGCCGACGGACTTTCAGCCGCGCATGGCGGTGTTTTATAACTTAGCGGCGCTCGTACAGGCCCTGGCAACCGCTGGGCTTATTGGTGAGGAAAAAGTTGCTGAGCTGCGAGCCGCTGCTGCATGGCTGAAGGAGCAGACAGGCAGCTGGACGGCCGTCGTTCCCGCCTCTAGGAACCAAGCTAAGCAGTTAGCACAGGAGCTGATGGGTAAGTCACCAGTGGTGTACGCCGGGCCGAAGCTGTATCCGGCAGCTTATAAGTGGAAAATTAACTTCAATGAAAATGCCAAGAATGTTGCCTGGTGCAACCAGCTGCCGGAGTTTAACCACAACGAATTCCTCGGCTGGACGAGTCATCCAGTCGACAAGCCGTATGCGGTCATTGACCTGCGCAGCAGCCTGGAGCACGAGCGGGTACAGAAGCGATTCGAGATAACTGACCGGTTGCTTTCCGGCCAGCGGCCAGCCGCGCAGGTTGTCGATGCACAGGGCGAGACACTTATCCAGCAATTGCTGTGGATTATCACGCTCGGCGACTTCGTCAGTCTCTACCTGGCGCTATTGAACGGCCTCAATCCTACTCCTGTAGACCTGATAGAAAAACTAAAGAATGCGCTAGCTGCGTAGGAGTCTGGTGTGAAGGATGCCGTCAGTAGCCTCGGGACAATCCTAGGCATCTGGGCGCATCCGGATGATGAGACGTTTTCGAGTGGCGGGCTGGTGGCCTTGGCACGGGATAATGGGCAGCGCGTCGGCTGCATTACAGCAACCCGGGGTGAGGGCGGTGTCTATTTTCCTGAACGATGGCCGGCAGCGACAATTGCACGAACCCGCACTGAGGAACTGGAGGCTGCCCAGGCAATTCTCGGCATTAACGAGCATCACTGGCTGGATTTTGCAGATGGCGGGTGCGCGGCGGTGAGCGAAGATGAGGCGCTGCGGCGGATTTTACCCATTATTGAATCGTTCCAGCCGGATACAATTGTTACCTTCGCAGCTGATGGCATTACCGGTCATGAGGACCACAAAGCGGTCTCCCGCTGGGCGCGTCTGGCGGCCAAGCAGGCCAGTAGGCCGGTGCGGGTGCTCTGTTCGGTCATTTCGGCTCAAGCTTACGAACGGTATTTGCGCGATATGGACAAGGAGCTGAACATATTTTTCCATATCGACCAACCACGTTTGTATACAAAAGATGCCTGCTACCTGGCACTAGAGCTGCCCGATACGGTAAGCCGGCAGAAGTGCCGGGCGCTGCAGGCAATGCCGTCACAGACGACCGGTATGCTGGAAAAGTTCTCGGTGGAGTATATCTGCCAGGCGTTTGCGGACGAGTATTTCATACTTGCCGGCAATGAGTACGAAATTTAAATGGGTGCCTTTTTAAAACCAATTAGGTAGCCAATGTAGCTAAAGACAATGTGCAGGCCAAAATAGATGATGCCAACCCGCAGTACATCCGCGAGCGTGAGGCTGACGAATGGCGCTACCGCTACCAGGCCGCCGATGATATAGTCGATTTGATCAAACGGAAACCATTTCTCTCCCGGCTTGACGCCGACCTGGCGCTTAAAAAAGCTCTCAATCGCATCGCCCATGAGTGCCCCGAAGCCCAGTGCGGCAGTACTCAGCAGGATAAAGGATGTTGATTCGACGCTGCTGGTAATCACCCGGTACTGGATAAAGCCGACCGCTGCTGCCACCAGCGTGCCGAAAATGAGGCCGCGCCAGGTTTTATTGGTGCCAAAAATTGGCTTACCGCGAAACGTTTTGCCAAAGTCCATGGGCGTGTTCCAGTGCTTGAGGCCTGGCAGCCGACAGGCGAATAGCGGGGCGGCATTCGCTATGCCAGCCGGCAGGAAGAACCAGAAAGCGGCCCACCATTCGCTCACGTGCTGCTCCTCCGTTTTTTGACCTTTTTGCGCAGACGGTTCAGCTTCGGGTAGAGCAGGGCACGGACGCTCGGCCGGCCCGTCATGGGGATGCCGTTGTCCATGAGCCCGAGCAGAGTATCCTGAGTGGGCATGGCATTGACTGTCGTATAGGTGGAGCCGAGCCCTTGAAAGCCGTGGGCATCACTGCTGGCAGCACCGATCTTGCCATTCAGCCGCGTCCAAACGACTGCCTGCTCGCTCTTGTTCTGGAAAAACGCTCGCCCGTTACAAACCTCGATAATGTCAACGTAATCAATTAGCTCATCAAGGACTGCCGGGTGTAGGCCCTTGCGGACGGTTTCGAACGGGTGGGGGATGTAGACGATACCGCCCTGATCTTTAATCGCCCGAATGGTCTCTTGCGGGGTCAAGCCAGGCCGGATCAGCTCGGTCAGGTAGAGCCCGATAATTTCGCCAGCCGTAGTCATAATTTCTTCACCGACAATGATGGCGCCCGGTAGTTTTTGCTGCATCTCGAGCGCAAAATCAACCCGGTTGTGGTCGGTAATAGCAACCACGTCGAGGGCTTTGGAGCTGATTGCCCGGTGGTACTGTTCGGCAGTGATACCGCCGTCCGGCGAGGCTACGGAGTGGGTGTGCAGATCAACTTTGTACACTAGTGTAGCTTCCGGGTTATGGTAATCAAGCGTTCAAACGCGGTATAGGTAGACAGGACGGTAATGACGACGAGCACGAGACCCAGCTCACTGAGCAGCAGGCCGACAACCAGTAAAAACATGCGGATTTCAAAGCGACCCAGGCCATCCTGGAAGAGGCGGTTGACCTCGCCGGCTGTTAATTTGCCGCCAGCTACGGCTGTTTCACCTTTGGCTTTGACATACGAGACACAAATACTGGCACCGCAGGCCGCGACTGCCCAGACTGCCCAGTAAGCCTGACCCATATGGACGAGGGCAAAGGCGGCACCGCTGTAGAGGATGACTTCTTTCATGCGGTCCGTACTGGCGTCGAGCAACATACCGGCGTTGCCGGCTTTTTTCTGTAGTCTGGCGAGCGCACCATCGAGGGCGTCGAATAACCCGAAAATCACCAGCAACAGCGCCGCGTAGTCGAAGTAGCCCTGGGCCATGAGCCAGGCTATCGGCAGATGCATGAACAGTCCGGTCAGGGTAATGAAATTGGGGGTTATACGACCGCCGCTCAGGTCGTTAAGCACCTTGGCAGCTGTATTCATGAATGACCGTACCGCGTCGCGAACCGCGTCGAGGACTGCATCTAACGCTTTCATTGCACCTTATTATAAGCTATTCAGCGGAAAAACCAGGTACATCAGAGGTGATTTGCCGCGGGCTGCTACAATGAGTGGTATGCCAGCCAAAAAGAAAATAGGGAAGGTGGCGTCCCGCTATAAGCGCGTACTGTCTGCGCTCGTGGCAGCCAACGGCGTAACAGTACTGTTGTTCATCCTACGCTCGGTGGAGTCACAGACCGACCGGTACTGGTTCCTCCTCTGGAATCTATTCCTGGCCTGGCTGCCACTGCTGTTTGCCTACTGGCTCATGAGACGCCTGCGAACCTCTGGTTGGCTGAGCTGGCAAAATATTATCCTTTCGTTGCTGTGGCTCGGTTTTTTACCCAACAGCTTTTATCTGGTGAGTGATTTGATTCACCTGCACGAAACCGGAGAAGTCAGCTTGCTGTACGACATCGTGATGTTTACCTCGTTTATCTTTAACGCCTACATTGCTGGCTTCATGAGTCTCTACCTCATACACCGCGAGCTGGTCCGGCGGATGACGTACCGGAAGGCCTACCTGACAATCGCCGGCGTGCTACTCGCTTGCGGCTTTGCCATTTATCTGGGGCGGAGTCTGCGCTGGAATAGCTGGGACGTACTCATCAACCCGGCGGGGATACTGTTTGATGTATCAGATCGGGTCGTCAACCCGGCGGCCCATCCCCAGTCATTCGTCACAACGGTGACGTTTTTCCTGCTGCTGATGAGCACCTATGCCGTAATTTGGGAGTTAGCGCGGGCGCTGGCAGCTAAGCGTAAGTAGATTTATCTTCCCAACAGAGATAGAATAGGCGTAATGAAAGATACGCTTACCCAGGCCGTCCAGGCCGCCTGCCACGAGTTGTTCGATGTTGATGTGAGGGTTGAGCTAACGCGGCCGGATGAGCAATTTGGTGATTTTGCGACTAATGCCGCCCTGCAGCTCGCTAAGTTGGTTGGTAAAGATCCGCGTACGGTGGCTGAATCGCTGGCGCTTATCCTGCGCGACAAGCTCGCAGCCGAAGTGACTGACATTATGGTGGCCGGGCCGGGCTTTTTGAACCTGAAGCTATCCGACCACGCACTCGCTACGCTGGCGAATGAAACACCCCGCTCACCGCTGTCCGGACAAAAGATCGTCGTCGAGTATTCCGATCCGAACCCGTTCAAGCCGCTGCACGCCGGGCACCTGTACACCACGCTGGTCGGTGATATGATTGCCCGCCTGGTCGACAATGCCGGTGCCGAGACGGTGCGCATTAATTACGGCGGTGACGTCGGCCTGCATGTGGGCAAAAGCATGTGGGCAATCATCAGGCACCTGGGTGGGGAGCAGCCGGCGAAATTGGCTGAGGTCGCTGAGGCAGAGCGGCCGGCCTGGCTCGGTGCTCGCTACGTAGAAGGCAATAATGCCTATGAGGATGACGAGGCGGCCCGGGCAGAAATTATCGCCGTGAACAAGCGAGTGTATCAGCTGCATGTGGACAACGACCGTGACTCGGCCTTCGCCCAGATTTACTGGATCTGCCGGCAGTGGAGCTACGATTACTTTGCCGAGCTGTACAAACAATTGCAGGTGGCGTCGTTTGATCGCTACATTCCCGAAAGTGAAGTAACGCCGCGCGGCGTCGAAGCAGTGGAGCGTGAGCTGGCAAACGGCGTGTTTGAGAAGAGCGAGGGCGCGGTAATATTCGACGGCGAAAAAGTTGGCCTGCACAAGCGCGTCTTCATTAATTCCGAAGGACTGCCGACCTACGAAACTAAGGATGTCGGCCTGAGCCTGACCAAGTGGCAGGATTACCAGTTTGACGAATCGATTATTATTACCGCCAGCGAACAGGCGCAGTACATGCAGGTGGTGATTGCCGCCATCAAGCAGTTTGCGCCCGAGCCAGCTGAGCGTACGCGCCATTTAACGCACGGCGTCGTCAAGCTGCAGGGCGGGGTAAAGATGAGCAGCCGCAAGGGTAATGTCGTGACGGCCCTGGAAATACTGGAGGCGGCACGTGCAGCCGGTAGTGAATCCGGCGCGACAGCCGACGAGCATACCGTACTGGCAGCCGTAAAGTACGCCTTTGCCAAAAGCCGCATTGGCGGCGATATCATCTATGATCCCAGGGAGTCCGTGGCGCTCGAGGGTAACAGTGGTCCGTACCTGCAGTATGCGCATGCCCGCGCCCGGAGTATTCTGGCGAAAGCTCCCGAGCAAGAAACTGCTGCAATCGATGCGCTGCAGCCAGCTGAACGCACGCTGTTGCGCAAAATAAGTGAACGCAACGAGGTGGTCGAAAAGGCCACAACTGAGCTCATGCCGCACCATATCTGCACCTATCTCTACGAACTGGCGCAGACGTTCAATCGCTTTTATGAACAGAATCGGGTCATTGATGACCCGCGCCAAGCTGTACGTCTGCAGCTCGTCAGCAGCTATGCTGATACGCTGAAAGACGGGCTGCAGCTGCTCGGAATCCACGCCCCCGATAGCATGTAAGCAGCTGCATACTATATACTACGGTTAACGTAACGGAGGAGAACTATGGCGGCGACTAACAAATCGTCTGGTGCTGCAAGTACCAGCCGGAAGGCGCAAGCTAAAAAAGCGGCAGCGGCACGGGTAGCCAAGCTTCGGGAGTCAAAGGCCGGTAGTGCGCTATCCGGCTTCATGGATTTTGTTCGCAAGCAGGGTGTCGTCGGTCTGGCCGTCGGTCTGGCTATCGGTACGCAGGCTGGAATTTTGGTCAAGGACATCGTTTCCAGCGTCATCACGCCGATAGTTGACCTGCTAGTGGGTGAGGGCGGCCTCGAGGGTCTGACCTGGTTCGTGCAGATCGGTGATCGATCAGCAACATTTGACTTTGGACTACTGATAGATTCACTCATCAAGTTCCTGGCCGTCGCGCTTGTTATATATTTCGTTGTCATGGGTCTCAAGCTCGATAAACTGGACAAAAAGAAGGAGTAGCCTATGCAGCTGACTGAGGAAGAGTGGCGGCAACGACTAACACCCGAGCAGTACCACGTGCTGCGTGAAAAAGGTACCGAGGCGCCCTTTTCCGGTGAGCTGCTTGCGAATGATGCACCGGGTGAGTATCGCTGCGGCGCGTGCGGCAACCTGATTTTTACCAGTGAGGCCAAGTACGAATCTGATATTTCAAGCTTGGCTGGCTGGCCGAGCTTTGCCGAGGTTGCCAGCAGTGACGCAATCGAGCTACGGGACGACAACAGCCATGACATGCAGCGTATCGAGGCGGTATGCAAAAACTGTGGCAGCCACCTTGGTCATTTGTTCGATGATGAATCGTCGCCAACTAACAAGCACTACTGCATAAATTCCCGTGCCCTCGACTTCAAGCCGGCTAGAGATTAAAAAACTCCTCCAAGGTCGCAATACGAACGCGCTTCATTTCGGCGGCTAGGTCTTTGCCGACGTAGCGGATATGCCATGGCTCATAGCGGTAGCCGGTAATTGATGCTTTACCTTCGGGGTAGCGAATAATGAAGCCATACTTGTGGGCGTTTGCGGCAACCCATTTGCCCTCAGCGGTGTCGCCGAAGCAGTCCTCGATACCACAGCCACCGCCGCCGACATCCATGACCAGGCCGGTCTGGTGTTCGCTGTGGCCGGGCTTGGCACTCTGCGTATCAGCAACTGCCTGGCCGTAGGTAGCGACTTCACGGGCATAGACGGTTTGCTGCGTTTGGTAGGAGCGGTAGCCGCTGAGTGGTTGCAGTTCCAGTCCCTCGGCAGCCGCAGCCTCGGCCATCTCCTGGAATGCTGTAGCAGCTGCTTGCCTGATGACTTGTCCGTTGCCTACGTCGACGAGGTCATCTGGCGTGAACGACAGGGGATCTAGCGGCCGCGATTTATTGACGACGACCCAAATGCTTGCGGGGTCGTCTATGGAGTGCTTATTTTTATCAAAGGTCGCCTGCGGCTCATTGTGCGTACGGGTCGGTGACTGCTGCGGGCTATCCACCATATCTTGGTGCTCCTCGTTTCGGCTGAAGATAAACACACCGCCTGCCAGCAATAGGAGGGCGAGCGTTAGCAAAATTGGTTTGACATACTTTGTGTTAAATATCACGAGGACTAGTATATCGACAATGCGCCGGTTTGCCCAAGGTGCGCTATAATGTGAAGCAATGACAGATACAAACGCCATTCCGACCAGGCTGTTGTGGGTGGATTTAGAGATGACCGGCCTGGAACCGGCCAAGGACGTGCTCCTAGAAATCGCCGTCGAGATCACGGACTTCAACTTCAAGACACTGGCGAGCTATGAGGCGCGGATCAAGCAAAAGCGCGAAGTAGTCATCGACCGCATGCAGAAAAACATCTGGTGGCGCGATTTTCCCGAAAACCGCAATGACTTCCTGGACAAGCTGGATGAAGGTAAGCCGCTGGCTGAGATTGAAAACGACATGATTACGCTCGTTAAGGAGCACTTCAAGGGTGAGCCAGCAGTACTGGCAGGGAATTCTATTTACAACGACCGCTTGTTTATTAAGCAGTGGCTGCCGGCACTGGAGCTCAAGCTACACTACCGGATGCTCGATGTCAGCAGCTTCAAGATTCTTATGCAGGGCAAGTACGGGGAAGTGTTTGAAAAAGACTCTACCCACCGGGCATTCGACGACATCCAAGCTTCCATTGCTGAGCTGCAGCACTACCT
>CAZWRS010000015.1:0-18384 GCA_964636435.1 uncultured Candidatus Saccharibacteria bacterium | reverse complement strand
CCGGCAACCTCGAAGTTAACAGCTTCTTGCTCCACCATTGAGCTACCCGGGAATATACTGTTCTGCACCCTGCTTGGACGATACTGCCAAATTATACCCAACAGATTAAAAACTAGCAATACTATCTCATGAGGCGCTGCGCTTCACGCTCCTGATCGCGTCGTTTAAGTGTTTGTCTTTTATCGTACTGTTTTTTGCCGCGGCCGGTAGAGATACGAACTTTTATATAGCGGCCACTGGTGAGTATCTCCAGTGGTACGATAGTCTGCCCTTGCTGCTTGGCGGCAGTTAGCGCATCGATCTCGCGACGCTTGGCGAGTAGCTTCCGGCTGCGGGTCTGCTCCTCTTCCGGGATTTTGGCGGCATTGTCACCGGTGATGGTCGTGTTAAGCAACCATAGCTCACCATCCTTGATGGTGACGTAGGCGCCGCGAATATGGCCGTGACCCCGGCGGAGCGCTTTTGTCTCGGCCCCGGTCAGCGAAATGCCAACCACAATATCGTCACCCAATTCATAATCGAACCGGGCACGCCGGTTAGCGATTCGTTTCGGCTGGTTCTGCTTCTTCTTGGCCATGGTATGCATATATAATACACGGACAATAAGATTTGAAATACATCCTCACAAGTGGTCTAATTAAAACATGAAGCAAACTATTGCTGAACAAACGGTAGCCAGCAGACTGAGTGACGCACATTTCGATGAGCTGTCGCTTGCTGACCTGAACTTGCCACGCATTGAGCACACTGAGATGTCTGACGGCACCGACGTGCCCTACGCTGTCTTCGGCAATCAGGATACTGAGCAGTTGGTGTTTGCCATCAGCCCGTACGGCTGCCGGGTCAGCGATGAATCGCAGCTGGTGCGTCTGAAGGCGCAGCAGCTAGCCCTAGGTGACGACGCATGCGTAGTAGGCCTGCACGTCTATGATACGGCTGGCCTCAGGCTGCCAGTAAGCGAGCGCGACGAGGTGTCGGGCGGCTCGTTTCGCCCTTATGCCGACCGGGTGCTGTCGGTTGTCGAGGCGCTTGATCCCCGAGATGACCAGCAGATATCACTCTACGGCTTCTCCATGGGAGCGGATGTCAGTATCGAGACCGTCTACCAAGTCGTGACTGATGCCCAGCGAGGTGTTGTCCCGATAGATCGACTGGGTGCCATTGAGCCGGCGCGCAGCGTGAAGCGTGGCGCATTTGCCGTCATGAACGCGTTTAAGAATTCCGGGCCAGACCTTTACGATAATGTCATAGCCTCTGCTTCTCCTGCGCTGCTCGAAGCCCGTGACATTGATCCGGATGATCCGAAAGCTCAGAAGCGGCACGACGCCCGGGTCGCATGGGACGTCATGAAAGCCAATGTCCTCGATGTGCGGGGTGGCATTGCCCATATGCGCGGTTTTGCGAATGATAACTCCTTGCAGCAACTGAACGAGCTGATCGAACTCGACGTCTTACCACAGACGTCCATCGGCAGAGCATCCGAGTCGACCATCTGCCCGCCAGCGTTCTTGAGCAACCTCCGGCCATCTGACAGGGTTGATACTTTCACGTTGCCCGGTGACCACTCGCTGGCCGATAACATCCGCATGGGCGCGGCCATGATGGTCCGGACAGTGTTGCTTTAGTGAGACTGCCTGCTTGACCGCTTGCCAGACGTTTTCGTCGCCCTGCAGGTACCGCCAATACCACCATTCCCCGCCCCAAAGGTCTATAGGATAGAGGTTTGTTTTCTTAGCTAGCTCCAGGTTTATGTTAATCTGCTCGAGGCTCATGGATGCAGCTTGCTCTTCTGGTGTCATTTCCCAGATATTTTTTGGTCCCCACGGCTCACATTGCAGCTCGTGGATGAAGCTTGGCCGGTGCCACAGTAGCTGGATTGCACCGGCTCGCAGGCGGTCTACCCAAGGCTTATGGAAGGATTTGCTGTACTTACCCTTGTTGTGCACGATTTGGTAAAACGAAAAGCCGACGATGTCTGGAATTGGTTGTCTGAAGGGAATGCCCCATGACGTGCTGGTGGTCATGATGACCGGCCGGTCCGGGTCGAGGTCTTTGACGAGCGAGAATTCCCGGCGCAGGCGGCCGCGGTCAACTTCTGAACGTTCGCCAAACTCCGCGAGCAAGGCTTCGTTTTCAAGTTGCCAGCTGATGATTGACGTGTAATTTTGATAGCGCACAACAACGGCTCGAATGTAGTCGAGCAATGCACGGGTCCGCTCGGTCTTAGATAGCTGCCAGGCCCAATCCGGCCAGTGGTTCTCCGGCCAGCGTGGCTGGCGGGCACCGAGACATAATGTGACTACCCCGCCCTTTGAGGCTATCTGGCCTATCTGGGCATCAAGTGTGCTGAAATCGAGCTTCCCCTGCTGCTTTTCATATTCATTCCAGTAGCTCATGAGTCGGAAGCGACGAAAACCAACACTGAGCAGCCAATCTAGCGTGGCTGCCGGATCAATTTCAAAATTACGGCACTGCTTGATTGAGAAGCTGACACCAAATTTATGCATTGTCATTACTGTTCAAAAAGGGAGCTGAAAGAAAGCATCGAAGAAATCAAAAAACCGGTGCAGGGTTTTCTGAGGATGCTTCGTGAATGACGAAACTATGAACGCGATTGCTGTATACCCCGCGATCAAGCCGACAATTAAGTAGGGCCAGCATCATTGCGCCAGTGACATGTTGGACTTTAATGAAAAACATGCACAGCGAGGCGAGAAGTAAGCTAAGCAGGCCGGCGATTGTATACTTTTGACGCTGTGACATATTGATATTTTACATCATGTACTGTTAATCAGTGTGGCTGTACTTGGCGTACTTCTCTTTGGCGACGTTCCAGAGTTCTGGGGCGCCACGTTTTTCCTTCATGAAGTACCACCATTCTACGCCCCATAGATCAATTTTCTTCATGCCGGTCGCCACACCATATTCGAAGCGGTGCGCCAGCCGTTCCGGATTCATGGATTTGTAGTGCTCTTCAATTGGTGCGGTACGCATGTCATAGCCATCAGGCAGCCAGGATTCGGCTTGTAGTTCGTGGGCGAAGACGTTGCGACCACGAGTAGCTTCGGTAAAGCCGGCCCGGAAAGCGTAGTACCAGGCAGGGATCGGGTATTCAAAGTAGCGTTTGGTGAGCGTTTTGTCCCACACCCGCTTATAGATGGAGATGGCCCACTCGTCCGGTGTCGGCGCATAGAGTGGTGTACCGATAGCATTGTTGCTCATGCTGATGACCACCGGGTGCTCCATGTCCAAGCTCTTGACGAGCTTATATTCGTCGACCAGACGCTCGCGGGTAAAATCCGGGCATTCGCCGAATGCTTTTAGGAAGAACTCATTCTCCAACTGCCAGCTTTCGAGTGCCGGATGTTCGCGGTAGCGCTCGACAGTCGCCTGGATGTAGTCCATGAGCAGCGGCTGCCACTCGGACATCGGCAGCTCCTGAGCCCAGCCGGGCCAATGGCACTCCGGCCAGCGCGGTTGCCGGAGGCCGATAGCGAGTGACACTTTCGCTCCGGCGGCGTGGGCTTTGTCCATCTGCCAGTCAAGAAACGAGAAGTCGTATTTTCCCCGTTCAGCTTCACCGTTCTCCCAGTAGCTGACCAGCCGGAAACGCTTGATACCGAGATCATTGATCATGGCGTTCATCGTCTGCTCGGGGTCGAGGTCGAAGCTACGGGCGTAGTCCGGAATGAAGGTTGCGCCGAGCTGTACTGGCGTGTTGCGGTGCTTGAAGAAGTAGAACTGTGCAAAGCTATACATGAAGGTGATGAATAAGAAAACCGCAGCGGTGAGCAGAATCGCCGCCTTCTGCCATAGGCCGGCTCGCCAGGTGCGGCGCAGCCAAGCTTTGCCGCGGGCGATGAGCTGCGATGGAGTGAGCATGCGCTGGGATAATTTCGAGGTGCGTCGTTTAGCGTGTTTCTTAGGCATTTGTTTGGTAAAATGACAGGCAAAGTGTCACAAAAGTTAAGCTTGAGCATAATTATACCGGTTTATAACGAAGAAAACCATCTTCGGCAGTGTCTAGACGCCATCGCCGTGCAGCATGAAGCGCCGGATGAGGTGATCGTCGTGGACAACAACTCCTCCGATAAGACGGTGGCGATTGCTGCGGAGTATGATTTCGTGACGGTGCTGGGCGAAACCAAGCAAGGTGTTTTTCATGCCCGCAATACCGGCTTCGACGCTGCCAAATCGGCTATCATCGGTCGGATTGATGCTGATACCCGGCTTGACCCCGACTGGACGCACCAGGTGAAGCGGATCTTTTTAGATGACCAGGTGGCGGCCGCGACCGGTCCGGTGTACTGGTACGACATGCCGCTAAAGGAAAAGAACTACTTTGCCGAGCACGCTTTTAAGTCACTGCTGTACAAATACGACAAAGGCTATCCGTTTTTATTTGGCTCCAATATGGCTATCCGCCGCAGTGAATGGCAGCGCATTAAGGATGAGCTGTGCGACAACAAGGCCATGCATGAAGACATGGATCTGGCCATCCACCTGTACCAGAATGAGCGGCCGATTGTCTACGACTCGCTCATGCGCGCCGGTGCATCGAGTCGGCGGTTCGATAGCGGACCGGAAGACTTTTATCGCTATAGCGAGATGATGAAGACCTCATTTGCCGAACATGACATGAATCCGATTGGTGCCAAGGTGGCAATTGCTGCCTACACGCTCGGTTACGTAACGCTGTATCCACTGCGCCGGGCGTATGATGACCAGAAGCAGCGCCGTTCAATTGGCCGGCTGATTCGCGGCAACAAACCCCGCAAAAACCCCATGCACTGATAGCAGTCGGTGTATAACGGGCAGCGCTCTAGTCGTGCCTTACTGGTAGTTAGTTACCGATTGCTACGCAGGGTTGGATGTGTAGTCGCCGTGCTTGTTTTTCGCAGGCTCACAGGAATTCCAGAGTCCGCTGCCCTGCTCCCTGGCCTGCTGCTGGTAAGCGCGGAACTCGTCAGCTTTCGTAAACGGAAAGCTGGTGTAGGCAAAGCCGTAGCCCTGCTTGATAATCTCAGCCTGTACCAATCTGTCGTCAGGCAGATATACGTAGCGCAGTAGTCGATCGTAGCGGTCGCGGTCATCGCTCTGTGCGTCACGCTCCAGACGGACGTCCTGATCACCGATAAGGTGCTGGACGAACTCGGTAGCTGCACGTCCGAAGCATTGCACCGGTTTGCGCGGATCCTGAGTCTCCGGTGTATCGACCCCGATCAGGCGCACACGCTCCGGGGTGCCATCTACATCAACGGTGATAGTGTCGCCATCCGCTACCTTAAGTACACGGTGATAGCCCGGGCTGCTGGTGCCGGCGACTTGCGGCGGTGGCTCGGTATTCCTGTTGGTAAAATAGCCGACGGCTAGGATGACGAGCCCGATGATGAGCTGCATGATCCGTTTCTTTTGTCGCTTGCCAAGTTTCATGGCTCTATTTTACGCTATTGTACTTTTGCTTACAGACACTACAATATAAGCAAAAGGATTTTATAGACGCTATGGATAATCAATTTAAACCTGCAAACCAACAGCCAAATACAAACTCGCCAGACGATAACCTCATCCACCCCGGCTCTGCCCCTAATGCCTACCAGCCGACCCCACGGCCCGTTGAGCCCGACCTAAAGCCAGTAGAGCCGACTCCGCAGCCCGTCCAGGCGCCACAACCGGAGCAGCCGGTAGCCCAAGCCCAGCCTGCCGCAGCACCGAGCTTTGATGTGCCCGTCCAGGCGCCACCAGCAGCCGAGCCGACACCGAGTAGCGAGGCTGTGCCGCGAGAAGAGGCGGTCGCAGCCGCAGCACCGACTAAGCCCAAGAAGAAACGGAACACCAAGAAGATACTGCTGACAGCCTTTGCGCTCCTGCTTATCGTAGGCGGCGCGGCGCTCGCCTATTTCTTCGTGTTTAATACATCAGAGCCAGCTCAGCCAGTCGTTACACAACCAGCGCCAAAGGAAACCGTTCCACTCGCTAAAGACAGTATCTTCTACCAAGCCGGTCAGAGAATCGTCAAGTACGACACGAAGAAAAAGCAGAAGACTGACTTAACTGACAAGCTGCCTGCCGCTACTGAAGTTATAGATTTTTACACGGAAGGTGATACTTGGCGGGCCTATGCGCAGACGACTGGCAGTGACGAAATGAAAATCTATTACCTGGAGAGCGGCAAAGAGCCGCAGGAGGTGTACGCGAAGAAGCGGTTTGTGGCTGCGGCAGCAAATGCGAAATCCAAGCAAGTTGCCTATACCGAAGTGTTCGAAGCAGACGACAGGCCTGAGGCCGTGAACGTTAACAAGCACTTTCTGCTCAAAGAGAGTGGCGAACCAGTACTGCTCGCGGAGAGCGAACCGCAGCGAGGTGCGGCAGGTGGCGATCCGAAGAACGATATTAAGCAGCTTAACTGGGGGGTCGGCAGCTTCTCGCCGGATGGCAGTAAGCTAATGTTCAACTACACCAAGTGGTACGGCCACGGCCCACTCAACGGCTCACTAGAGTACAACATCAGCACCAAACAAACACGCCTCGTAACCAGCGAAGGCAGCGCTCAATACGATAGCAAGGGGCAAGTGTTCGTGGAGCGTACCAACTTTACCGGGCTCGGTTGGCTCGAGACACAGACACCACTACAGCTAACACTGCGTAAAGAAGTTTCGCCTGGTACATATGAGGAAGTATTGGTAGTCTCAAATAATAGATGGGCTTCACTGACTTACCAATCACCGCATGGAGCCTATTTGGTAGCCTACGCACGAGGCCCCCAGTATCCGGCAGAAGGTTCATCGGTTTTCGATGGTTTTTATCAAACCGTCAAGCCAAACGAACTTAAGAAAGTGGAAATCAAAAACTTACCACCAGCTAATGAGTACGCTATCAGTGAAATCGGCAAGGCTGCCGAACAAGCAGATGTGCAGTGCTTTGGTGTGTTGCTGATTGATAATAAGGCGACGGTACAAGAGGGTGTGCCAGCAACCTATAAGGTCGGCAAGGTCTGTAGTGACGAAGACCAAGCGCTTACCTACGAGGAGGTGGAAACGATCACTGTGCCAGCAAATACCACGCAGCCACTGAAGTTTCTCTAGGCTAAGCGACTGCTGACGCTTTCTGGCGTAATGGCCTGACCATTGATAGTGATGTGCGGCTCGGATGCAGCCGGCGGCTCTATGATACCGGCGATGCGGTCGAACATTTGACCCGGATGTTCATGTTTCGGCCAGAGCGGACTGCGGCTTTCGTGCAGTGCCCGTTGTCTGGCGACTTCCCTTTCGGTCTGCACCCAGATGAGCTGTGGTGTGGCGTGGGCTCGCCGACAAATTTCGTATTTTTCTTGACGATGCTCACGGCGGTTCAGGTTGGCGTCGTAGATGACATCTCTGCCCTCCCGGAGTAATGCTTCGGTCCGCCGGTCAAGTTCCGCGTAGAGCTGGTCATGTTCGGACTGGGAGAATGTGGGCTCAGGAAACAGCTCCAGGCGTACTTTGTCGGATGATAGGTGCACGGCGCCGGTGAGGTCAGCAATAATCTCGGCGGTGGTCGTCTTCCCGGCACCGGGATATCCGAACATCATATAAAGTATTGGCATGGGACTATTGTACTGCACATTAGTAAACACCCCCTAGAGAAACGAGGTGTTTATACCGTACTTATTGGCGTACTGGCTACTTCTTATCAGCAGCGCTTTCAGCGATTTCAACCCGCTTCGGCTGTGGCAGCTCTTTGAGTCCGACGGTGACTTTAAGGACGCCGTTTTTCATATTGGCCTTAATGCTGTCTTCATCGGCCCGTTCCGGCAGGCGAATCCGGCGATAAAAGCTGGATGAGCTTTCGCGCATGACGTATTTCTTACCCTTGTCATCATCCTTTTCATGCCTTTCGCCGCTGATAACGAGCACACCGTTGTCAATCTGGATATCGATATCCTTCTTATCGAAATTCGGTAGGTGTGATTCGACGACCAGCTCCTTATCGTCTCGCGTGTAGACATCGGTCGTGGCGAGCTGCAGGCTTTTGAGTGGTGTTGTCCAGCTATCCCATTCTTCGCCAAAGAATTGTTTTTGTAATGCGCGCATCTCGGCGAACGGATCAAAGCGTGTTAAGCCATTCATAGTACCCCTCCTTCATTAACATATAAATGGTAGCGCTCTTAGTTACTGATTGCAATATAAAAAACTAGCACTCTTGACATGAGTGCTAAGCAAAGGTACTCGCATTGCATCGGTGCCGCTTCATGGACAAGTGATTAGGCGCCCGTCTCATCCTTAAAGACATAATCTACCAGAGAATCCCAGAAGGCGCTCAAAAGGGTCGTGCGGCGTCCGTTATGTTCGACGGTGCGAAAGTGTGCCGGGCAGCCACGACCTTGCTCTTGGGCCATACGGTATGACTGGATGTCTGCTTGCGCTTCATCAGCCCACTGGACACTGTTGCCGTTAAATACGAGTGGCGCCGTATCGCCGACACCGTCAATAATCTTGCGGTGCTCATCATCACTCAGGAGTGCTATCTGCAACAGCGAGTTTTTGCTTTTACGAAGTATATCAGCGACGGCCGCTTTGTTTTCTAAGATCTCGTTCGGCAGCGCCTCCATGGAGTGCGTTATCAGCAGCTGCGCATCCTCAAAGGCTGCGCCAACCAGTATCCGGGTATACTCCAGAGCAGACGCATCATCGTCACCATCCGGACTGTCCATAAGGCTGGTGTCAAGCTGGTGCTCGACCTCCTGCCAATCAACATCTTCCAAGCTGTCTTCGAAGTCTGTCTGATAGGAGCGAAGGCGTACGTGAGCGTACCATATCGGGTCTTGTACGTACTGCAGCTCATCGCTCGTGGGTGCTATACTGGCTGTCGACTCAAACGCCCTCTCCATAGCGTCAGTCAGACGTTCTCTTGTTTCAAAATCCATTATTACTTATTATACTATAAAACGCAGAAAAATCAATAAAGTACTGATTGCTCGGTGCGGCGATTAAAAATCGATGCCTTTATTAGCTAGGAACTTATCATCGAAATGATGCTTGATTTTAGTCATGTTAGTAGCGATATCCACGTGCTTCAGCATCTCATCGGGAAAGTTGCGGCCGGTCAGGCAGAGACTGGTATTTTTATGGCGCTTGGCGAATAGTTTTTCCAGCTGCTCTTTCGTCAGCAGCCCGTCATGGACAGCATTGTTTATCTCGTCGCAGATGACCAAGTCATAGTTACCGTTGCTGGCGCACTCCAGGGCTATGTCGAACGTTTCGAGGGCAGCTTCTTTGTGCTGCTCGTCGGTGATGTGTTGCTCGCTTAGGTCGCCGGCGTTGTAAAAACCCTTGCCGCCTTTGTAGAAGAACAGTACATCCTCATAGATTGGCATGATGTCGCGAATAAAGACGTGCTCGCCGACTCCCCAGAATTTGATGAACTGAATGTAGGCAACCCGCCAGCGGTTGCCGAGGGCCCGGGCCATGAGCCCCAGGCTGGCACTGGTCTTGCCCTTGCTGTCACCGGTATAGACGATAACGACGGCGTCTTTCTGCTTGTAGTCCTCAAAAGCCATGGTGCTTCCTAGTATCAACTACTGCATCATAAAGCGCAATAATGACTCACCCGCCTTCTGCAACTTAGCACTATAGCGCTCGTATATTACGGCCACCGTGTCTTTCTTGGCCGTGAGGATGAGGTCCTGTCGTAGCCGGTCAAGCTGTGCGTCACTGAAGTTATTCTGATACTCCCGGTTAACGTGTTCAATTGCCTGAATGATGGGGTCATTACTCTCCTCCAGCTGCCCGAGGATGGCCGCGGTGAGCTTGGCGGGTGGCAGTATCTCGCTGCGCTTTAGGGTGGTGCCGGCGCGATCAACCGCGACGTCGGCTGCTAGGAAACGTTGGGCGGTGCGCAATTTCGTTTCCGCGCTCGCTGTTTTCTGACCTGACCCCTGCGGTTCTTCTATGCTCTCCGGGGCGACGGCTCGGACGCTGCGCAGTACCGCGGCGATCCGCGTCACTTCACTCGCCTGAATGGCACCGCCACCGATAAGGGCTGTCCTGCCGATGACAAGGTCATAGTCCTTATAGCGCGGCTGATCAGCAGTGGCCTCCTCGACTGCCTGCCGTAGCAGGTCGTCATGGAGAGTGAATTGACTATCAAAAAACGGCTCCGGTGAGCCGTTGCGTGCACGTTCAACTACTGCTTCCGCAGGCGTTTGCCCCGGAGCTGGGCTGCTATCGCTGGTAAAAGTTTGAGCCTCAGACATGAGATGATTCCTCTCACGCTGTAATTATATACAAATAGCGTCTGGTCGGCAAGCCGGGGCGCTACATGTGCTTGCTAAATAAGCTGATTGGCGCTCAGGGCGTGGTCGATGGCTGGTTTGTCAAAGCCGACGATGATGGTGCCGCCGATGTCAATGACTGGCACGCCCATTTGGCCGGATTTCTGGACTGCTTCGTTACCGGCTGCTGGGTCCTGCTCGACATCTTTTTCTTCAAACGCGACATCAAGCTGTTTCATGTAGTTCTTTGCCATTTTGCAAAAGCCGCACCAGGTTGTTGAGTAGATTGTTACGTTTGCTGCCATATTACTTTCCATCTTCTTCTTTGGTGTGCGTCTCGGCACGTTCAGGCTGCGCGCTGGCGCGGTAGCGGGATACGGCGTAGATGGCGCCGGCCAGTAAGGCGGCAGCCACGGTGATGATCAGCAGATAGTTCGGCTCGTTGGCGTGCTCGGCGCTTTTATGCGCGTGGTGAATGTGGTCAATACCGTTGTGTGCTAGTAGGTTCATAGCTAATAGTATAGCATTACGGCAATAAATAGCTACCAGGCTACTTGGTGAGGCATAAAACTCGTGAGAGTCTCTTGTAAAGAAGGGGCTACACCTGTTATAGTGTTACAAAGTATGGGCAGAAAAGGTTCATCGCGGCAGTCATCTAAGGCCGATGAAGATCCGGTAGTGGATCGACTGGCGGCGGCAAATGCCAAATCTGTCCTACTGGGCAACCTGTTTAGCATGGGGTGGCGACTGGCAGTGACTGTACTGCTGCCCATTTATGTGGGCGTACAGTTGGATAAACGCTTTGATTCGGCCCCGTCGCTATCGCTGGCAGCCTTTTTTATTGCCATATTTGCAGCGGGTTTGCTAATTTACAAGACGTATCAAGAGATGACCGCCGACATGCTGGAGCAGGACGGCCAGGCATCACAACGCACAAAGTCTAACAGGAGTAAGGATGCATAGTTTACTACAGTTGTTTGCGGCCAGCGAAGAAAGCGGTCCGGCGATCCACATCACTCCCGGTGAGCTGTTTCAGATCGGCGAGCTTGGAGTTACCAACTCAATGTTTTATGGGGTTATCTCGTCAATTCTCATCCTCATCCTGCTCATCACCGCGGCGCGCAAGATCACGATCGCGCCGAAGCGTGGCTTCATCCAGTTTGTCGAGATCGGTACCAGCTTTATCATGAGTACCATTGAGAACTCAATGGGCTCCCGTAAGCGGGCCGTCAAGTACGCACCGTTCTTCGTGAGTGCGTTTTTCTTTGTAATGTTCACTAACTGGTTGGGCCTCATTCCCGGTGTCGGCGAAGCCATTACCTACAATGAACAGCCGGTACTGCGGCCATTTACGGCTGATTTGAACGGCACGCTGGCGGCATCGATTGTCATGATGGTCCTCGTGCAGTACTTCGCGATCCGTGAAAATGGCCTCAAGGGTTACATCCGGCACTTTTTTGCCGGCAGCCTGAAGAACCCGGCAACTTACCTGCTCGGCCTCTTTGAGATGTTCTCTGAACTCATCCGTGTGGGGAGCCTGGCGCTGCGACTTTTCTTGAACGTCGCCATTGGTGAGTCAATCCTGGTCATTTTTGCCTATCTGGGCAGCTTTGCCGCGCCTATCACTACCCTGCCGATTATGATTCTGGAAATATTCATTGGCGCCCTGCAGGCGTATATCTTTACGATGCTCACTGTTATGTACCTGTCTGCTGCTATCAAGCATGAACACAAAGAGGAGACCGTTCAGGCCGCCAACGAGGTGACGCTGAATACGGCACAGGCAGCGTAAGAGTGATTAATTAATGTAACGTGTAATAAAGGAGTAATAACAAAATGGAACTAGACGTACTAGCCAAAGGTATCATGATGAGCTTCGGTATGCTCGGCCCGGCTATCGGTATCGGTTTGATCGGTTCTTCATTCATGAACGCAGTCGGCCGCAACCCGGAAGCTGCTAAGTACTTCGGTCAGGTGTTCGTCATCATCGCTATTGTCGAGCTGATGGCCCTGCTCGTATTCGCATCACTATTCATCATTTAATTTGGAGACCCGATACATAATGCTACCAATTTATTTTGCAGCAACCGACGCGGCTGAGCAGAGCGGTATTCTGGGCTTCAATCCGCAGGTGTTGATATTCCAGATACTGACATTCGTGCTGGTATTTGCCCTGCTGAAGAAGTTTGCTTTCGACAAGATTGTCGCTGTCCTGGATAACCGCCACAAGGTTATCGATGATGGGGTGCGGCTGGGTCGTAAGCTGGAGCGCGAACGCGATAAAATGAAGGAGGAGGCGGCACGGATTACCCGTGAGGCTCGCCTCGAAGCTGACCGGATTATCGCTAACAGCCACAAAGAAGCGCGGGAGATACTCCGCGATGCTGAGCAAGCTGCTAAGCGCAAGACTGATGCCATGCTGGCTGACGCCGAAGCGCGCATCAACGAAGATACGCAGGCTGCTAAGCGCAAACTCGAAAAAGACATTGTTGGCCTCGTTTCTGAGGCCACCGAAGCGATCGTTGGGGAAAAGGTCGATCCCAAGAAAGACGCAGAAATTATCGAAAAAGTTATCCGAAAGCGAAAGTAAGTGCCCAATATTTCTCGACGTCAACTGGCTGAAATCATCGGGGAGCGCACGCTCCACATCCGTGATGGCAAGGCGTTGGCCCGTGAAGTGGCAGCCTACCTGCTCGATACCGATCAGAAGAACAGCTTGGAGTCGCTTATCCGTGACATTATGGAGTACCGTGCTCACCACGGCATCATCGAAGCGACGGCGATCAGCGCCCATGATATTGATGACCGGGTGACCGCAGACATCATGGATATTTTGCGCAAAGAATTTCCGGATGCTCAAAGCATATCTATCAATAAGCGTATCGATCCATCAGTTGTCGGCGGCGTGAAGGTGTCACTGGCCAACGAGCAGCTGGATATGACGGTTCGGGAAAAATTGGATACATTCAAACGCCTGACGGCTAACATTAAGGACTAGTTTCATGAGTGCAATGGACAGCATATCGATTAAAGAATTATCACAAGACATCCGCGACGCGATTCAAGAACTGAAATCCCGTCCCGATATTGAGAATGTCGGCATTGTCACCCGAGTCGGTGACGGCGTGGCCTGGATTTATGGCTTGAGCACCTGTGGTTTTAGCGAAATGATCGAGATCGAGTCGACGGAAGGTGTCGCCGTGACCGCTTTCGCTCTCAGCCTCGGCGAGGATGAGATTGGGGCCGTCATCCTTGGCGACGACACGCTCATCAAGGCGGGCGCCACCGCCAAGCTGACCGGTAAGGTGCTGGAAGTGCCGGTTGGTCCCGAGCTTGTTGGGCGGGTGGTTAGCCCACTCGGCCAACCGCTGGATGGCAAGGGCCCGATCAAGACGAAGCTCACCAGCCGCGTTGAAAAGCCAGCGCCGGGTGTGCTCGACCGCAAGAGCGTGCACGAGCCGCTGATGACCGGTATTACGGCCATCGACGCCATGGTGCCCATTGGCCGTGGCCAGCGTGAGCTGCTGATTGGTGACCGCCAGACCGGTAAGACCGCCGTGGCCGTTGACACCATGATCAACCAGCACCGCCAGGAAACCGGTGTCATCAACATTTACGTGGCCGTCGGCCAAAAGCTGAGCAAGATCGCCCGGCTCGTCGAGCGTCTGAAGCGCGAAGGCGTTATGGATCAAACCATCGTCGTCGCCACGTCTGCCGCCGATCCGGCCAGTATGCAGTACCTGGCGCCGTACGCCGGTGCAGCTATGGGTGAGTATTTCCGGGACAATAAGCAGCACGCGCTGATCATCTATGACGATCTTACCAAGCATGCGGCAGCCTACCGTCAAATGTCACTGCTACTCCGCCGTCCGCCAGGACGTGAAGCCTACCCGGGCGACGTATTCTACCTGCACTCCCGTCTGCTGGAGCGTGCAGCCAAGCTATCTGATGAGCTGGGGGCCGGTTCCCTGACTGCCCTGCCGATCATCGAGACGCAGGCCGGTGACATCAGTGCCTACATCCCAACCAACGTGATTTCCATTACTGATGGTCAGATTTTCTTCGAGACCAACCTGTTCTACCAGGGTATCCGTCCGGCTATTTCCGTCGGTCTGTCGGTCTCCCGTGTTGGTGGCAGCGCACAGACAAAAGCGATCAAGAGTGTGTCCAAGGGTCTGCGTGTGGACCTGGCGCAGTTCCGTGAGCTCGCCGCCTTCAGTCAGTTCTCGACTGACCTGGATGCTGACACGAGGCACCGTATCGAGCGCGGTCAGCGCCTGACTGAACTGCTCAAGCAGCCGCAGTACAGTCCGTTGGCAATTTGGGAGATGTACTCGGTCTTGTACGCCGCTACCGAGGGTGCCTTTGATAAGGTGCCCCTGGAAAATATCAAGGCCGCTGAGGCCAGTCTGCTGCGTGAGCTGAAGAATGACCAGAAGAAGCTGATCAAGGACCTAGGCACTGGCGCAGAGCCAGACGATAAGGGCAAGGCTGCTATTTTGGAGACAGCCCGCAAGGTAGCTGAGAGTTACGCCCACGAAGAAGCGCAGACGGACACGAAAGCAAAGGCCAAGAAGTAGGAGTGAGCCATGGCTAATACGATTACGCTTAAGCGACGCATCGGTTCAGTCAAGAACACACGCCAGATTACCAAGGCGATGGAGCTGGTTGCTGCTAGCAAGATGCGCCGTGCCCAGGAGTTTGCCCTGAAGTCACGCAACTATCGTATTGCCGCCTATTCCCTGCTGACCCGCCTTAGTAACGTCACTGAAGTTGATGATCACCCGCTGTTTACGAAGCGGCCGGTCAAGAGCCGGCTCTACGTGGTGGTGACCAGTAACCAGGGTCTGGCCGGTGCCTATGACGCCAACATCCTGAAGCTCTTGACCCAATCTATCCGCCAGGACGCTGCCGAAGGCGTTGATGTGCGGGTCATCACCATTGGTAAGAAGGGTGCAAATTTTGTGCGCAGCCTGGAGGGCGTGGACCTGCTGGCTGTCTACAACGAGCTGAGCGATCAGCCGACCGCCAACGAACTGCGCCCGCTGCTCAATACGATTACCGAGCAGTACGGCGAAGGCCATGTTGACGAGGTGCAGTTGCTCTACACTGACTTTAAGTCCAATTTAGTCCAGGAAGCAACACCGCTGCGCGTACTGCCCGCCACGTTCCAAGAGACCAAAGAAGATATGGCATCACTCGATACCGTAACGTTCGAACCCTCGCCGCAGGCTGTACTGGATAACGTGGCGATGCGGCTGATTGAGGTACAGATCTGGCAGGCGATTCTAGAAAGTTTTGCCTCTGAACACTCCATGCGGATGATGGCGATGAAGAACGCCACCGATAACGCGTCGGAGTTGATTGACGATCTGACCCTGGCGTTTAATACGGCCCGGCAGGCGGCTATTACGCAGGAACTGGCTGAAATAACCGGTGGCGCGGAGGCGATAAAGTAATGGCTGAGTCCACTTACCCTTACGCACATGAGCCAATTGTGCAGGATATGGCGAGTGACATGCTTGCCCAGATGCACGGCATGAACCGCCGCTTGGACCGCAAGTTGCGTAAACATGGTGACCTCTTCGTATATGACGTTACCTTTTTAGCTTCAGTCTTCAAGAGAAGAAGCTTCGAGCGGGACTTAATGACCCCGCAGCTTGACCCTGATCAGCAGCATCGCCAAATCGAAACAGAAGTAGCCGGAGCAGCGAGTGAGGTGGGCAGTTTGGCTTTGGTAAGGATGGTGGAGGTTATGGGCATGCCGCCTTTCTTCTACCACAAGAGACGCTTCAGCCATCCTGAGACTCAAGAAAAGATAACCCCGAGTGACTGGACGCACGAAGTCTGGGCGCCAGATTATGGTCAAAGGTTCGCTGAAGCAGCCATGCTGCAAATCCAGCCAGGTACGGAGGCGACACGATGAGCAGATATTATAATCGCAGAAGTACACCCCCACTAGTTGAGTGGAATCTGGAGTGTCTCGAAGTAAGTGAAGACATGACCCGACGGTATGTCAGTGAGTTTGCGCAGAGCGTTGATTCACCAGAGGATTATATGAGTGAAGAGCGGTTCGAAAAGCATAATCTTCAAGATGTTGCTGCGCTCGCTTCTGAGCAAATGCAACGAACGCAAGATTCGCGGGTTAAGGACGGCTACGCCCTAAGGCTTGACGAAAGACGGGTTGAGAGTGCGGCCCGCGTTGCCGGAGCATACATTGTTCGTAACTTATTCAGCGATGAGTTCGCCCTGGTGCCTCGGCGCCCAGAGCCGGTACTGAACGGGGCTTATGATGGTATGGGGTTGTATGAATTCCAGCAGGCAGTGGCCGTGCAATATGCTAGAGATATGGTAGCTGCCGTGGAGCAAGGGGTGACACCAGATATAATGAAGCGTATGCAGTCAGCGGAGGCAGCAACATGAGCGAGATATACCACGACGGGCGGGACGGCAAGAACGAAGCGTTTCGCGAAGCAGTCGAAAACGCCGCCGCAGGCTTAGCCGGGGCTGATATTTTCCCTGACGACGGTGAGAACGGTACCCCGCAAGATATAACGCAGCAAGCAGAAATGGACACGAAGGAGCAATAATGGCAACAGCAACCAAAGGACAAATTAAGGGAAAGATCGCGCAGATTGTTGGCGTGGTCGTCGATGTAGACTTCCCGAAAGACAACCTACCGGCAATTTATAACGCACTGGAAACAGAACTGGATGGCCAGAAGCTGGTCTTTGAAGTCGCCCAGCACTTGAGCGAATCAGCTGTTCGGGCGATTGCCCTCGGTAGCACTGATGGCTTGGAACGCGGTGCAGAAGTGATTGACACCGGTGCAGCGATCAGCGTGCCAATCGGCGAAGAGACGCTGGGGCGCATGTTCAATGTGACCGGTGAGCCGATTGATGGCAAGGCTGGCACGTTTAAAACGACGGCGCCGATCCACAAGGATCCACCGCCGCTGATTGACCAGTCCGGCACCGTCGAAATACTGGAGACCGGTATCAAAGTTATCGACTTGATAGCCCCGATCACCAAGGGTGGTAAGGTCGGTCTGTTCGGTGGTGCTGGTGTCGGTAAGACCGTGCTTATCCAAGAGTTGATTAACAACATTGCCAAATTCCACAGTGGCTACTCAGTGTTTGCCGGTGTCGGTGAACGAACCCGTGAAGGTAACGACCTGTATAACGAAATGGCTGATTCTGGTACGCTCGATAAGACTTCCCTGGTCTTCGGCCAGATGAATGAACCACCGGGAGCCCGTCTGCGTGTCGGCCTAAGCGGCCTGACGATTGCTGAAGGTTTCCGTGACAAGGGTAACGACGTGCTGCTGTTCGTCGACAATATTTTCCGCTTCACCCAGGCCGGTGCCGAAGTGTCCGCCCTCTTGGGTCGACTGCCGTCAGCTGTCGGCTACCAGCCAAACCTGGCCCAGGAAATGGGCGCACTGCAGGAACGCATCACCTCCACCCGTAAGGGCTCGATCACGTCTGTCCAGGCGGTATACGTACCGGCTGACGACTTGACCGACCCAGCTCCAGCGACCACGTTCGCTCACCTCGACTCGACGATTGTTTTGAACCGTGCACTGACGGAGCTTGGCCTCTACCCGGCTGTTGACCCGCTCGACTCCAGCTCGACTATTCTCGATGCTGAGATCGTCGGTGATGACCACTACAACGTCGCCCGTGAAGTGCAGCGTGTGCTGCAGCGCTATAAGGACCTACAGGATATTATCGCTATTCTCGGTATGGAAGAGCTGTCGGATGAGGACAAGCAAACCGTTGCCCGTGCCCGCCGTATCCAGCGCTTCCTGACCCAGCCGTTCTTCGTCGGTGAAGTCTTTACCGGTATTCCCGGTAAGTACGTCTCACTGCAGGACACGATTGCTGGTTTCCGCGAGATTCTGGACGGCAAGCACGACGACAAGCCGGAGTCTGCGTTCTACATGAAGGGTAGCATTGACGAAGTCACTGCCCCTAAGGAGAAATAATGGCTCTTATTCGCCTCAAGCTCGAAACTCTGAGCGGTACCAAATTCGATGACGACGTCTACGAGGTGCTGCTGCCGACAATGTCTGGCGAGATTGGCGTACTGCCTGGCCACATGCCGCTTATCGGAGTGGCCACCCACGGCGT
>CAZWRS010000014.1:0-18937 GCA_964636435.1 uncultured Candidatus Saccharibacteria bacterium | reverse complement strand
TTCCTTCGTGAATACTCCCTTCATTTATGTACTGCCTAAGGTTCTTCATAACTGATACTGGCTATATCTAACAAAAAAGCTCGCCACAGAGTGGCAGCCTTTCAGCTACCCGCAGCCATTCGGGTGCGACCATCGCGAAACGATACTCTTATGACGAGCTTCTATTCGCGATGGATTTGCTGACCATGCCATGTTGGAGAATGGTTTAGGTCATACAGTAGCAGCCGCTACTTAATCGCCATTATATCTTAGGAATACCAAGTTTGTTATACCTGGTGCTGACTGTTGGTGAAATTCATAACCAAGCTTTAAAAGTAAATGGGCAGAAGTTTTATAGTAATTTGAATAGCATAATCAAGATTGGCGAGCGCAATATAATCCCCGACCCCGATAAGGCACCGAAGGTCATAGACTGTTTTATATATGCCTCTACTGGCATGCATACCTTACATGGCCTATGGGAGTATGCCGAGAAAATTGGGTTAAGGTCTCGTAATGGAAGCAAACTAGGTAAGCAAACAATCGTGGAGATGTTACAGAGAAGGGCATATACTGGTGTTTTCAAGTATGGGGGAGAAGAGTAGCATCAAGGAAGCTATGAGCCACTAGTAAGCGTAGGGCTTTACGATAAAGTGCAGATTGCTATGGGCTGGTCGAAAGAGGCTAGCAAAACAAGACCTTCTACTACTAGCGGTCGTTACTGCCCTTACAAAGGTTTGTTACTGTGCGGAACATGTAATTTCAACGTAACAGCTTATACAAAGGATAAGGTACTTTCAAAAGGGAATACAGCTGAATATATTTTTTATACCTGCACCAAAAAAAGTAAACAGGTTAAGTGTAAAGAGCCTCAGCTGTCATCAAAGCTACTTGAGCAACAAGTAGTTTCTAAAATGATTGAATATGAAATTACTCAAGCAGAAGCTGAGGAGTGCAAGAAGTGGACCCAGCAGTTGTTTAACGATTACATCAAGAAAAAGAGTCGATACAAACCTTTGTGGCAATCGGATTTGCAAAAGGCTGAGAAAGCACTAGATGTACTAGACGATAAGCTTGAGGCTGGGATCATCACTGATGAACGTTACCAGGCACGTGCTAAGAAGCACGAAGATACTATAGCTAGAACTACTAAACTCCTTGAAGGTACGGACACAAACGCCAAAGCTTGGCTAGAACTGGCTAATGAGACACTTTCAGGTGCAACGAACATTGGTGATGTATTTCAGATTGCAAGCGACGAAGAACGCAGGCGTTTAATGACTTTTGTAGGTTCGAACTGGTATTTAACAGACAAAAAAGTGGCCCTAACGCCTAGGAAGCCACTTCATTTATTGCATTCTAGCAATCGTAATCTTGATTGGCGGGCCTGACCGGATTCGAACCGGCGATCTCCTCCGTGACAGGGAGGCATGTTAGGCCTCTACACCACAGGCCCGCATTTTTGTCGACCATGCTATGCTATCAAATTATCTCTGTTTGTGCAATGTCTTCTATCTGTTAAAATACGTTGCATTGTAGCGTGCAGTACGCCGAAGTAGCTCAGCTGGTAGAGCAGCTCATTCGTAACGAGCAGGCCGTGGGTTCGAGTCCCATCTTCGGCTCCATACTCTCCTGTGATATTTCGACCTATCGCTACCCACAAACGTCAATTCGTTCTAAACTATATATAAATGCACATACCTAAAAAGTATTTTCATGACCGATTCGTAGTGCTGCTGATTAGCATCAATACCTTTCTGGCACTACTCAACAGCGTGCTCGTGTTGCTGCGCCTAGATAGCGGTGCTTCGGATGTTTATATTGTTCGCTACCGGGCCAATCTAGGTATCGACGGTTTCACGCGCGGCGGGCCTGAACCGCTCATTGCGTTTGTGGTGTTTGGGTTGCTCGTACTGGTGATTCACATCATCCTGAGTATCCGGGTGTACTCTATCCGGCGACACTTCGCGGTAACGATTCTGGCACTCGGCACGCTGCTGCTGTGCTTATCGATTATTGTCAGTAACGCACTACTGATATTAAGGTAGCTACGGTAGACTCATATGAAGCATATTGAAATCCCATTACAGGAAGAGAAAGGCCGACGGTATCGGTTTTTCGAAATGATTCCAGGCCTGCTGAGCTGGACGATCCTGATTCTGCCGTTTTTGCTTAGCTGGCTGAATCCGACGCTGTGCGTTCTGCTCATTATTGCCTATTTGCTGCTGTGGTTTGTGAAGTCAGCCGGGCTGACGGTGCGCTCCATCCAGGGGTACCGGGTGATTCAAGAGCAGATGAAGTTTCCTTGGCCGCACATGCTGCAGGAGCTGCGTGACCTCAAGGCCGAGCAGCCGGATAAGCACGTACCGGCCTGGCACTACGAGAATGTCCGTCGTCTGCAGGAGCGGCCGCCGGCTGTCGCACCTGACGAAATGGTGCACGCGATTATTATTGCGGCCTATAACGAGACCAGGGACGTGCTGGAGCCGACCGTTCAATCTGTTCTGCAGTCCGAGTATGACATGAAAAAGGTTATTCTGGTGTTTGCCTACGAGGGCCGCGACGGTGCGCAGTCAGAGCAGGCAGTCAAGGAGCTGGTTGCTGAATACGGCGCGCAGTTCAAGAAGACGATGGCGTTCAAGCATCCGCTAACCAAGGGCGAAGTACGCGGTAAGGGCGGCAATATTACCTACGCTGGCCGCGAACTGGCCAAGTACCTGGAAAAGCAGCAGATCGATCCCCTACGGGTGATCGTGACGACGCTGGACTCAGACAATCGACCGCATAAGTACTACTTAGCGGCCCTCAGTTATCTCTATACGATGGCGCCTGACCCAAGCAAGGTGTCATTCCAACCAGTACCGATGTTTACGAACAATATCTGGGACGCTCCGGCGCCGATGCGCGTGATTGCCACGGGTAATACCTTCTGGAACGTAGTGCTGAGCTTGCGGCCGCATATGATCCGCAATTTCTCGAGCCACGCCCAGAGCATGAAGGCGCTCATTGACACTGATTTTTGGAGTGTGCGCACCATCGTGGAGGACGGTCACCAGTTTTGGCGCACCTACTTCCGCTACGACGGCGAGCATGACGTGTACCCAATGTACCTGCCGATCTACCAGGATGCTGTGCTGTCGAGTACCTTCCGCAAAACCATCAAGGCGCAGTTCATCCAGATTCGCCGCTGGGCCTGGGGTGCATCGGATGTCGCCTATGTCCTCGAAACTGGCTACTTCCGGCCGAACAGGGTACCGAAATTGGACCTGACCTTCAAGTTCCTACGCCTCTTAGAGGGGCATGTCAGCTGGGCGACCGCGCCGCTCCTGCTGGCGTTCGCTGCTTTTATACCGGCGTTTTTGAATCACAATGACTTTGCCGCCAACCAGCTACCGTACATCGCCAGCCGGATTCAGACAATTGCGCTCCTGGGTATTGTCTCGACGTTGTTCCTGAGTCTCAAGTTACTGCCGCCTAAGCCAGCGCGCTACAAGAGTCACCGGACGCTCTTTATGGTCTTCCAGTGGGTTATGCTGCCGCTGACGACAATTGTGTTCAATGCCATGGCGGCACTCAACTCGCAGACGCGGCTAATCTTCGGTTGGAACCTCAACAAATTCGATGTGACTGATAAGGCTGTCGTCAAAGAAGACAAAAAGCGGGTGATGTAAGCTGGCAGACAGGTGACCAGTGGTCGGCAGTTACTAGGGCTGCCGACTAGCTGCTGTCTGTTGATGCGGGGTGGAAAGCCTCGTAATGGGTGGCGGCGACTTTGTCGAACCGCTGCAGGCTTTCGACAGTGGTTTCGATGATGACGCGTTTCTCTAGCGTAACTTCTTGCATATACGGGTAGAGTCGGCTGATAACCGTGTCTGTGAGGGCTGTAGCGTCCTCGAGAGCCGTTTTTCGGTGCTTGAGGCTATCGAATATACTCATGAACAATTTATCGCGCTGGAAGGCCTGTAGTTGCCCCTGACTCTTAACAGTTATGCTGCCATGTAAGTCTACGCCCTCAAGCGACGTAAAGGTGGTACCGCATGACACACAGGTACGCCGTCGCCACACCCGGTTCGTCCGCTTTTGGTGACGCGAGTTGGTGACACGTGTTTCACTGCTACAGTATACGCAAACCATGTCAATATATTGACATGACGCTATCAAAACTACAAGTGGAAAACTTTCGTAAAGCTGTGGGGAAAGGTAGTGGTGTAGCGTGTTCGGGCGTGAAAAAACCCTAGGCGTCTCTCTTTGCCTAGGGTTTCACTCGCATCTACTTGTTGCTAAGTGGGGTGCGAGTGCGTCGTATTCGACTGATTGATTTCGACGAGGCAGACAGTTCTTCATAGAACAGCTGGAAACCCTCGAGCGAACTCATAGCGGTACTCAAAGTATGAGCGCCTCCCGATTAACTAAAACAGTATACACATACTAAAAAATTAAGTCAATACTATGTCAATAGCCATAAGCGTGTTTCGTGACCTCTATTCCTCATCTGTTACAATAGGCGGTATGTATTTTTCGTATCAGCAGGTGGGCAAGTATAGCCGTGCCGGTGTTTTGCGGACTCGTGCTGGGGAGGTGCTGACACCGACGTTCATGCCGGATGGCACTCGCGGGGCAGTCAAGAGTGTCTCACCGGAGATGGTGCGCAGCACCGGGGTGCAGGCAGTGCTCGCCAATACCTACCATCTCCATCTGCAGCCCGGGGAGGATACTGTCTCAGCCCTTGGCGGCTTGCACGCATTTACCAAGCAATCCCTCCCGCTCCTGACGGATTCTGGCGGCTTTCAGGTGTTTTCGCTGGCGCATATCAACAAAATTACCGAGGACGGGGTAAGTTTTAAGGATCCGAGGACGGGGAGTACGATATTTCTATCACCTGAAAAGTCGATGCAGATTCAATTGAAGCTGGGTGCTGACATGATGGTAGCATTCGATGATGTCACAGCCCTGGATGATGAGGGGCGTGCGCGTACCAAAGAGGCGTTTGACCGGACGCACCGCTGGCTGAAGCGCTCACTGGCGGAGTTTCAGCGGCTCACGAAAGGTATGAAGCCCAACGAACGACCATTGTTATTTGGCGTCGTGCAGGGTGGACTAGATAAAAATTTACGCAGAGAAAGTCTGGAAATTGTTCAGGGTTTACCGGTTGACGGTATTGCTATTGGCGGCCTATCAGTCGGCGAGACACGCGAGGAGATGCATAGCGTCTTGGAGTTCCTGGCGCCACTCTACGATGATTCGGCGCGGCCACGATTTTTACTCGGCGTCGGTGATCCGATTGATTTAAGGTTCGCGGTTGAGCACGGGATTGATATGCTCGATTGCGTGCTGCCGACACGGAATGCCCGCCACGCCACTGCTTGGGTAGCGGGTGATAAAAAGATTCATCTGACAAATGCTAAGTTTGCCGAAGACACAGAGGTGATTGATCCTGGTTGTGATTGTGCGACATGCCAATCAGGTTACAGCAAAGGCTTCCTGCGCCATCAATTCAAAGTTGGCGAACCGCTCGCCGGAACCCTCGTATCGGTGCATAACATCCGTTACCTCCAGCGGATATGTGAGGAGTATCGCTAGGAATTGAAAATAGGGGGCTGGCTACATTACTCATGCAGTGAAATATTCGGCTGCTAGTTTTTCTCGAAGGTCTTACTATAAAACTGCCATAGTAATTAAGTCGGAAGGAGGATGTTATGGCAGACAAGAACAATCCCGGACAATTTGGAAATCGTTCAGACACTGAGCAGCAGGCACGCAAGGGCTGACAGGCAAGTACCGGAAAGTTTGGCAGTGAGCACGGGGCCGACCCAAGTGCCGCAGGACAGAAGGGTGCTCAGGCGCAGCCAACCGAGGCAAAAGCCAAGGGCGGACGCAATAGCTCTAGAGATTAGCTGAACGCACAACCGAAAATATCCCGTGATTCGCGGGATATTTTTTATTGCCAGGGTAATCCAGGGTAATATTGATTCCTGGCTCGGCCTCTTTCACTAATACAAAAGACCCGTCTGCACGGGTCTCTCGTATTGGTGGGCGATATAGGATTCGAACCTATCACCTCATTCACGTCAAGAATGCGCTCTAGCCAAATGAGCTAATCGCCCTTCAAGTCCCTGGCTTTAAACAGATTCAAGCATAGCAGAAAATCCGATCAATGAAAAGTTATATCATATATGGTAATGTCTGAAATGAGTTATCCCCAAGTGGAAATGTAAGAATGACAATACAAAAGTACTAGCAGGATAGTGCTAGTATGCTATTATCTTTGTAGGCGAAGTTTTGCCGAGAGTGTTTTGACCAAAAGCGATTGAAGACAATGCGAGAGCCTTCAATCGCTTTTTACTTTGCTAAAATGATACATATGCATTATTTGGACTTTGCTACTTTGTTTTCGTTACTTGCGTTGAATCTCGATATTGCCTTGCAGAATAGGCGCGTGTACTTTCGAAAATCATCAAAAGACATCTCGGTGACCGGATTGCTCATCAGATACATCGCAATATTTGTGCTACTGATAAATATTTCTCCCTTAATGATGCAGCATTAATCGTCGGGCAGGTGTTGATCGCACTGAACGTAACGATATATGTAGTCTTGGTATATAGGTTTCGGAACGCCGAGATTTGATATCTACTAAAAACAGGGGTATATTTAGTAGTAAGCGATGAGGTGGCCTCACCAACCACTGAGCTTCGTAGGCGTAGCAACAGAGGTACGATAACCAATGTGCTAGAAGTGAAAGATTTCGGTGGAACCGTCTTGGATGCATCCAGGACCCGAAACGCGTAAGATTTGGGAAGCAACTCAATCTGGCGCGTTTTTTTATTACCAGAGATAAGGAGACAGATACATGAATCAATCACCAGACCACCTACACGCAATGCGGCATAGCCTGGCGCATATTACCGCTTCTGCGGTGCAGCATTTGTGGCCACAGGCGAAATTTGGTGTTGGCCCGGTGGTGGAGAATGGCTTCTATTACGACATTGACCTTGGTGAGGTCACAATTTCCGAGGATGACTTTGAGCGTATTGAGGCCGAAATGCGTAGAATCATTGAAGAGAATCAACCGTTTGACCGGTTTGAGCTGCCCGTGGATCAAGCGATAGACTGGGCAAGGGAGACGGGCCAGCCGTATAAGGAAGAGCTACTGAACGACCTCAAGCGTGCCGGTACGACGGTCGCCAAAGACCTGGAGGCAGAAGAGCTTGGTACGATTGCTGAGGGCGATGCGGCAGTCGAGAGAGTATCATTTTACAAGAACGGTGACTTCACTGATCTCTGTCGTGGGCCGCATGTCGAAACGACCGGCAAGGTCGGCGCCTTTAAGCTCATGCGCGTAGCCGGTGCGTACTGGCGCGGTAAAGAGAACAACCCACAGATGCAGCGACTGTACGGTGTAGCTTTCCCGTCAGATAAAGAGTTGCGCCAGTATCTGAATATGCTCGAAGAGGCCAAGAAGCGTGACCATCGTAAGCTCGGTGCCGAGCTGGACCTCTATATCATGTCGGATCTGGTTGGCTCTGGGCTGCCACTGTTTACACCTCGCGGAACAGTGCTGCGTGAAGAGCTGAGCCGATACACGTTGGAACTGCGTGCTGATCGGGGCTTTGAGCGTGTCTGGACACCGAGTATTGCCAAGACTGACCTGTACGTGGCGAGTGGTCACTGGGATAAGTTTGGCGACGAGCTCTTTCTGGTTAAAAGCCAAGAAACGAATGATGAGTTCGTACTCAGGCCGATGAACTGCCCGCACCATATCCAGATTTATGCAGCGCAGCCGCGCAGCTACCGGCAGTTACCACTGAAGTACATGGAGATGGCTGGTGATTATCGCGACGAAAAAACGGGTGAGCTGCACGGCCTGAGCCGAGTTCGTTCGTTCACTCAGGATGATAGCCACGTTTTTGCGCGGGAAGATCAAATCAAGCATGTGGCGACTGACCTGGTGGAGGCGGCGAATGAAATGTATAGCCAGCTTGGCATGCAGCTCAAGTTTCGGCTGAGCTTCCGTGACGAGGGCGAAGGGTATCTGGGCGACCCGGCACTATGGGAGCGTGCCCAGGCGACAATCGAAGAGCTCGCCAGGGAGAACAACCTCGACTTCTTTATCGAAGAAGGTGAAGCGGCGTTTTACGGACCGAAGATCGATTTTATCGCAACTGATGCGCTGGGTCGTGCGTGGCAGGTCGCGACGGTGCAGCTCGACTTTGTGCAGCCGGAGCGGTTCGGGCTTGAATACGTCAGTGAGGATGGTAGTGCTAAGCGCCCGGTCATGATTCACTGCGCACTGCTCGGTAGTATTGAGCGGTTTCTGTCAGTGTACATAGAGCATACGGCTGGGAAGTTCCCGGTCTGGCTGGCACCGGAGCAGATCCGGCTGATTACCGTAAACCAAGAAGAAGCGACCGTGAAGTTTGCTGAGAGCGTTCTAAGGCAGGCGCGTGAGCTTGGCCTGCGCGCACACCTGGATAATGACAACGAATCGGTTGGGAAGAAGATCCGTAATGCCGAGCTCATGAAAGTGCCGTACACCATTGTTCTCGGCGAGAAAGAGATCGAAACCGGTCAGGTCGTGCCACGCGTCCGCCGAGATATGGAAGTGCAGAAACCACACGACGCTCATGGTATAGAGCAATTCTTAAAGACGGTTGCCAATGAAGCTAAGAGTCGCGTGACAAAAACCTCTTTATAGCCAGTGCTATAATGCCTCCTATGAGCAAAGAGGTAGTTGCTACTGATATTGATGAGGTACTCTTTCCGTTCGTGGCAGAGTTTTCAGGCTGGCACAACCAGGAGTACGGTACGGAATTGTCCCTGGATGATTTTACGTCTTACGAGTTCCATGAGGTTTTAGGTACATCGATACCGGAAACAGTGCACCGGGTGCATTCATTCCTGAGTGTCGAGCACGGACACGCGGCTGTTTCACCACTCGAGAAGTCTCAAGAGGCAATTGCTGCACTTGGTGAGCGGTATAGGCTGGCGGCGGTGACGGCCAGGCACCCGCAGTTTGAGAATCCAACTTTACAGTACATTCTTCAGTACTACGGCGACCAGATTGTTGATCTGACGCTTGTCGGGCACAAAGAAACGATGGATGTGGTTCGGACTAAGGCAGAGGTCTGTTCGGAGCTAGGTGCGGTCGCGTTGATTGATGACTCTGTGCAGCATGTGACGGGGTGCGCCGAGGTAGGCATAGAGGGGCTACTCTTCGGCAATTACCCGTGGAATCAGACTGATGAGTTGCCTGCGTCAGTTGTACGTTATAACGACTGGGATGGAGTATTAGGGCATTTTGGTATCAAATAGAAGCGAATTCAGAGACCGGGTCGAGGCTTTGGTCGCCGAGATCCCGAGAGGTAAAGTCATGACGTATGGGCAGATTGCAGCGTTGTGCGGTAGTCCGCGGGCGGCGAGAATTGTCGGTGGTATCGCACACTTCGGTAACCCGGATTTACCCTGGCAGCGCGTCGTGAAGAAAGACGGGGCTTTGGCCGAAGGCTACCCGGGCGGGATTCCTGGGCACCAGGCGGCGCTGGAAGCAGACGGAGTGGAATTTGGTCCCAGTGGGCGGGTGAATATGCAGGAGCGATTATGGCGACCGGGCCACTGATTGTTGTTGTCGGCCCGACGGCAAGTGGCAAGACGGCGCTCGCTATCGAGTTGGCTGAGAGGTTTAATGGTGAAATCATTTGCGCCGATAGCCGCACTGTATACAGAGGACTCGATATAGGTACTGCCAAGCCGACAGCTGCTGAGCGATCGAGGGTGAGGCATCATCTGCTGGATGTCGTTACTCCGGATGAATCATTTACGGCTGCTGACTTTAAGCGGCTCGCTAACGAAGTGATCAGCGATATCACCAGTCGCGGTAAGCTTCCTATCATGGCTGGCGGCAGCGGGCTGTATATTGACGCGGTACTGTTTGATTATCAGTTCGCACCGGAGAACGCTGAACGAGACCCAGTGAACCCGAGACATATCAAGCAGGGACTAGGCCATGGTCAGGGGTCGCTACGCGAGGATACGCTGCTATTGGGTCTGCAGGTCGGGCGTGACGTGCTGCGGGAGCGGATCGAGCAGCGAGTCGATACAATGGTAGAGGCAGGTTTGGTTAGTGAAGCGCAGTGGTTAGTTGAGCGGTACCCCGTAAGCAAAGCCGTCGATGCACCTGGCTATAAGGCGCTCCGTGGCTACTTGGAAGGGCTTTATTCACTAGACGAAGCAAAGGCTTTGTTCGTGCGAAATGATATGCAGCTGGCAAAACGTCAGCGTACCTGGTTCAAGCGAAATAAAAGTATTCACTGGGTCGAAAACAGGGAAGAGGCTGTAGAAATTGCTACAACGTTTTTGAACAAAAAAGCCTGAATAATCGTATAAGCTTCTGCTACAATAGAATTATGATTGATCAACTATTCGGGTCGAAGACGAGGGTGAAGCTATTGCAGCTTTTTTATAGCAACCCGAATCGTTCGTTCTATGTACGAGAAATCACGCGCAAGATTGACGAGCAGATCAACTCAGTGCGCCGTGAACTTTCCAACCTCTTGAGCATCGGCATCATTTCATCAGACACCAACAATAACCGCTTGTACTACGAAGTTAACCAGTCATTCGAATACTACGAACCGCTACGGCAGATTTTCGGCGGCGGTACCAAGGCGGCTACCGCACAAGTGACAGTACCGAGCGATGAGTTGCAGGACCTAAAATCGCTTGGCAACGTGGAGCTGGTCATTTACTCTGGCCAATTTACCCGTGATGAGTCGAGCGGTATTGATATACTGTTTGTCGGCGATATCAATCAGACGCAGCTCACCAAGTACGTCGAAGAGCTGGAGGCTAAGGAGTCTAAGGAGCTGCGCTACGCAGTTATGACGCCACAGGAATTCACGTATCGCCAACAGGTGAACGACCGGTTTCTGACCTTGCTGCTTTCGTCCAAGAAGCAAGTTGTCCTGGACCGGCATAACAGGCTTAGCCCGGCAAAACCGAAAAAACCGAGCAAACAGCATAAAGAGGAGGAATAATGGAAATTCAGTATTTCGGAGCAAATACAGTTCGGATTAGTAACAAGAAGGCCTCAGTCATTGTCGATGATAATTTGACCGATTTAGGGCAGAAGTCAGTCACGAAAAATGGTGAAATCGCGCTGTTTACCGGCCCGCACGGTGACTCATCACCGGACACCGAGGAGAAGATTGTTATAGACAAGCCAGGAGAGTACGAGGTGTCCGATGTCTCTATACAGGGTATTGCAGCCCGGGCTCATATTGATGAAGAGGGGCAAAAGAATGCGACTATCTTCAAGATCGTTGAGGATGATATCAAGATTGTCGTCACCGGTCACATATATCCTGAGCTGAGTGATGACCAGCTCGAGGCAATCGGCATGGTCGATGTACTGATTATACCGGTGGGTGGCAACGGGTATACGCTGGACGGGGTCGGCGCGCTCAAGGTAATACGCAAGATTGAGCCAAAGATCGTTATACCGACACACTACGAAGAAAAAGGCTTTGATTATCCCGTACCGCAGCAGCCATTGTCAGAAGCTTTGAAGGCGCTGGCGATGGAGCCAAAAGAAACGGTGCAGAAGTTTAAGGTGAAGCCAGTTGAGTTGACCGATACGACTCAGCTGATCGTGCTCGAGAAGTAGAGCCTGGCTTCTCGTGTAGATATAAAAACTCCCTCGCATGATAAGACGAGGGAGTTTTTAGTTGGTTTTGACGCTTATTTGGTAGCGGTTTCGGCAGACTGTACGAGCAAGCCCTTTTTCTTGAGCGTGCGGATTGCCTGGGTGCTGAGTTTCATTTTGACCTTTTTGCCGTCGACCATGACCGTCTTGGTCTGAAGGTTGGGCTTCCAGACTTTCTTGGTGTGGCGTTGCGAGAAGCTGACATTGCTGCCGAACTGCTTGCCCTTACCGGTGAGTTCACACTTTTGCATAGCATTCTTCCTTAAAATTTCTTGTGATTCAGGTGGTGATTATATCTGTTTTACTGGCTTTGGTCAACACCAAAGACTACTCATGGCTACTGCACGTTCCAGTAGTTGAAGCTGTATGTCTGCCCGGCTACGGGCGCCTGCGCAAAGCTTAGGGTCAGGGTGTTCGAGTCAGCTGAGGCATAGGGGCCAGCTTCGGCACTGGACTTGTTTAGCGGGCTGACTAGAGGTCTAGGGGTGCCGGTGTAAGGTTTTGAGAAGGTAAGCACACAGGTGTCTCCCTCGGATAGGCTATCTGAGCCAGCGGTAATAGTGATCGTTCCACTGGAGTCGTTTCCTGTTACCACGCAGGTTGCACCTGCGCCAGCAGCTGCCTGAATGGCGGCGTTCGGAGCCTCACCGGCGGTGATGACATGGCCGCTTACCGTTATATTGCCTTGGAAGACGGAATCGCCTGCGACGGTCAGGGTATTAGTGGCCGTGTCTGCGGTAAGGAAACTGTCACCGTTTGCGTTTTGGATATCAAGTGCGGCGGCTGAATCAATGGAGATCGTTACCGAGCCGTTAACTGAGAGCTGTCCGTTGGTGGTATCGGCGGCTAGCAGAGTATCTCCCGCCGCACTTTGAATGCGGAAGGCCTTCTCTGAATCGGTCCTCACGCTGGTTTCGCCCTGGAGTTGCATGATGCTGCCACGCCCGCGATGATGAGGAGCACGGTGAGCACAGCCAGAAAGATAAAGGCAATTTTACGATGAGAAGATTTGCCGACAAAAGAGTATTTCCCGCTGTTGCTGAATAGGGAGTGGCTACCTGATGGCGCAGGCGAGGGAGATGCTTGGCTAACGGCGTACAACGGTGGCTTACTGTCATTGGTATCGCTGTCCGGGGCAGGCTGCTGCTCGGAAACAGCCGTGGAGGACACAGGATCTTCGAGGGACTGGGGCTGCTCCAGGGTGCTGATGGGCTCGAGGGATTCCTGCTCTAGGGAAGGTTCAGGAGTGCCTCCTTGGACTTCGCCAGGAGAAGGTGTATTCTCATTAGAATTTAGGTCCGTCTGTTCTTTGTCCATACAGAACTACTACTTGCTCCCAAGAGTTTGTATTTTAACCCCCGTCACCCCTCTATATTAGAGATAAGTATAAGCAACATGCGCCTTTTATGCAAACAGATGTTGTTCGCTGGAAGAGTAATTTTAACCCAGTAACTTCAAGATAAGATAGGCGAGCAATATGCTGCCGGCAAAGATCGCGACGGACATGACTATCAAGCCTATTAGTGATGAGATAATGTTTTTGCGCGCAAACGGGTTACGACCGATAGAAATAACTGACGCAAAACTGGACGATGTAATTAAAAACGTTGCAATGAATACACCAGACAGCAAGACGAGGCCGGCGGCAATCAATGCGATGGGCTTTACTTGCTTGCCCGCAAAACTATCAGCCATTCGCTCTACCCAGTTTCGCTCCTGTTCTGCCGCACTTCCCAGGTTTGATTCTGCTGTTGTATAATCCGTCACACCAAGTTTGACGGGTATGAGTCCTACCTTGATGTTTTTATCACTACCATCAAGCTTGAGAGTGACTGATTTTGCGCCATCGGTCGTGTCGTTAAATGTTGTTTGTGCTACACCAACTACCCTACCATTACGCGTTGCTTTTTCACCAACACCTTCCACAGTGTTGACGGTTATTGCATCACCGGGCCGAATCTCGCCATTCGCAGTGCTGACGAGCGTGGCTACCACACCGGAATTGGCAACAGGCACATGGCGCTGTCCGCTGGTCGCTTTTAGGGCAATCTCGCCCTCATCGACAACCGCGCCGTACATATTATGAATATTCTTATAATTAGATTTTACAACGACTGCCGCCTCTTTATCTAGGCTGACGATGGTGCCGTTGGGGAATTCTTGCTCTGCCCGGAAATCTTCCGTCACGATAGCCCCGAAAGCTACAGACGTGGGGAGCAGGGTGGCGGTCAAGAGGGTGGCCGTGCCGATCAGGCCTCGTCTTCTCGATTTACTCATTTTTGTTCTGCTCTCGGCCATACCTGGTCATTATTTGTTTCTATTGTAAGTACTTATGCTGAAGGGGTTAAACGGGCATCGAGTGTTTTGTCAGATATGTCCTGGCGCTTTATACTGGTATGCATGTCAGGCGAATTCCTCAGCAGTGCTCCAGGTATTTTGGCGGTTATCGGTACGGTGTTGATTTCGATTACGCTGCACGAGGCGATGCACGCTTTCACTGCCTACTGGTTGGGCGACGATACGGCTCAGATGCAGGGACGACTGACGCTCAATCCTCTAAAGCACATCGATCCATTCTTAACGCTCGGCATGCCAGTACTGCTCGCGCTTATGGGTGCACCACCGCTAGGGGCTGCCAAGCCGGTGCCATTCAATCCATACCGTGTGAAGTACGAAGAGTTCGGTGCTGCGCTGGTAGGATTGGCGGGGCCACTGACTAACTTTGCACTGGCGGTGGCTGGTGCGTTCTTGCTGCGGGCGATGGGTGTCTACATGCCGGAGGCTGCCGTCCAGGTGATCGGCGTCTTTATCATCGTGAACATAGGTTTCTTTGTGTTTAATATGATCCCATTCCCGCCATTGGACGGTTCGAGAGTGTTGTACGCAATCGCACCTGAGCCATTGCAGCGGGTAATGGCTCAGATTGAGTCATTCGGAATTTTTGGTTTTGTGCTGTTTTTCATTCTTTTGTTCCAGTATATATCTCCAGTTATCGGCGACATCATCCAGGCAATATTTCGCTTCTTGCTTTAGCGGTAACGCGCTATAATATACGCAGGCTGAGTTGCCTGGCTAAATGATAATCTGAATACTTATCATTAGGGATTCCAATATTCGTGTGTGGCTGTGGCTTCATCGTGCGGAGACCCACCTGGCTTTTATTCCAGGTTGTCATGCTGGCACTCAGCAAAATGAAAAATACCGTCTCTCTGGACGGTATTTTTCATTGGTCGGGGTGACAGGACTTGAACCTGCGACCTCACGCACCCCATGCGTACGCGCTAGCCAACTGCGCCACACCCCGATGAATATCCACTCCATTCTAGCAGATTATAGTATGAGCATAGAATCGCCATATGAGAGAAACGCATACCTCTTATCAATAGCTTCTCTATAGGCGTGCTCAAGATTATTCCAGCCCGCGAAGGCAGCGGCGAGCATAAGGACGGTAGACTTCGGCGCATGGAAGTTGGTGAGCAGGGTGTCGACGACCTTAAATTCGTAGCCGGGATAAATAAAGATATTTGCCTCGCCTGCTAGCGATTTTGCCGACTCGTGCAAAATTTGTTCTGCCATGAATTCCAAAGTGCGCGTTACTGTTGTGCCAACAGCTACGATTTTACTACTGTTTTGTAAAGCGTTTTGTAGAGTCTCTACGGTAGGTGCTGGTATTTCAAAATACTCGCTATGCATCTCGTGCTCCTCGACATTATCAGAGCGAATCGGCAGGAAAGTACCGAGACCAACATGTAGGGTGAGGTAAGCGATCTGAATACCTTTTTGTATAAGTTGCTGCTCAAGCTCATGCGTAAAGTTAAGTGACGCTGTTGGCGCGGCAACTGATCCGGGCTCTTTAGCGAAGACAGTCTGATAACGGTCAGTGTCTTCCGCGGTAGCTTCACGCTGCATATAAGGGGGTAGCGGTACGGTGCCCTCATGCTCAGCGAGCTCCAGAAGGTTGGCTCTGCTGCTAACTTCTGCAATGCCGCCCTCTAAGACCTGTTCAACGCGTACCTCTGTATCTTTGACAGCCAGTGCTTCTCCGACACGGATTTTGCCGCGATAGAGTGCCTTGCGGCGGTTGAAGTCAGTGTTATGGTGGTCTTCGAGCAAAAGTAGCTCGCGCTGCTGGCCAGCGTGGTTGGTGGCTATGAGTCTGGCTTTTATAACTTTCGTATCGTTCAGGACGACTACATCACCGGGCTGCAGATAGTCTGCCATGTCGTGGTAGCGTCGATGGGTAATTGCCCCGGTGGTCTTATCGAGGACAAGTAGTCGGCTCGTACCTCGTTCGGCAACTGGAAATTGGGCTATCCGTTCTTCGGGAAGCTCATAGGTATAGTCTGAAACACGCATGAAAGACATTATCTGTTAGAATGGTGAAGATATGCAACAGCAATGGCAAGAAAAAGATAACGAGCTATACCGAGAATTTAAGTTCAAAGACTTCAAGGAAGCCTTCACCTTCATGGAGGCGGTAGCCGGCGAGGCGGAGCGCCGGCAGCACCATCCCAGGTGGGAAAATGAATGGAATGTGGTGCGTATTTGGCTGTCGACGCATGACGCGGGAAATAAGGTGACCGAGAAGGACACGTCGTTTGCTAAAGAGATCGATAGTATTCATAGAGCAGCTCGCAAGCGCCCCGAGAAGGCTGCTGTGCCAGCCGGCACCTACAAGCACGTAAAATTATTTTCTGACGGTGGCTCACGAGGCAATCCTGGGCCATCAGCCTCAGGTTTCGTACTGCTCGATGAGCACGACACTGTAATTTTGAAAAGTGGCGTGTACCTGGGCATTACGACCAACAACCAGGCCGAATACCAATCACTCAAGTTTGGCCTCGAGCAGGCGCGCAAGCTCGGTGCTCAAGAGGTCGAGGTTTATATGGATAGCTTGCTTGTTATCAATCAGATGAAGGGTGTGTTTAAAGTTAAGAATCGTGATCTTTGGCCGATTCATGAAGCGATTAAGGAGCTGGCGAAGAGCTTCAAGAGCGTTACCTATGCACACGTGCCACGAGAGCTTAATAAGCTGGCAGACGCCGAAGTGAACCAAACGCTCGACGCGGAAGCGGGTAAGTAATCCAAATTTGTTATAATAGAGGTGTTAGATTGCTGGCTAATCGCTCCGTTTTATCGGGGAGGAAAGTCCGGGCAGCGTAGGGAAAGACAGTCGCTAACGGCGACCGGGAGCAATCCTAGGGAAAGTGCCACAGAGACGATACCGCCTCGATCCGTCGGGGTAAGGGTGAAACGAGTGGGGTAAGAGCCCACAGTTCTAGGCGGCGACGCCTAAGAAGAGGTAAACCCTGTCTGCTGCAAGGAGGTGTGTCCTCACTAGAGGTTTCCCGCCGAGGATGCATCATAAGATCCGCTTGATCTGTCGAGCAATCGGTAGGCTAGATAGATGATTAGCGCCTCGATTCGTCGAGGTACAGAACCCGGCTTATAGGCAATCTAGCAAAGATATGAAAAACACCCTGGTAAAGTATCAGGGTGTTTTCTTTTGAGTAGATGGAGGAAGCTATTTGCCGGCAGCTTTTGCGACAGCCTCAAAGGCTTTTGGTTCGTTGACAGCCAGCTCGGCCAACACTTTACGGTCGAGCGCAACGTTGGCTTTTTTGAGGCCAGCGATGAGTCGGCTGTAGGTCGTGCCATTCAGGCGAGCCGCAGCATTAATACGGACATTCCAGAGCTGACGAAACGTACGCTTGCGGTTGCGGCGGTCGTTGTATGAGTTTACCAGTGAACGGGTGATTGCCTGCTTGCCGCGTTTGATGGAAGACCGATTACCTCGGGTCATACCCTTGGTGGCCTTGCGGATTTTTTGGTGCCGCTTGTGAGTGGTTACTCCTCGTTTAACACGCATGTATTTAAACTCCTAGCTTTCGTTTGATGTTATTGGCGCTCTTGCCGACAACTTGAGTTGGAATTGCAAAGCTACGTTTGCGGCTGGCGCTTTTTTTCTGTAGCAAGTGGTTAGCACCTGCACGTCCCTGCAGAACTTTTCCATTCTTAGTGACTTTCATACGGTCTTTAGTGCCGCTATGGGTCTTTAGTTTAGGCATAATTTCCTCCTAGCCTTGGTTCTTTTTATGCTGTCTGAAGCGCCTCGTCCGTTGGCGTGTCTGCGGGCTTTGGTGCAGACTTGGCGGATGGGTTGCTCCTGATGACAAAGTTTAGTTGCTTACCAGCCATTTGGGGCTTTTGTTCGACGACTATAGAGTCCCCGTAACTTTCGATGACTTTATCTGCCAGCTTGAAGCCCAGGTCTTTGTGGGCAAGTTCGCGGCCGCGATAGCGTATCGTGATTTTGACTTTGTGTCCGGACTCGAGGAAGCCGGTGACTTTCTTGAGTTTGACGCTTAGGTCGTGATCGCTGATCTTAAGTCCGAAGCGCATCTGTTTCAGCTCAGTTGCTTTTGCGTTTCGCTTGTTCTTTTGCGCTTGCTTGGTCTTCTGGTAGTTATATTTACCCCAGTCAACGATCTTGGCTACCGGCGGATTAGCGTTGGGAGAGATTTCCACCAGATCAAGTCCGCGCTGTTCGGCGGCACTCAAGGCTTCACCTCTAGACATGACACCGAGCTGCTGCCCATCTTCATCGATAACACGTAAGCTCGTGGCCCGAATATTGTGGTTCAGGCGGGTGTACTTGTCGATAGATTTATCTCCTTTAATTACTAAACGCTGGTTGAAAGCATTTTAACAGATGAGCCAACAGGGGTCAATGACTTTTTGTATTTTTATGCACCACCAGATGTTTGCCTGCGATACTGTAGTGCTTTGACAGTACGTGTATAGCCCGGGCTAAGGCTGTGCGGTGCCAGCCAGCTGCTAGGCATAGGCAAACTTCGCGCATGTCGCGCGTACCGGTACGATCGTGAATCACGGTACGAGCATAGCCTGTGTTTCGCGTGTTGCCGGAATGTAGAAGGTCGCAAAATTTTTCTGTAAGACACCAGCTTGACCGCTCGCATGTAGTATTGCTGTCGCAATCAGCAGACTGAAGTTGGTGCTAATTGTGGGCTGTCGGCAGGTGCGAGATTAATGAGCTTTACATGCTTCTTAGGTAGTTTGAGTTTGCTGCTGGTTAAGGAATCACACATGTTTTTAAATTCATTAAACGGCCCTACTGGCGATACTTTTTGCGATTAAGTGCACATCCGGCCACTAGACAGTACGGCGAAAATAGACCAGGTACAAAAAAGAACAACGGCCTGCGAGAAGCCGTTGTTACAGAGTCGTTTTTGTTTT
>CAZWRS010000013.1:0-19756 GCA_964636435.1 uncultured Candidatus Saccharibacteria bacterium | reverse complement strand
TTCGGCGTCCATACTTTCGCTCACGAGCGGTGTCGTGATATAGCCGGGCCCTACTGCGTTGACACGTACCTTGTGCTCCGCATACTCCAGGGCTGCCGCTTTGGTGAGGCCGACGACACCATGCTTGGCAGCTATGTAGGCGGGTGCGTTCTTGGTTCCTACCGCTCCCAGAATTGAAGCGACGTTGATGATACAGCCTCCGCCGCTTTTAAGCATTGCCGGGATTTGATGCCTCATGCCATAAAAAACACCTGAGAGATTGATGCTGATGACCTTGTCCCAGCCATCCAAAGGATAGTCGGCGACCGGTGCCAGTGGCCCACCAATCCCCGCATTATTGCATGCGATATGCAGATCGCCGAAGTGCTCGACCGCCTGCTTCACGAGTGCTTCTACTTCACCATGATTTGCGGTATCAGCCTTGATGAACATAGCTTCTCCGCCATTATCGGCTATTTCGTCTTTCACTTTCTGGCCCACCTCTTCGTTGATATCGGATACAACTACCCGCGCACCTTCTTTGGCGTACAGGCGAGCGACTTCCCGACCGATTCCCGATCCCGCTCCTGTCACGATAGCCACTTTGTTTTCAAGCTCTTTCATGGTGTCACCTGGCCTTTCTTGCACGCTGACTATTTAACTGTGCTTTGTTAATACCTAGCCATAGTAAGGCCGATATATGATGACGTCAGTGATAAAACATACATAGCCTAACTGTCCGCCGACCTACTCGGCTCACTGCTATCAATCAACCCTTAACTATCTTGTTAAGGGGCAAAAGCATCCCTAGATGGTTTCTTGCATGGTGGAACAACAGCCTTCGCAGAGCTCATGTGGCTCCGTTTTTGGGCATAAGTCCGGCAGGCGGTGGGCGGAATGTAGCAAGGATAGCTACTACGGGCGCCATTCCTGACCACCAGGCTGGTATCTGGCATAGCCGACAGGCACCCTGATCTTCCATAGGCCAATGTCGGCGGCTACGACCAGTGACCTACATGCCAGTAGGATCATTACATCTCTGGTTTACTGCCGAGGGGTCTCATGAGTTATTTATGGAGTATGGACTTTACAATGTCGGTATATTCTTTGACGAAATTACGATGTATCTCATCTATATTCTCTATCGGCTGGTAAAAATCATAGACCAAAGCTCCGCTCACTTCTGAGGAGATAATCGGTACGACGATGCTGCTACCAATACCGCCGGCTGCCTGGTTGAAGCGGGCTTCCGATGATGTAAGGGCGGGTATAAACAAATCTTTCCAGTCACTTGTTTGCTGCAACTTGCCGCCCCGAATTGCTTTGGCAATAATGTTTGTTCTGTGATCTGAAGGAATGTTCATCTCATGAAATGGCTTTGCAGACACTGCATCAGTACTATGTGCGAGCTCAGTGTCGGACATAGCAATTCGATTGATGATTCGTTTGTCTGGGTCAAGCAGGAGTAAGGCGATGATGCCAAGGTCAAGTTGCACTGCTTGAAACTTTTCTTTGAAGGGTTCGTCGGTAATCTGCTGGTAAATAGGTTCTTGGCCGCTTTTAGTCAGGCGATCTTTTAATCGTTGCAGGTACTCAGCTAATTCCTGAGGTGGCAGCATAGTGTAATAGTACACTAAAATAACTGATAGGCCCAGAGGGACAGCGACGAGTATTGGCATACGACTTCTGCGGTTGATTTAACCCCTACAGCGACCTATAATCATAAGCAGATATCAAAAACCAGAGGGGCGGTTAATTCCGGAATCATGAAAGTACTGATGTTGGGGTGGGAACTTCCTCCGCATAACAGTGGTGGATTAGGTGTAGCTTGTTACCAGCTCTGCAAAGCCCTCTCAAAAAAGTCCGTCGATATCGAGTTTGTGCTTCCCTACACTGCCGAGCACAAGTGTGAATTCATGCGCATTAAGGCGGCCCATCCGCAGGATGTCACGGTAGTCCAAAAGGCTGGCTTGGCGTATGACAGTTTCAAGTATATTAAGGCAACTGGTGAGGTTGAGTGGGTAGATCTATACGATCAGATCGCGATTTATGAAAAGGCGGTCGAACGTATAACTGAAGAAAGTGAGTTTGACGTAATACACGCCCATGACTGGCTGACCTGCCGGGCTGCACTACGTGCCAAGGAAAAAAGCGGCAAGCCGCTCATCGTACACATGCACTCTGTCGAGGCCGATCGTGCCGGTGGCCACGGTAAGGGCAATCCACTGGTTCGGGAAATCGAGCGTATGGCGATGCTACTTGCTGACCGGGTGATTGCCGTCAGCGGTCACACCAAACGAGCCATCATGCGCGAGTACGATATCCCGGCAGATAAAATCGATGTCGTGCACAACAGCATCGATCACTCCTGGTATGAGCCACTAGACGACCACAATGCTTACCGCTATCTCGTCAAAATGAAAGCCAACGGCTACCGCGTCGTGGTGAATATAGGTCGCATCACGATTCAGAAGGGCTTACATAACTTGCTGTATGCTGCCCGAGAGGTTGTGGATCGGGCCCCTAAGACGCTCTTTCTCATTGTTGGCAGCGGCGAGCAAGAACGGGAATTACTGGAACTCGCTGCGCAGCTGGGCATTAGTCGCAATGTGGTCTTTACCGGTTTCCAGCGTGGCAAGAATCTGCGTGATGCCTTCGCGATCGGCGATTTGTTCGTGATGCCGTCAGTATCGGAGCCATTCGGTCTCACTCCCCTGGAGGCGGTCGGCTACGGCACGCCGACCCTAATCAGCAAGCAGTCCGGCGTCGCGGAAGTCTTGCAGAACTGCCTGAAGGTTGATTATTGGGATGTTAGGGAAATGGCGAACCAGATCACCTCTGTTGTCCGTAATGACTCACTCCGCGATGAGCTGCATCGAAATTCACTCCGGGAATATGAGCGACTAAGTTGGGGTAAGGCGGCTGATCAGCTGATCGGTTTGTATCGGCAGCATGCTCATCATGTGCTGGAGGCGACTGCGGCATGAAAGCAATAAATCTCTACCTGCACGTACATCAACCATACCGCATCCGGCACTACACCATATTTGACGCCGGTGAGCGGCACGACTACTTCAACGCACCGCACGGTCACCGGACGAATAATGAAAACATCATGCACAAAGTTGCTGCTAAATCGTATATCCCCACGAACCGCAAGTTGCTGGAGCTTTTGCATCGTCACCCCGAGTTTAAACTCAGTATGTCTATCACCGGCACCGTACTGGAGCAGTTCGAGCAGTGGTCACCGGCAGTACTCAAGTCATTTCAGGATCTGACGAACACTGGACGCGTTGAAATCGTCGCCGAGACATATCATCATAGCCTCGCTTTTTTCTATTCTCTGTCAGAATTTGAAACACAAGTTGATATGCACCGCGAGAAAGTGCAGCAGCTATTTGGTCAAACCCCGGCAGTATTCCGTAACACAGAGCTCAGCTACAACAACGACCTGGCATACTGGGCAGACCGCAAGGGCTATAAAGGGATACTGGCTGAAGGTTGGGATCCGATTCTCGGTTGGCGCAATCCTAATTTCGTGTACCGGCCGGCACATACCGATACGATTCGGCTACTCATGAAGAACTACAAACTGTCTGATGATATCGCGTTTCGCTTTGGCAATCGTAGCTGGAGTGAGTGGCCGCTGACCGTTGATAAGTTCACGTACTGGTTGAACGCTACGGCTGATGCTGAAGTCTTTAACCTATTCATGGACTACGAAACGTTCGGCGAGCATCAGTGGGATCATACGGGTATCTTTGACTTTCTAGAGCACTTGCCCGCCGAGTGGATGAAGACGCCCGGCAATACCTTCACGACGGTTAGTGAAGCCATTGACAGATTCGAAGCCCGCGATCAGATTGATACACCGCACACGACGACGTGGGCTGATACCGAGCGCGACCTGTCTGCATGGCTGGGCAACCCTATGCAGCATCAGGCGATCCAGGCCCTGTACGACATGCAGAAACCGATCATGGATACTGGCGATCTGGCGTTGATCGACGACTGGCGTAAACTGCAGACGTCTGACCACTTTTACTACATGTGCACCAAGTGGTTTAGCGATGGCGATATACATGCTTATTTCAGTCCGTACGAATCGCCCTACGAGGCATTTACAAATTTTATGAACGCCTGGCATGATCTCAAATTCCGCCTGGCCGAGAAAGGGGTGGTTATTTAATGGGAAGACCGGTTGTACTGAGTAATGGACGGATGTTTTTGGGGCTCAATGAAAACGGCCTGGTACATGATTTTTACTATCCGTACGTCGGGCTGGAGAACCTTACGAACGCGCGCAGCCTGGAGCATAAAATCGGCGTGTGGGTGGACGGCCAGTTCAGCTGGACGGATGACGGCACCTGGCAACTGTCAATTGACTTTGAGTCAGAAGCGCTCGTCAGCAACATATCAATGTACAGTGAAAAGCTGCAAACAACACTGCATTTCAATGACTTCGTCGATTACGAACACACGGCATTCATCCGTCGCATCGAAGTGACAAATCACGCTAGCGAAAAGCGCGACATGCGTGTCTTCATGCACCAGGTGTTTCAGCTGTCGCAAGATGGCCGGGCCGACACGGCGCTATATGTACCTGACCAGCACTATATCCTCAACTATAAAGGTCGCCGCTGCCTACTCATTGGCGGCAAGGTTGACGAGGAGGCCGATTTTGATCAATTTGCGGTCGGTAACTATGCGGTTGAGGGTAAGTCCGGCACCTATATGGATGCTGAAGATGGTGATCTCAGTGGCAATCTGGTTGAACACGGTGGCGTGGATAGCGTAATTCGTTTTCAGAAGAGTCTTGCAGCCAAAGATACATACCGGATTGATTATTGGATTATTGCTGACACCACTCAAAGTGGCGCTGCGGATGTGCATGCTAAACTGCGAAGCGAGTCCATCGAGCAACGCCTAGAGTCTGTTCGCGAAAGTTTCCGAGAATGGCTGAAGCCGGCGGTACCGCGACTGGCATCTATTGAAGAACCGTACAAAACCTCAATACTTAAGAGCTTACTGGTAATTAAGGCTCATTGTGATGTGCGTGGGTCAGTGCTGGCGAGCGGTGACTCTTCGATATTTAACTACGGACGTGATTACTACTGCTACTGCTGGCCGCGTGACGCTGCCTACGTCCTCTGGCCACTCATCCGGCTCGGTATCTATGAAGAAGCCAGGCGGTTCTTTAAATTTGCCCGTGACGTGCAGCATAAAGATGGATACCTGATGCACAAATACCAACCAGACCGCGCCATCGGCAGTACCTGGCATCCGATGCTGCATAACGGTACACCTGAGCTGCCCATCCAGGAAGACGAGACAGCCGGCGTGCTGTTTATGATGAGCGAGTACTATGAAGCCTCGCGGGACATTGACTTCGTGCATGAGTACTATGACAGCTTTATCCGGCCAGCGGCTGATTTTATGGCCAGCTTTGTTGATGAGGCGACCAGCTTACCACATGCCAGCTATGACCTATGGGAAGAGAAGTTCCTAACCAGCACCTATTCCGTATCAATCACCATTGGGGCGTTGAATGCTGCCATATCCCTGGCGAATACTATCGGAAGGCCGGATGATGCCCAGGAGTGGCGATTGCAGGCGGCTAAGTTCCGCGGCGCACTCGGAGCACTCTACCATCCTGACGGTTACTTCCGCAAAGGGTACTTACTGCAAAAAAACGGTGACTTGGCTTATGACGATACGCTGGACATCTCCAGCTTGTATGGGCCATTCATGTATGTTCGCTTATCGAACGATGACGAAAAATTATTAAACACTGCCAGAAACGTCGAGGAAAGACTCCTCAATAGCTCACCGTCGGGCGGGGTTATTCGCTATGAAAACGATAATTACTTTCGTACTAAACCGCAATATTCCGGCAACCCCTGGATTGTATGCACGATGTGGCTCGCGCAGTATTACGCCTATCAGGGAGAGGCAAAAAAGGCCAAAGACTTGATAGACTGGACGATCGCACGGCAAACTCCGAGTGGTATCTTAAGCGAGCAGTTTGACCCAGAAACAGGAGAGTCGGTTGGGGTCACGCCGCTTGTCTGGAGTCACGCCGAGCTTGCGAACACTATACTGGATATGTATCAAATATAACGCATACGTAAAAAGAGCAGCCTTGGTGCTGCTCTTCACGACTCGACTGGATACTTAAGGGTTGCTACTTGCGCCCCTTGACCTCATTACGCCCCAGACTCTTCTTGGTTTCAACGTACAGGACGTGCTTACGCAGTACTGGATCGTACTTGCGCAGCTCAAGCTTATCGGGAGTGTTCATCGTGTTCTTGCGCGTGTAATAATGCCGTCCACCGCTCTCTTCCGAGACGAGGCCAATCACCTTTCGCTTGTCACCTTTTTTAGCCATAACTTCCTACCTTTTATAATGCAATTATGTTAGTTTAACAGATTAGGCGTCAGATTTCAACCGGTCAGCCTTTACCGGCTCTTCAGGAATCACGATCCACATTAATATATACATAATAATACCTGGGAGGCCGCCGGGGAGTGCTGCGAATACAAACAATAATCTGAAAATGACTGGGTCAATATTAAAATACTTACCCAACCCGCCATATACGCCGGCGAGCTTCCTGTCGTTCAGTGATCGGTATAGTCGTTTTGCTTCTGTCATATATTGTCTTCAAGATTGGAGCCATCTTCGGGATTTGAACCCGAGACCCCTTCCTTACCATGGAAGTGCTCTACCCCTGAGCTAAGATGGCATAATACGGATGCTATCATAACAGAAGGAGGGCAGTATGTACAGGATTCAAGCAACGCGATAAACACTAGGTTGACGAGGTGTTCTACCTCTTCTGTCTTTTGGCATAGGCACTGGTGTTGGGTACTGGCCACTTATGCATCCCATGCAAAGCTTACCAAGCTCAACCCCCATGCTTTCTGCCATATGTTGTTCGCTTAAAAATGAGATTGAGTCTGCATCCAAGGCTGCTGCCATTTCTCTTGGTAGCATGTTTGCTGCTATCAAATCATTTTCTGAATGACCCATGTTAACACCGTAAAAACACGGCCATTTAATTGGCGGTGAATTAATACGTATGTGCACTTCTTTTGCGCCAGCCTCCCTGATCATTCGCACGAGTACCTTCATGGTTGTACTTCGAACGATGGAATCATCTTGAAGGACTATTGATTTGCCATCAAGCAACTCTGGAACAACTATGAATTTATCACGTACAGCTTGTTCACGCTCTTCTTGAGTCGGTAGTATAAATGTCCTGCCCTTTTTATAGTGTGGATTTCTGATAAGTCCTGGTTCGCACGGAATCATCATTTCGTCGGCGTAGCCTTGAGAAGCAGGAAGACTGGAATTGGGAACCCCCACGACGATGTCTGCGCCCATTACAGGGTGCTCGGCAGCTAACTTACGGCCCATGTCATAGCGACGCTGCTCAACGGATATGCCCTGAAAAGAACTGCGCTTATCCATGTAATAGACCGCTTCAAACATACAAAGCTTTTCATCAACTTGCCGATCGAAATGCTCACTATGTACACCATTTTCGTCAACAGTAATAAGTTCGCCAGGCTCAACTTCCCTAATCAAGCGTATATCATTATCTTTGAAGGCAACGTCTTCTGAGGCGAAGACATATCCATCTGAGACTTCACTGGTATATTGGCCAAGACTAAGTGGCTTCAAGCCATTAGGGTCTCGTGCGGCTATGATGCGATTTCCGTCTGTTGCGATGATAGCGTAACCACCTTCAAGCTGGGGGAGAAGCTCATGCATCGCGGCACTCAAGTCACCACCGTTTTCTTGCCGTATATTATTAAGGATTGTTGCAACTGTCTGGCTGTCATTTATTCGATGCTTTTCTTCTATACCATACTTGTCTGCAACTATTTCAAAATTCGCAATGTGCCCATTGTGGACTAATCCGAAGTACGGCATAAGTCCCTCTCCTGACGTGCTATATCTTGTATGCCCAAGTGCCATATGAGCTTGTGGTGCATTTGCATCAAGTTGCGCTGCTTCATCCGAGAATACTTCTGGCACGAGACCCTTTGCTGCTCGCATGATCGTTTGCTCGCCAGTAATGAGTATTCCAGCAGCGTCCTGTCCGCGATGCTGTAGGGAGCTAATTAAGTCAAAGGTAAGTTTACCTACTGGCATAGCTGGATCATGCGCGAAAATAGCGGCCACACCGCATGCTTCTCTAGGCTTTTCTAGCCCTAGCTCAGGGCTGTATTCTATCATTTACCTATAAGTATATGTGCTTATGGCTGCCAGGAAAATTGTGAAATTAACATGCTGTGTAATGACCCTTGGTTTAACAAAGTAAATGCTTGCTTAGTATTTTTTGCGCAAATGCTTCGGTATTAATATAACTGCATGCAGATTTATAGTTTCACCTATAACAATATTCTGTGAGGTAATTCCAGCGTATGTCTCTGAAATAAAATTTACCCTTTGCCTGGTGACCATTTTTGGAAAGCTGGTGTGGCCCTATATCAGTGCTGTTAATAAGCCGGTTACAAATGAAAACCATAAATGTAGGGTGAAAAAACAAGCCGTAATAATCGCTACTATTATTGCACTCATTAGACTTGTACTCATGGCAGGCTTATCTTTGCCCAAAAGCGTAGGAAACATTGATGGAAAGAATGCCAGTTGACAAACTGCTGTTACAGTATCTTGCCACGCTATTAATGTAAGTATAGTAACAAGAGTTTAAAGAAGGTTCATAAAGCTAATGTTTTGGTGCAGGGTGTAGGATTCGAACCTACGAAGGCATAAGCCAACAGATTTACAGTCTGTCGTGTTTGACCGCTTCACTAACCCTGCACAAATTTGATGTTTTGCCTTAGCAAATTGTGGAGCCACCTGTCGGATTCGAACCGACGACCCCCTGTTTACAAAACAGGTGCTCTAACCAGCTGAGCTAAGGTGGCGTATTTACCGAAGAATTCTACCAGAACAGGGGTTAAATAACAACCCGTTTTGGTCGTCGTACTTTCTTTGGTTTGCTGGACGGTACGATAAGTTTCTCGAGTTTATCTTTTAGAATATCCGCTTCAGCCGACATATTTAGCTTGTCGTAAGCAGCTATGAGCAAACTGTAGCTCTCAGCGTTGGGTTCGAGTTCAATAGCGCGCTGCAAGCTATCTATCATGAGTTTGTTGTTGCCGAGCTTTTCCTGAACTTTTGCATAGGCAATGTGGCGAGCAGCAAGCTCTTCTTCCAGTTTCAGGGCTTGTTCAAATGCGGTCGCAGCTTTTTGGTAGTTTTCAGTCTCATAATATATAAGACCGAGATTGTGCAAGCTCGAAGCAGTAGGCTCGATAGATGAGGCAATTTCAAAGCAGTCGATTGCATCCTTATATTCTTTTTGTTTGGCATAGAGAATGCCGAGGCGGTTATAGGCAGCAGCGTTCTTTTGATCAATCTTCAGAATAGTCAGCAGCGCTTTTTCTGCTCGTAAGAAGCGGTTTTCGCGCATACCTTGATGAGCGATATCCCAAAGCTTGCCCATCTTGTCGCTAATCTTACGGGGGATTGCCTCAAGATCTTCGTCGCTAAGCTTAGCACTGCGAAAAGCTAAGCCGGCAAACGCCACTAGCAGCACCAATTCGTACATATGCGATATATTATACTACAGGTTATACAGAGAGGAATAAATCAGTCAGCAATAGTTTGGTATTTGGGTTGTGGCGCAAAGCAGCCTGACTTTTGTTGAAAGACGCAAGCGAACTATGCCAACGCTTAATCTCGTTTTTATTTCCTTTGACGGCTGCTTGGCTAAGCGCTGTGCTGGCAATAAGCTTAAACGCCTCCAGTAGTGTCGGTAGCATATCTTTTTGCCTGCTTAACTCATCGACTTGAAGCAGCCTCTCGCAGGCATTAGCTGTTAGCAGTGCTTTGGCTTGTTGGATTGCGTGGGTCAAGTGATGTTCTTCATCGCGTAGCAGTGCAGCGAATAGTCCCGGGTAGCCACTGCTCATCATGTAGGCTTTGGTCATTCCTACTTCATCTGATTCATTAGCGAAAAACTCGAATAACTGCGACTTACCCGGTGGCAAAACAGCAACTTTACGTACACGTGAATATATAGTTTCTTTGAGTTGTAGTGTTTGTGGCGCAGTTAGTATAAAAACCGTATCTTCTGGCGGCTCCTCGAGTGCTTTAAGCAGCGCATTTTGGGCTTCGGACGTCATGGTATGGGCATCATGAATAATCGCGACGCGTCGAATGTCAGAAGTACCAGTTGTTTTGAGTTGCAGGAATTTCTGCAATAGACGAATCTGGTCAATTGTGGTAGATCCCTTTTCAGGCGATATAACTTTAAGATATGGGTAATTTTGTAGCTTGTCAGGATTCACGCCCAGGAGACGAGAGGCTAAGTGGTGGGCGGTATACAATTTGCCTGATCCTTCAGGCCCACTTAAAAGCACACCGTGCACAGGGCGAGCCGTAATCGCCTCCAGCTGCCTTTCGGTATGAACCGCGAGTACTATCATATTCTCCCTAGCTCATTAAATGCTTCCGGTAGCGGCGCTTCAAACAGCTTACGTTCACCCTCGGGAAGCGTTATTTCTAGTGACAAAGCGTGTAGATAGAGTCTGTCGGCTGCTTCGCCTTTGTACAACATATCGCCAACTATTGGATGGCCCTGGTGTGCAAGGTGCACGCGTAGTTGGTGTGTTCTGCCTGTGATTGGTTCTAGCCTGACTACATCATAATCATCTCTGTTTTCAATGACAAAATACTTGGTCTGGGATGGTTTACCATTGCTACCAATACGAAATGTCGACGGTGCCTTGGGATTGCGCTCAATAGGCATATCTATAATGGCCTCAGGTAACTTCAGGTGTCCAGATACGATGGCGAGGTATGTCTTTTTTACGTTGCGCTTTGAGAATTGTTTTTGCAGCAAAGATAGTGTTTCGCTGTTTTTAGCACATATCATCACGCCGGATGTCGCTCGATCAAGGCGATGTACGATGCCGCTTCGATCACCTTCGAGCCCAGTCTTCTGGCGGACAAATGATGCTACTGATGGTTCGTTCCAGTATCGCCCACGACTGTGACTGATGATCCCTTCAGGTTTATTAATAACAAGCACGTTATCGTCCTCATACAGAATCGACAAGTCAATATCTGCGATATCATCAATTTCTGATTCTTCGAAGTCGGTAGTGATGACATCATCAACGCGAAGCTTGTATCCAGCTTTTTGTTGTTGACCGTTGAGTAAAATACGCTTGCCCTCAATTAACACATGCACATAGGCACGGCTGAGCATCGGTAGCATTTCAGTAGCGACCACGTCAAAGCGTTTGCCTGCTGAATCTTCTTCAATGCGGTACTCTTTCGCCATATTGCTCTAAGCGCGTAATCCGACTGCTCGTTGAACTTTGTAGAGAGTCGCATTAGCTTGTTTTGTCATCTCGATTTCGCTGGTTTCAAGTTTTTGCATAATCTCATTGTCGTCAGTGCTCGACAGCCGTGCCTGGAATCGCTCGAGAAAATCAGCTACTTTGTCGGCAACGACTGATTTCAGAGAACCGTACTGGCTTTGTCCAATAAAGTTATCCGGATCACCACCAAGTAGTTTAAGTATGTCCAGTAGGTTACTAATGCCTGGTCGCACTTTGTAGTCATGTTGAATGTCACCGAAGCTATCTGTTGCCGCCGACATGATTTTTTTGCGTGCAGCTTCGGGCGTGTCGTTCAAAAAGATTACACCCTTGCCCGATTCGTCTGACTTACTCATTTTTTTGGCCGGATCCATCAGGTCGCGTATGCGTAAGCCCTGGTCTTTACCAAAGAACTCATATTGATCTTTGACGGGTTTCGGTACGACAAATAATTCACCAAACTGATTATTCATACGTTCGGCGATATCCCGAGTAAACTCTAGGTGTTGCGTCTGGTCGTCACCAACAGGCACGTACGTTGCTCCATAAATTAGAATATCTGCAGCCATCAGCACTGGGTAGTTGAATAACCCCACGCTAATGCGGTCATCGCTCAGCTTAGCTGACTTGTCCTTAAACTGCGTCATACGTGACATCTCACCAAATCCCGTAAAGCAATTGAGGATCCAAGTAAGCTCTGAATGAGCTGGGACATAACTCTGGCGATAGATGTGAATGTCGGGGTTGTTAAGCGGCAAGCCAGCAGCAACAAACACGCGTAGATTATTCATAATGCCGTCCTGGAGTTTACTATGATCAATCGGCGTCGTGAAGCTATGAAGATCCGGCACAAAAAGATTGATCTGGTACTTTCCGGCATGCTGTTTGGCCATATCGACCATAGGCAGCAACGCTCCTAGATAGTTTCCAATATGCAGGTCGTTGTTAGCTCTCAGGCCAGTCAAAATAACTTGTTTACTCACTATAGTAAAATTATACCTTACTTAGCATGCGATATGGGTACGACTTCTGCTGCTTCGTGCACGGCTACAAATCTACCCTGCGTAAATCAGGTGTTATGCGCAGTTGAGATTCATCGTGTATGGCTTGACGTAGTGCCAGGTCACCGGCACCTTCGGCAGCTTTCGTGCTCAATAAGATATCCCTGCCTTCAATGTCTGGTATGGTACGTGTTGTGTCTGCACCACCTTCTGTGGCCGCACTTAATGCTGCTTCTTGTAGCTCCATGTATGCCTCCCTTCGTAATAGAAAAAACCGCCATTTCTGGCGGCCTTACTGTTCTATTCGTTAATGTAATTTATTTGTTACGAATGCGCACAGGAATAGCCGCCAGCTTGTGGCCGGTAAACCAATATGCAAAAAATGATTTTACTTTATTCATAACCATTTGACGATACACCCTTACTGCGCAGTTTGTCAAGGATAAGAAAAAACCAGCCCGTACGAGCTGGCTTTTGATGCTTGCGCCAAGATATTAACGCTTTGTAAATTGTCGCTGCTTACGGGCGCCCTTAAGACCGAACTTCTTACGTTCTTTCTCACGCGGGTCACGTCCAAGCAGGTCAGCACGACGAAGCGTACCCTTTAGATCTTCGTTCATGATTACTAGTGCCTTGGCAATGCCTAAGCGAATCGCGTCGCCTTGACCGGCATGACCACCGCCGCTCACTACGGCGCTCACGTCATATTTGCCAGCTTCTAGCTCGAGTACTGCAAAGGGTCGTACCAGCTCATTCAGAATGGATTTGCTGCCAGAGAAATACTCCTCAGCGGGCTTGCCATTGATTACAATGTTGCCTTTACCATTCTGCAGGCGCACGCGGGCAGTCGAACTCTTACGACGACCAAGGGCGTAGTGATAGTGCGTAGACTTTTCAGCCATTATTTGTCGCCTCCTACATTAAATTTCTCTGGTTTTTGCGCTTCGTGGTTGTGCTCTGCGCCAGCATACACCTTGAGCCGAGCAAGACGGTCAGCGCGCAGTTTGTTCACCGGTAGCATGCCACGTATGGCGTGCTGGATAACGTGCGTCGAGTCCTTGTCCATCTGATGGCGCAGTTTGGTTTCGCTGAGTCCACCCGGAAAGCCACTGTGCTTATAGTACTTTTTGCCTTCCATTTTGTTGCCAGTAACAACCAGCCTGTCGGCATTCACGATGACGACATAGTCACCAGTGTCGATGTGCTTCGTAAAGCTTGGCTTGCCTTTGCCAGTAAGTAAATTTGCAGCAACGGTCGCAATCCGACCAACCGGTGCTTCTGAGGCGTCAATGACATACCACTTTCGCGTAACATCAGATGGTTTTGCGCTAAAAGTTTTCATTACTTAGCCTCCTTTGCGGTTGTTTTCGCGGGAGTTTTCTTAACTGCAGGTTTTGCAGGAGCGACAGGCTTGTCAGTTTTCTTCTCAGCAGCCTTAGCGACCGGTGCTTCCTTGAGATCATCGACAAAGCTGACGCGTGCCATTAGGGCATTGTCACCCCGTCGGTAACCAGTGCGCTCGATGCGCAGGTGTCCGCTGACACGTCCTTTGAGCTTCGGTGCAATTTCATCAACCAGCTTATGTGCGCTTGCGACAGTCTGCAGGCTACTGATGACTTGTCGGCGATTATGTAAATCACCCTTCTTGGCTTTAGTGATGAGGCGCTCTACGTACGGAACGATCTCTTTTGCCTTCGGTAGGGTCGTTTCAATGGACTCGTACTTAATGAGGCTGTCAGCGAGACCTTTAATCAGGGCGCTGCGCTGATCGCGTTCGCGGTGGAGCTTCCTTCCTTTATATCCATGACGATGCATACTAGATCTCCAACTCCGCCATCTTTTCCTTTACCTCATCGAGTGCTTTGCTGCCAAAGCCCTTGAGCTCACGTAGCTCAATGTCGCTCAATGAGAACAAGTCTTTCAGAGTGTGAATGTCATTGTTAATCAGCGCATTAGTCGTCCGAGCGCTCAAGTTCAGATCCTCAATGGGCATCATCAGTTCAGGCGCTTCGTCAGTTTCGCTGGACTCGCTGACAGCGCTATGCGTTGGTGCGGATGCCTCAACACGTGTCTGTCCAGCCAGTGCTGTGTACTGATTGACTAAAATGGCGGCTGCCTCTTCGAACGCGTCGCGTGGCGTAATGCTGCCATCAGTGTCAACAGTAATGATGAGCTTGTCCAGGTCGGTCATTTGGCCCACGCGAGTGTTCTCCACCTTGTAGCGAACGCGGGCGACGGGGCCAAAGATAGCATCGACAGCGATCATATCGCTGGCCTTGCGCGCAGTGCCTTCTTCGATAGTGCGGTAACCGCGACCCGTCTCGACAACAATATCCATGACAAAGCTTGTCTTGTCATCGTCGATTGTCGCGATAACGTGGTCTGGATTGACCACTTCAACATCAGCGTTCAGGGCGATATCCTTGGCAGTAACGGTGCCTCTACCCTTCTTGGTAATACGCAGGTTCTGGACTTCGTCGCCGAACACGCGGAAGCGAACTCCCTTGAGGTTCATCATGATATCAACGACATCCTCTTTGACGCCCTTGATGGTGGTGAACTCGTGGCTCGCGCCCTCAACTTTAAAAGCGGTGATTGCGGCACCTGCGATGCTTGACAGTAGCACACGACGCAAACTGTTGCCCAAAGTCATGCCATAGCCGCTGTGCAGTGGTTCGACGGTGAAAGTCGCACTGTTGTCGCTGTGGTCGTCTACCTTGACAACTCCTGGTGTGTGGATCATTTTTGACATATTTCTTCTAGCCTCCCTTAGCGTGAGTAGTATTCCACGATTAACTGTTCATTGATGTCTGGCTCGGCCTCCTCACGCGTAGGAACGCCTGATACCGAAATTGTAAGCTTCTTGCGATCGACTTTCAGCCAACTCGGCGTGTCTGATGGTGCGGGGCTGACGTCGTCGAGCTTCTTGAAGTACTCGCTTGATTTACTGTGGTCACGCACGGTTAGAACATCACCTGCCTTCATACGGATCGATGGAATGTCGACACGGCGGCCATTCAACTCGAAATGACCATGGGTGACTAATTGCCGGGCGGCGCGGCGTGATGGGGCTAAACCAGCCCGGTACACCGCGTTATCGGCGCGCTGCTCCAGGAACTGCAGGAGCAGCTCACCGGATTTGCCTTCACGCTTATCAGCTTCTTTCATGAGGTTGCTGAACTGACGCTCGAGCAAGCCATAGAGCCGCTTGACCTTCTGCTTTTCGCGAAGCTGCAATGCGTACTGGCTTGATTTGTTTCGTTGGTAACGACCGCCCTGCTGTCCAGGTGGGCCACTTCGCTTGGCGAGGACTTTGTGCGCCTTTGGATGAAGCGCATAGCCTTCGCGGCGGGACATTTTAACGATTGATTGGGTATCTCTTGCCATAGTCTGCCTCCTATACCCTTCTCTGCTTACGTGGTCGGACGCCACCATGCGGCACGCCAGTCACGTCTTTTATTGATTCAACTTGAATATCGAGGCCGCTCAAAGATCGCACCGCCGCTTCACGTCCGAGACCGATACCCTTGATGAAGACATCGACTTTACTTAGGCCGTGCAGCTGCTTGGCTGCTGCGCCTGCTTTTTCAGCTGCGACTTGTGCTGCATACGCGGTGCCCTTCTTGCTACCACGAAAGCCACAGGCTCCGGCGCTGCTGCCGGTCAACTTACCACCGTTATTGTCAGTAAACGTTATAATCGTGTTGTTGAAGGTAGCATGGATGTGCATCTGACCATAAGGCACAGAGCGCTTGGCCTTCTTCTTTCGTGCTACTGTAGATATTTCTGCCATATTATTCTTTCCCTACGCTCTTATTTTTACGTCTTTGATGCGGCCTTTGGTTGTGCGCCACCGACTGCTACCTTACGCCCACGCCGCGTTCGAGCATTCGTGCGTGTTCTTTGTCCACGGCTTGGCAAGTTGCGCGCGTGGCGTTCGCCACGGTACGACTTGATGTCTCGCAGACGCTTGATATTAGTGCTGACAATCCGCTGCAGCTCACCCTCGACCGTCAAGGTCTCGTTGATGATGTCCTGAATGCGGGAAATTTCTGCATCCGTCAGATTCTTGACGCGGACGGTCGGCTCAACTTTTGCCTTGGTCAGGATCTCTTTGGCGGTCGTCGGACCAATACCGTAGACATAGGTCAGTGAAATCTGAACCTGTTTGTTGTCGGGAATTGTTACTCCGGAAATTCGAGCCATAAATTACCCCTGCCTCTGCTTGTGGCGAGGCTTTAGTTTATTGATAACGTAAAGACGGCCCTTACGACGTACGATCTTGTCGTCGGGGCTAATCTTCTTGACACTTGCACGCACTTTCATCCCAATATTGTCCTTTCTGGGTGTCTCATAAACTGTGCACAAACTTACGAGACTCATGCGGATCCCAGCTACCTGGGACACACTGCTTAAATTGATAAATTACTTCTGGCGGTACGTGATTCGTCCCTTCGTAAGATCGTAAGGGGTCAACTCAACAGTAACGCTGTCTCCCGGTACGAGGCGGATGTAATGTTTCCGCATCTTGCCGGCGACATGAGCTATGATCTGGTGACCGTTCTCGAGTTCGACACGAAACTGAGTCCCCGGAAGGGCCTCAGTTACAACTCCGCTCAACTCGATAACTTCCTTATTCTTGGCCATACAGATATAACAAGAATAAAGTATAGCAAAAACGACTACGTTTTGCAAAGGGTAAAATAAAGAACTTTATCTGTTGGATTTTTTGCTGCGGCGAGGTAGGAAGCGCAGGCGGCTACGAGCGCCCACTGCTTCTTCCAGCTTGCTATCTGCTTCGTAGAAAAAGTCAGGCTGCTCGTACTGGTCATAGGTGACCATGAGTGCTCGCGATTCGATAGCGCGCAGCGTTTCCAGGGCAACGGAGACGAGAATAAGGATGCTTGTACCGCCGAGGGCGATGTTGGTCTCTAGGAAAGCCTGTCCAATTATTGGCGTGAGGGCGAGCAGTCCGAGAGCGAGCGCACCGAATAGGGTCAGTCGGCTCACGACTTTGCTCAGGTATTTTTCGGTCTGGGAGCCTGAGCGGACACCCTCAATAAAGCCGCCTTGCTTCTGGAGGTTTTCGGCTATCTCCTTGCTGTTGAAGGTAATGCTGGTGTAGAAGAAGGTAAACACAAAGACCAGTAAGAAGTACACGAGCGGATAGATATACGGTGTAAAACCAGGCATGGCAAAGGTTTGTGGACTTGGGTTCTGGAACCAGATTGTCAGGTTGGTGCCGATTTCCTGTAGCCGTGCGCTATCTGTGCTGGTGAGCAGCTGACCGACAAACGCCGGCACACTCAAGAAGGCAACCGCAAAGATGATAGGTATCACGCCGGCTGTAATGAGCTTGATTGGCAGCACTGTCGTTACTCCGCCGTAAGCACGACTCCCCTGGACGCGCTTGGCATATTGAACCGTAAGCCGGCGGGCTGCTTCATTGATCTTGACGATGAGCACCGTGATGATAATAGTTGCTAGGATAATGGCGCCGGCCAGTAAGGCTTGTTCCCGGTCGAAGCCAATCGTCTGGCCAAAGATTGTCATGGAGGCATCACCGCTGAATACCGACTGGTACAAAGTTACAATGGTCGTTGGCAAGGTACTGACAATACCAACGGTAATCAGCAACGATATACCGTTTCCGACGCTTCGCTCGGTAATCAGCTCACCCAGCCACATGAGCAACATGGCGCCGCCGGTCAAGGAAGCGACCATGAGGACCCACTGCATAATCGATGTGTTAGCAGTGATGTCGCCGATACCACCGATTTGCAGAGCCGATTGACGGACAAGGTAAATCGCACCGATGGACTGGATAATTGCGAGCGGCAAGGTTAGGATGCGCGTGTACTGGTTGATCTTGCGGCGACCAAATTCCCCTTCTTTATTGAGGCTCTCAAGCTGCGGGATAGCTTTGGTCAGCAGCTGCATGATGATACTGGCGTTAATATACGGCCCAAGACCGACGAGCATGATTGAGAAGTTGGCGAGTGCGCCGCCAGAGAGTACATCAATAAAACTGAGCAGCTGCGGTGTATCGGCTGAGTTAAACAGGTTATCCAACACTTGCCGTAGGGTCTGGGGGTCAGCGAGGGGAATCGGTATATGTGCCAGGATGCGGAAAATTACCAGCATGCCCAATACCGCCAGAATGCGGTTGCGCATATCACTGTTTTTCAATGACTTCCAAATAATCTTCCAGTTCATACTGTCTCGTCTGTCTCCTAAACACGTCCCTACAAATAATAATCTCCCATCAGTATAACGCACTCATGGGAGATTTTGAAAAACCTGTTGTTTTCTTACTTCTTTCTTAGGCAGCGCGTTCTTTAGGCTGGCGCTTGACCTGGTCAACCTTGTCAAAGCTGCCACCAGCTTTTTGTACTGCTGCGACAGCTGCTTCACTGGCAGCCTGCAGCTTAACGGTGACTTTTTTGGTTACCTCACCTTTAACGACGAGCTTGACGCGGGTATAAGGGCTTGAGACCAAGCCAGCATTCGCAAGCGTAAAGTTGTCGACGGTCTTACCGCTGAACTGATCGAGCTGGCCAGTGTAAATATTTTCAGCTTTTGGCCGGTGTGACGTAAAACCAGGCAGCTTTGGCAAGCGCTTGTACAGCGGGTTCTGGCCACCCTCGAAGCCTGGTCGTACACGACCGCCGCTACGCGAGCTCTGTCCTTTGGTGCCGCGCCCAGCAGTTTTGCCACGTCCTGCCGCGATACCGCGACCGACGCGTCGTGCCGATTTATTGCTACGGATATTCAGATCGTTGAACTTCATTACTTCGCCTCCTTAGCGGCAACTGCTTTCTTTGCCGGGGCTTTTTTCTCACCCTGCTTGGTCAGCCATTTGTCAGCCGGGACGACGCTTTGCAGTGCCTGCAGTGTAGCGTAGGCAATATTAATCTTGTTGGTTGAACCGAGTGACTTAGACAGGGCATCGCTCACGCCAGCGACTTCCAGCACGGTACGAACCACGCCACCAGCTATCAACCCGGTACCAGGCGAAGCGGGCTTCACCAGGATACGGGCACCACTGACTTTCGCTTCTGCTTCGTGCGGAATGGTTCCGTTATGCAGGTGGATGGAAACCATGTTCTTCTTGGCCACATCGACAGCTTTCGCCACGGCTGAGGTGACATCTGCGCCCTTACTAATACCGATACCGACCTTACCTTTGTGGTCGCCGAGCACCACGAGAGCCCGGAAGCGGAAGCGGCGGCCGCCCTTTACGACTCGTGCAACGCGGTCAATATGTACCACGCGCTCGTCGAATTGCTTTTCCTCTGCTGGCTGGCGGTTATCCTGCCGGCCTCTTCGTTGTTCTGCCATATTAGAACTCCAATCCTCCGGCGCGGGCT
>CAZWRS010000012.1:16072-21708 GCA_964636435.1 uncultured Candidatus Saccharibacteria bacterium | reverse complement strand
AAAAGCTGAGGGTTGCGCCAGCTGAGGCAATTATGGTGGATGATATTGATCGGTACTGCGCGGTTGCTGAAGCCGAGGGCATGAAAGTAGTAGTCTATGATAGCTTGAAGCAGACCAAGCAAGAAATTGAAAAACTGCTCGAAAACTAGTATTTAATATCTCATATGATATAAGAAGCGCTTTTCATACTAAAGTGTTTCAATAATACGTTGACATCTTACTTTGCAAGAGCTTTACTTAAATGTAAGTCTAAGGCAGACCGAAAGGACAAAAATTATGACCATTTATGAATTTGAAGGTAAATCAGGAAGAAGCTTGCTGGTGGTTGGAGGTCCAGTCTTGGAGGGTGATGCCCACCTGAAGAAAATAGATGAGCCAGAGGAGTTGGTGGTAGCGGCCAGCGAGCAGTTTGAACTTGAAGCGCAGCATACGCGGCGTATGGGCGACCTTGCAGTTGCTGAGTACCTCAGGGACCAGAACCAATCCGGATAACCAACCGCTTGTCGGTCTGGCAGAGCTCTTGCAGCTCATGTAGGTACGTGCGAAGTGCGCCCGCCAAGGCAGCGCTTTTTACTTGGATGATAATTTGTGCTGGCTGAATGGCGACCTTCGCCGGCTGCTGGAATTTGTTTGATACGAAATCTTTGATAATCCGCACTTCCGGCGGCTCTTCGAAACGTCCTTGTGGCAGTAAATCTCCGATTGCGTTTGTCATACAGTCCTATCCTAACAGATGAGCTACAATAAGAGCATGCCAGAATTACCCGAGGTCGAGACTGTACGCATTGGTTTGAGCCAGTTTTTGCCGGGCAAAGTTGTGGCCAGCGAAACGCACGATTGGCCGAAGGGTTTCCCGAATACCGCCGCAGATATACAAGAATTCCTAATTGGCGCGAGCATCCAAGCAGTCAAACGCCGCGCAAAAGTACTTCTCATCGAGCTGGATACGAAATATTCACTGGTAATTCATTTAAAAATGACCGGCCAGCTTGTGTATGTAGGGAAGCGCAACAGGTTCGGTGCCGGCCATCCGAATGACTCGCTTATTGGCCAGCTGCCGGATAAATCGACTCGTGTGACATTAACGTTCACGGATGGTAGCCAGCTGTTTTTTAACGACCAGCGCAAGTTCGGCTGGATGCGCTTGCTACCGACGGCTGAAGTACCGAATATTGATTTCTTCCGCCGTGTTGGTCCGGAGCCACTGGCTGATGACTTCACCGCCCAGGCTTTTCGCGGGCGCATACGCCGCCGGCCAAACAGCATGATCAAGGCTGTCTTGCTGGATCAGACAGTTGTGGCTGGTGTGGGCAATATCTATGCTGATGAAGCGCTCTGGGCAGCCAGAATTCACCCGGCTGAACGGGTACGGAACATTAGTGATGGCAAGCTGAACACATTATTTAAAGAACTTCGGGCTGTGCTACAGCTGTCCATCGACAAAGGCGGCTCATCCGATAAAAACTACGTCAACGCTGAAGGTGGGCGTGGCAGCTACCTGTCTTTTGCGAACGTTTTCCGCCGTGAGGGCAAGCCATGCCTCCGGCATCCGGACACGGCCATCATCAAGACACGTGTCGCTGGTCGCGGTACGCACATCTGTCCTCAGTGCCAAAAGTTAGCAGCAGGTAAGCGGGGCGGTAAGTAGGCTTAAGTAGCGTATAATCTAGGCACGTGATTACTGTACTGACGGGAGAGAATTCGTACTTACTAAAAGCCGAGTCCAAGCGGCTGATTGCTGGCTTTGTAGCTGAGCATACCGACATGGGCTTAGAACGGCTGGACGGGGAAGAGGCGAGCTATGACCGGATGCGTGAAGCACTGGAGAGCCTGCCCTTTCTGGCTGGTAAGAAGCTGGTTGTGCTGCAGAAGCCGTCAGCAAATAAAGAGTTCCTCGACAAGGCAGCTGAGCTGCTTGCGGACGTGCCGGCAACGACCGATGTGCTGATCATTGAGCCGAAGCCTGACAAGCGCACGGCATACTATAAGTTCCTGAAGAAGGCGGCTGAGCTAAAAACGTTCAACGAGCTGGACGAAAACGGACTGGCGCGGTGGGCGGCCGAACAGGCCAAGGAGCGTGGTGGCGTACTGTCATCATCAGACGCCCGCTACCTCGTGCAGCGGGTCGGCGCAAGCCAGGAGCTGATTAGCAATGAGCTCGACAAACTACTGAATTATGATCCGACGGTTTCACGTCAGACGATAGATTTACTGACCGATCCGACCCCGCAGAGCACCATCTTTGAATTGTTGGATGCGGCCATGACTGGCAAGACCAAACGAGCACTGGAATTGTACGAAGAGCAGCGGGCCATGAAAGTCGAGCCGCAGCAAATCCTCGCCATGCTGGCCTGGCAGCTGCATGCGTTAGCTGTGGTTAAGGTCGCTGCCGGGAAGGATGCGGCAACGATCGCCAAAGAAGCCAAGCTGAATCCTTTTGTGGTGCGTAAAACGCAGAATCTGGCCCGTCAGATGAGCTCGCAGCAGATAAAGCGATTAGTCAGACACACGCTAGAGCTGGATATACGCCTCAAAAGCCAACCGATAGATGCCGACGAAGCGTTGCAGAATCTGCTTATCCGTATTGATGAGGCTTAAAAAAAACCGCCCCGGGAGGAGCGGTTGTGCTTCTAGGATGATCGAGAAAGCTATTTCTTGGTTGTTGGCTTTTTGGCCGGTGCTTTTTTAGCAGCTGGCTTCTTAGCGGCAGTTGTTTTCTTGGCTGGTGCAGCTTTTTTAGCTGGCGCTGCTTTCTTGGTCGTTGGCTTGGCCGCAGCTTTTTTCTGGCCAGCTTCTACTTTTACGCCGGCTTTCTTGGCGGCCGCCGCGAGCTGTTTCTGCTTGCGGGCAACTTTATTCTTGTGCATGACATTCTTTTTAGCGGCCTGGTCGAGGGCGCTCTGGGCTTTGCTCTTGGCGTCGGCTGCTTTCTTGTCACCACTCGTTAAGCTGGAATGAAAGGCCTTGACGGCCTCGCGCAGGCTGCGCTTGGTTTTGACGTTACGGATGGTCGCTTTGCGAGCCGCTCGAACGCGTTTTTTGGCTGATTTAATAATTGGCATATAAAACTTATTCCTTATGAGTTAATTTGTGATATAAGTCGACAGTCAATATACGCTGTTTCACCGAAGTTGTAAAGTCGTAGCGGTAAATGTATGTAGACACGCTAGTGTTTATATGATACATTTGCGGGGATAACCATAAACAAAAATCAAACATGGAAAATCCCAAGAATCAACTAGCTACCAAGCTCAAGGACGCCAATAATGTGCTGGTTACCGTCAGCACCAACCCGACAGTTGATCAATTATCGGCAGCAATTGGGTTGACGCTGTTTCTGACGAAGCTGAAGAAGCACGCTACTACCGTGTTCAGCGGCCAGATTCCCTCAACTATTGATTTCCTGAAGCCGGAAGAGGCCATTGAAACCAACACCGACTCGCTGCGGGATTTCATCATTTCGCTCGATAAGAACAAGGCCGACAAGATTCGCTATAAGGTCGAAGATACGATGGTCAAGATTTTCATCACGCCGTATCGGACGTCGATTACCGAGGATGATTTAATTTTCAGCCAGGGCGACTTCAACGTTGACGTGGTGGTGGCGCTGGGTATCCAAAAACGGGATGACATTGATCAGGCCATTATGACGCACGGTCGGATCTTGCATGACGCGACGGTAGCCACCGTTAATCTCACTGAGAACACAGATCTCGGTACCCTCAACTGGACTGATCCGCAGGCTAGTAGCTTATGTGAAATGATGGTCGCGCTGACCGATCTATTGAAGGCTAATTCACTCGATGGCCAGATGGCGACGGCTTTACTGACTGGTATCGTTGCTGAAACGGAACGTTTTAGTAACGAAAAGACGTCGTCGACTACCATGAATGCGAGCGCCAAGCTGATGGCAGCTGGCGCCAACCAACAGCTGGTGGCTACCAAGCTGCAGCCGCCAGAGGATGAGCCGCCAGCTGCGCCGGAACAGCCGGATAACCCAGGCGGCGACGACGGTGACATGCCCAAAGATGCCACACTGGAAGATGATGGCTCGCTCCGTATTAACCATCAGAGCAATATTCCAGAAGCTAGTGATGCGCCGCCGATTGATACCTTGCCTGAACCATGGACGCCGGACATGGCCTCGCCAGAAGGTGCGGGGGTTGCCAGTGAGCAGGCAAGTACGGCCAGTGAACTGCACATAGAAAAAGACCAGCGACCAGTGTTGGCCGGTCCACCGTCATCGGTGCCGCGCGATGATTTACTGTTTGGCTTACCGCCGACAGAGGGGCAGCATGACCAACCAGGTGACGAGAACGCCTCCCGGCTCGTGACAGAGCCACCGCAATTCGGTGGGCAGCTGACGGCTGCCGCGTACGGTATCAATGATGCCGGTAATCCGCTCAATTCAGTGCCGCACTCCCGGCCAATGTTGAGTCGTCGGCCGAAGCCGCAGCCGGATGAGCCGCCAAAGCCTGTCGACGATGGTCCGCCAGAGCCCTACACCGTGTTTGAGCCGCAGCCGGCAGAGCAGAAGCCGGAACAGCCGGAAGATGCGCCAATAACTCCACCGGTTTCAGCAGAGCCTAAAGCAAATTTACCCCAGGCGGCTGAGCCAGCAGGACTAGATTTGCCAACTCCGCCGCCGATGCCACCAACTCCGGCACCGGCACCGCGTCATGTAACAGTGTCACCAGCGGCCGAGACAGCGCAGCCCGCTGAGAAGCCGCAGACGGGGCACTCATTTGCAGATATGGGCGACAAAACGCTGGCTGATATTGAGCGCAAAGTTGAGGGCCCGAAGCCTAGCGAGCCTGAACAGCCACCTAAGAAGGTTGAGCCGGAAGAAGGCGTTGACTACAAGCAGGAAGCACTTAAGCACGTCGCTAAGGTCATGTCAGATAAGACGCTCGATCAACTCGAGGCAAAAGTCGGCAGAGTGCCTACGCAGGAGACCGAGGAGGTTGACTACAAGCAGGAAGCACTTAAGCACGTCGCTAAGGTCATGTCCACGAAAACCATTGATCAGCTTGAGGAAAAGGTCGGCCACGAGCACCCGTCGGAAGAAAAGCCGGTGGCTAAGGTTGTGCCAGCCGAGCAGCCCGAGAAAGAAGAGCTCTCAGCGCTCAAATACGAAGCGCACGAGTCAGAGCCAGCCGAAAAGAGCAATGAGCCAGCAGAGGCGAAGGACGAGAAGCCGGATACTGAGAAGGAGTCAGCTTTCACAGCGGAGTCCAAGGCTAAATCATCGCAGGGTCAAGGGGACCACAAAGCTGACAGCACCAAGGCTGAAAGTAAGCCAGACCTGGCGAAGGCAGCTGATAAGCCGGCGGAGCAAGTAAAGCCAGCCGTACCTGATGCGAAACCAGCTACTAAGCCTGACGTAAAGTCAGAGCCTAAGAAGTCGGAAGCGGCGGCTGTCTCGGAGGCCGAAAAAGCCAAGCAGGACGAGGCCCGCGATGCAGTGATGCGAGCTATCAGCGCTGGTGGTGACGGTCGGACATCTCCGCCTCCGCTTGAAGCCGTCGGTACTGCCGGAGCGGTCGAAGTCAATCATGACGAGGCGCCTGCCAAAACGGAAGAACAAAAAGAAGAAAAAATGGCCGAAACCCCGCCACCGGTGCCACCACCGATGA
>CAZWRS010000012.1:1735-15972 GCA_964636435.1 uncultured Candidatus Saccharibacteria bacterium | reverse complement strand
CCGAAACCCCGCCACCGGTGCCACCACCGATGATGCCGCAAGCTTTGGAAGCCAAGTCCTGATCATTTTGCCGCGTCGTGCGGTATGCTATCTGACATGGATGGCATACTACTTGTAGATAAACCAAAAGGCTGGACCTCATTTGACGTCGTGGCGAAAGTCCGCGGCATCATCCGGCAGCAGACCGGTGTAAAAAAGCCAAAAGTAGGACACACCGGCACCCTGGATCCGCTGGCAACCGGCTTATTGGTGTTGGTGGTCGGCAGGTATACGAAACGCGTCCCAGAACTCTCTAAAGCCGACAAAACCTATGAAGTGACGATGAAGCTGGGTGAAGTCAGCTCGACGGGCGATGATGAAGGCGAAAAAACAACTGTTTCGGATACACAGCCAGTTAAAAATGACGTCAGGCGCGTCATGCGGAGGTTTATCGGTGATATCGAGCAGGTTCCGCCGGCGTATTCGGCGATCAAAATTAACGGCCAACGGGCGTACAAACTAGCCAGGGCAGGCAAAGCGGTGAAGATAGAGCCGCGCCGGGTGAAGATATACGATATAGCTGATATTGACTACGCCTATCCGTTCGTGAAATTCACGACCACGGTCAGTAGCGGTACGTATATCCGAACACTCGTGGAGGATATCGGTCAGCAGCTCGAGACCGGCGCATATATGTCTGATCTCCGCCGCACTAAGGTGGGCGAGTTTGTGCTGGAGGGCGCTCAGAGTATTGAAGAGCTTGAGGCGGGAGCGTTAAGGCTACAGCTCTAGCGTGCGTGCGCCTGCTCTTGTAGCTGCTTAAGGTCGGCGATTACCTGATCACCGTGGCCGAGCGGGGTGACGCGTCCGTAAGTTTTGACGATCTCACCCTCGGGATCGATAATAAACGTCTTGCGCAATATGCCTTCACGGCCAAACATTTTCTTGCCCCAGGCACCATAGGCTTCGATGGTTTTGCCTTCCGGGTCAGATAGCAGGGTAAAGTTCAGCTTGTGTTTCGCTTTGAACTTACGGTGGCTGTCAGTGTCATCTTTGCTGATACCGACAACTTCGGCGCCGAGGTCAATCAGCTCGTCATTGGCATCGCGTAAGCTGCAGGCCTCAACCGTGCAGCCGGGGGTGTCATCTTTGGGGTAAAAGTACAGCACCAGCCATTTACCGGCAAAGTCCGCCAGTCTTCGTGTCTTGCCATCCTGATCGGGGAGAGAAAAATCTGCTGCTTTCATAACATACAGTGTATCAACAATGCCTGACATCTGCTTAATGCGGTGTGAATATTGACAAACTACCATGAATCATGATAAAATAAAAAAACTAGATGGAGCCGCAAAACCCAGGTACAGGGAATTACAGAGAGCTATCACTGAGGTGTACCGAACAGCGGCTGAGGCGTTTTTCGTAGAATATGTTGAATAACAGAGTAAGGTGTGGTAATATCGACGTAACGCCATCAATCTCTTAGAAAATTTAAGCAAGGAATATACATTGATTTCAGCAGAGAAGAAGCAAAAGGTCATTGCTGACCTACAGAGCGATAAAAAAGATACCGGCAGCCCAGCCGTGCAGGTCGGCATCCTGACCGAGCGTATTAAGGAGCTTACTGAGCACCTCAAGGCAAACAAGCATGACTACATGGCTCGCCGTGGCCTCTTGCAGATGGTCGGTAAGCGCAAGCGCCTGCTGAAGTACATCGCCGCGCATGACAGCCAGGAGTATCTCGCACTTATCAAGAAACTTGGCATTCGCCGCTAGGACTTTAGAGATTGGACATTGGGTGTTAGGGCAGCCTAGCATCCAAGATCTAGAATCTAAATTCTAGAGATACTTAAAGGTTAAGGGGGTGGTAGAGCACAGCTTTCCGCTAGAAAAAGAGTGGACAGTTGAACTTTGCTACTCCCGGTAGAAAGGAAGATATGGGCGGAACAATTAACCCATTCGGCAAAGAGATTATCAAGGTAGAAACAGAACTTTGCGGCAAGACGCTGTCGCTGGAAGTGGGCCGGCTCGGCTTCCGCTCTTCGGCATCAGTCTTGGCACGCTACGGTGATACCGTCGTGCTCGGCACGGCAATGGTGAGCGAACGAACTGTTCAGGGAATGGACTATTTCCCGCTCAGTATTGATTACGAAGAGAAAATGTATGCAGCCGGCAAAATCAGTGGCAGTCGGTTTATCAAGCGCGAGGGCCGGCCAAGTGATGATGCAGTGCTCATCGGCCGGATCATTGACCGGCCCATCAGGCCCCTGTGGCCCAAGGGCTACCGCCATGAGGTACAGGGTATTGCCAGCGTGCTCAGCATGGATCCGGCTTTTCGTCCGGACATGATTGCCATGATCGCGGTAAGTGCTGCACTGTCGCTGACAGGAGCGCCATTCAATGGGCCTGTCGCCGGGCTGCGTGTTGGCATGAAGGACGGTAAGTACGAAGCCTTCTTACCGGCCGAGGAGTATGACAACGGTAAGCTCGACCTGGTGGTGGCTGCCCGTGAAAGCGGCATCATGATGGTCGAAGCGGGCGCTAACGAAGCCAGCGAAGACGAAATTGCTGACGCCATCCAGTGGGCCTTTACGGCTATGCAGCCGGCGATTAAGCTGCAGCAGGAGCTGGTGGAGAAAATTGGCGTCACGCCGCAGGAGTACGAGTTGCTGCTTCCTGATGAGAATATTCAAGTGGAGGTCGATGCCTGGCTGGACGGTAAGCTGGGTGAGAACCTGCACAAACCGTACCCTGAGCGCAACGCGCTCGTCCGGGAGCTGCGTGATGCCTTCCACGAAGCGTTCGCGGAGAAGCACGGCGAGGAATACGACGACAACCGTCGCGAGTACGATGATGCCTTTACCATGGCGCTACACAAAGACGTCCGCAAGGGTATTATTGAGAAGAACATCCGTCCTGATGGCCGCCAGCTGACTGAGATTCGCCCCCTGTCGAGTGAAGTCGGTATATTACCGCGGACACACGGCTCATCACTGTTTACCCGTGGCGTAACGCAGGCCCTGAATGTCGTAACGCTCGCCCCGCTATCCTACGCGCAGATCGTTGACACCATGGAGAAGGACGGCGAACGCCGCTATCTGCACCACTACAATGCACCAGGTTGGACGGTTGGCGAAGTTCGACGCTTGGGTAGCCCGGGGCGCCGCGAAATCGGCCACGGCTACTTGGCCGAGCGCGCCCTCACCGCTGTCCTGCCCAGTGAAGCGGAATTTCCATATACCATCCGCTCAGTTACCGAGATTATGAGCCAGAATGGCTCGACGTCGATGGCTGCTACGTGTGCGAGCTGCTTGGCGCTCATGGATGCTGGCGTGCCGCTCAAGCGGCCGGTATCCGGCATTGCTATGGGTCTGATGATGGAAGGTGAAACCCCATACATCATGAGTGACATTGCCGATGCCGAAGATTTTGCCGGTGATATGGACTTCAAGGTAACGGGTACGACTGAAGGTATTACGGCATTGCAGATGGACATGAAGGTCCACGGTCTCAGTCCGGACATCCTGCGCCTGGCACTCGCCCAAGCTAAGCAGGGACGGGCACATATTTTGGATCACATGCTGAGTGTTCTTAATGGTCCACGTCAAGAAATGAGTCCGTATGCACCGCGTGTTGAGTCGATCCAGATTAATCCTGACAAGATCCGTGAAGTGATTGGTAAGGGCGGCGAAACCATCAACAAGATCATTGCTGAGACGGGGGCTGAAATCGATATCAAGGACGATGGCACAATCTTCCTCGCCAGCCCGAACAAGGTGAGTATTGATGGTGCCAAGCAGTACATCCAGCTGCTGACGGCCGAGCCAGAGGTCGGCAAGATTTACGAAAACGTGCCGGTGGTGAGCGTCATGGACTTCGGCGTCTTTGTGCAAATCATGCCCGGCAAGGACGGTCTGGTGCACGTTTCCGAAATGAAAGAGGAGCGCGTGAATAAGCCGAGTGATGTCGTCAAAGAGGGTGATATGGTGACAGTTAAGCTGGTTGCCATCGACGAAAAAGGCCGCTTACAGCTCAGCATGAAGCAAGCTGCCCGTGAGCAAGGCAAGGAAGGGAAGTAGAAAGTAATGGCAAAGAAAGCAGCGTCAGTCGCGCGGAAGCGAAAAAGGGATGAACCGTTAATGACAGGCATCGGTGGCGTATTCGGCATCGTGCTGGCGTACGCTTTCTTGTCACGCGCTTTTAGTACCGGCAGTTACTGGCAATACTTCTCGGCAGTCTTGTTCTTTGTGCTCGGAGCGAAGCTCTTGGCTCGTTCTTTGAAAAGCTATCATGGCAGATAACACTGGCAAACAACAGCAACTTGATGATCTGCAAGCACAGATCCTGACTGATAAGGTGTGCCAAGAGCTGGCGGCGCAGGCCACGCAACTCGTCTTTGGGGCCGGCGCCGCTAGTGCCGACATTGTATTTATCGGCGAAGCGCCCGGTAAGAACGAGGATATTCAGGGTCAGCCATTCGTGGGTGCCGCTGGGAAGTTCCTGAATGAGATGCTGGCTGGTATCGGACTGGAGCGCGAAGATATTTACATTACCAACATCGTCAAGTATCGTCCGCCGAACAACCGCGACCCGCAGCCGGAGGAGAAAAAGGCTTTCTGGCCGTATCTGGTGCGTCAGCTCAATATCATCCAACCGAAACTGGTGGTGACATTGGGCCGGCACAGCATGGAGTACTTTTTGCCCGGGGCAAAAATAAGTGCCATCCACGGTGAGCCAAAAAGGATTGCTTTTGAAAACGGCAAGCTAGTAGTGCTACCCCTGTTCCATCCGGCAGCAGCCTTATACAACGGCGGCATGCGGCAAACACTCATAGATGATTTTGCCCGCATCCCGGCAATACTTAAGAAACTATAAATTTACTCATTAAGACTGAAAGGAAAATGCATATGAATAAATCGAATAACAATACGAACCAAAATAGACGAGGCCGTAATAGTAACGGTGGTAATCGTCAGAAATCAGCGGCCGCGGCAGCGCCAAGCCGCACCGTCAGCCGTGGGGCAGCTATCCGTGCCCAGCGCCGGACCCATGATGATGCGCAGCGCGTGATTAGTCAGTACCTCGATACGCCGGAGCCGACCAAGGCCGAGGAGCGACCACGTCGGGCTAATAAGATTGACGACAATCCACGGCTCCGGGTCATTGGACTTGGTGGCATGGACGGCGGTGGCTCCAAGAATATGATGCTCGTGGAGTACAAGAACGACGCGATTATCATTGACGCCGGTAACGACCTGGGGGTCGACTTGCCGGGTATCAATTACGGCATCTGTGATGTTAGTTACGTAGAGTCCATCCGGCATAAGCTGCGCGGCTACGTCATTACGCACGGCCACCTGGATCACATTGGTGGTCTGCCGCACATTGTGCCGAAGCTACCAGCACCGATCTATGGCTCCCGCTTTACAATCGGCCGCGTTGAGGAGATCTTCCAGAATTTCGGCCTGCCAATGCCGGAAGGTTTTGAGCTGCAGACTGTGATCATGAACGAAGACACGCACGAACGCTTAAAGCTTGGCGCGTTCTACGTCGAGCTTGTCCGGGTGACGCACTCGATTCCCGGCAGTACGATTGTCGTGGTTGACACACCAGTCGGCCGGATTATCAACACCGGTGACTTCCGTCTAGACCCCAATCCGCTCGACCATGAGCGGACTGATGTGGCCCGGCTCAAAGAGCTCGGCAACGAAGGTGTGCTGGCGCTATTCAGTGAAAGTACGACTACCGAACGATTAGGCCGGACACCATCTGAAAGTACCATTGAGCAGAGCTTTGTCGACATTATGAACCAGGCACCCGGCCGGATCTTTGTCGGTCTCTTCTCAACCAATATGAACCGCGTGCAGATGATTGTGAACGCGGCTGTACATCACGGCCGTAAGGTGGCCATGGACGGCCGCAGCATGGTCAGTACGCTGGAGATGGCCGTTCGCCACGGCTTCATGAAAATACCCAAGGGTACCTTCGTACCGATTGCGAGTGTCCCGAACATGAAGGACAGCGAGGTGGTCGTGGTAGCCACCGGTAGCCAGGGCGAACCCAGCTCGGCGCTGCAGCGGATGGCCAGCGGTGAGCACCGACATATTAAGCTCAAGGAGCAGGATACGGTGGTGTTATCGAGTACGCCCATTCCGGAGTCCGGTAATGATTCTTTGGTCGGCGCGATGGTTGATGGCCTTATGCGCAAAGGCGTGCACGTCTTTGAGCACCGCTACCACGAACTTGACGGCATTGGTCCATTGCACGTCTCTGGTCACGCTTCACGTGATGAGTACGCCGATATGATCAACTTCACCAAGCCGAAGTTCTTTGTGCCGATTTACGGTGCCTACCGCTCAAAACAGCGGCATATTGAAATTGCCGTCGAGCAGGGCATTCCACGCAAGCACTGTCTGAACGTTGATAACGGTGAGGTCATCGAGTTCACGCCCGACACCATGCAGGTGTCCGGCAAGGTACCGGTCGGTACGGTGCTGGTTGACCAGACCGGTTCGCTCGTCAGCAGCGTGGTTATCAAGGACCGGCTGATGCTGGCCGAAGAAGGCCTGGTAGCAGTTGTGCTGACGATTGATAAGAAGACCGGCAACCTCATGACCAGTCCGGATATTATCAGCCGGGGCTTCATTTACATGCGTGACAATGAAGAGCTCATGAACAACCTGCGCGTTGAGCTGAAACGGGCGGTCCAGCAGCGTTACAAGCGCGTCGATCTCGATCGTTTCAAGCAAGAGCTCAAAGAGCATGTCACACACTTCCTGTACGAGTACACCCAGCGTAGCCCGATTGTTATCCCGGTCGTTAACATCATTGGCGGCGGCAAGAATGGTAACGGTAACGGCAAAAAGCAGGCTGGTAAACAACCGAATAAGCCGGAGCCAACGCCAGAAGAGATTGCCGCTGAGCAGCAGCGTCGCTTTGAAGAAATGCGCGCCAAGCTCCTCGGCCAGGATGCTCGGACTGACTGAGCCAGCAACGAAGTCAACAGCATAAGCGGCTTGACAAATGATGTAAATATTGCTATAATCGTCATATGTCAAACGAAGCACAGCCGTCAAATGGTTTTAGCGAAGAAGAGCGCGCCGCCCTCTCAGAAGAGCTGAGAGATCCGGCAACGTCATTTGATCGGTTGGGTGAGATAGCTGACCTGGTTAACGAGCGAGTGCCACAGACAGCAGCAGACCAAATCGCTCGCATGCCGGCACCAGCGCTTAGTGACATGTCAGACGAAGAGCTATCGGCGCTTCTCACCGACTCGAAGGTTTCCAGTGAAGAGAAAGACGCGATTGCCGGCTACATTATCGGACGCAAAGCAGTTGCATCCCCAGAGGAAGATACCCCTGGTGCTCCAGAGTAAAAAGTTGTAAACTAGATACCGCATATGGCTAAGAAAAAGACAAAAAAGCAAACCCGAAAGAAAAAAGTCGAACCAGAGGTAATTGAGCGATCGAACTTCTGGCCGATGACCGGGGCAATCCTGCTGCTCATCGTAGCGTTCTTTTTGGCGCTCGGTGGGTTCGGTACCGGCGGGCCACTGCCCATCGGTATGTTTAACGGTGCGTATCAGGTGCTGGGCTGGATGGCGTATCTGACGCCAGTCGCGCTGGCGTGCTTTGGCTTCTGGAAGTTTACGAGTGAAGATCGGCAGATACCACTGCCGAAGCTGCTAAGCATGTTGGCCTTCATTGCGTTAGCGGCCGGCTGGGCGCATGTGGCTTTTGTGACCAAGGATACATTCGGCGAGTTTGCCGGCGGCCATGGTGGTGCGGTGGGCGCACTGGTCGGCGGGCTGATGCTCAACGCGCTGGATACGATTCCGGCGTCTATACTGTTCTTCGTCCTGACCGTACTGATGTTTTTCCTGACGTTTGGTATATCGCCAAAAGTTATTCTCGACCTCCTCGATATGTTCAAGCGTGAACCGTCTGATGATACCGACCTGGCTGACCTTAAGGCCAAGTCGGCCGACAACGGCTTCAAGCTCAACGAGGGCGTGCCGGTGGAGCATAGTGCGCCGAAAGAGCCGCGCCCCCGACTCAGTACGCTTAAAAACACCGCTGCCAAGCTGGCACCGGTTGAGCAGCACGCCGCCCTGACGGCGGCCAGCGACCCGAACTGGGAGTTCCCGGGGCTCGAGCTGCTGAATAAAAAGCAGGATAAGGCTGACGCTGGTGATGTTGAGGGTAATGCGGAGATTATCAAAGAGACGTTTAATAACTTCAATATTGATGTTGAGATGGAGGGCGCCAACATCGGACCGCGGGTCACACAGTTTACCCTGCGCCCACCGACTGGCGTGAAGCTCACCAAGATTACGGCGTTGGAAAATAACCTCATGCTCGACCTCGGCGCGACGAGTATCCGTATGGAAGCGCCGATCCCCGGCAAGCGGGCGGTTGGTATAGAGGTACCGAACAGGAAGTCGGCAACCGTCCGTCTGAGCAGTGTGCTGCAGGCCAAAGAGTGGTACGACATTAAGAGTCCGCTCGGCTTTGCTATTGGTCGGGATATATCCGGAAAAGCGGTGACGGCAGCCTTGGACAAAATGCCGCACTTGCTCGTCGCTGGTCAGACCGGCTCCGGTAAATCGGTCATGATTAACACGATCCTCACGAGCTTGCTGTATCGCAACAGTCCGTCGGACTTAAAGCTCATTTTGGTTGACCCGAAGCAGGTTGAACTGAAGCCGTACGACGACATTCCGCACCTGCTGACACCGGTGATTGTCGAGCCGGAGAAGTGTATCAGTGCCCTCAAGTGGACCGTGGCTGAGATGGAGCGCCGCTACAAGGAGCTCAGCGACGTACGGGTACGCAACATTGTTGAGTACAACAACAAGAAAAAAGAAGAGGGTATGCCGTACATCGTGGTAGTCATCGACGAGCTAGCCGACCTCATGATGATGGCGGCCCGTGATGTGGAGGCACTCATCGTGCGCATCGCCCAGAAGGCTCGTGCTGTAGGCATCCACCTGATTCTAGCGACGCAGCGGCCATCAGTCGATGTGATTACCGGCCTCATCAAGGCTAACGTACCGGCCCGCATTGCCTTCACGGTCGCCAGCCAGGTAGACTCGCGTACTATCATTGATCAGATGGGTGCCGAGAAGCTGCTCGGCCAAGGTGATATGCTGCTCTCAACCGCTGATATGCCCAAGCCGATTCGTGTGCAGGGTGCGTTCATTGGTGACGACGAAACCAATAAAGTGACCGACTTTATCCGTATGCAGCGGCTACCGCAGTACAATGACGAGATTATTTCCCAGCCGGTACAGATCGGCAAGGGTGGCGTCGTGTCAGACATGGGGGGTGGCAGTGATGCCGATGACCCGATGTACAAGGAGGCCGTCCGGGCGGTTATTGACGGGCGCAAGGCTAGTACGAGCCTCCTGCAACGGCGCCTGCGCATCGGCTACGGCAAGGCCGCGCGGTTCATGGAGACGATGGAGGAGCAGGGCATTATTAGCCCGGCAGATGGTAACCGGCCCCGTGAAGTGTTGGTGAACTCTATGGACGATGTTTTTGGCGGTGGTGCGGCAGCTGGTGGCCTGGCGATGGACGCGGTGCTCGATGAAAACTTCTCAGAGGAGTCGGCTGTCTAGGAGGTTTTTGCCTGCTGTTGATTTTACGGCTTGTGCGGTAAGCACAAGCCGTCTTATGTTATACATAAGCAAACCAAAACTATTGGAGGGGGCGGTGGCTGCTGAAAAAGTGACACCCATTGATGGATATTCAGGCTTGCCGCTTGCTATTGCCCCCTACGACCTCGAAGCTTCCCGGCCTGATTTTGAAGTTACTGATGACCATCACGGCTGGCATCCCCGGACGGCACCGCTGCTCAGAACAATCGCTGGCCAGGCGCTGCGAAACAGTTGGATCCAGCGCGTCAACGTACTGGTACACAACCAGGGTCCGTATGCCTACCACCGGCACTATAAAGGGCCGGAGCTGCCGGGGGATGAAGCTGACATATACGGGCGGGTGGTGCTGGCATGCGCCGGCTATGTGCCCGACGAGGTGATTGACATGCACTCACGCGATGAGCCCTATGTGAGGCCTGCACATGAAGCTGAGCGGGCCTATTTACGACAGGGCAGGCTCGGTGACGCCTTCAGCTATCGGCATATCCGGTACGGGTACGATCCCATACGCGCATTTATGGCCGAATACGCTTTGAAGCAAGACCTCAGTCATATCCATGATGCGACAATTGATGAGTTCCTGTCGACGAAAGACGGGGAGAGAAAACGGAAGATCGGCGACTTTCTGCTGTGGGCTGCCTCAGAAGTGGCCACTGACGGCATACGTGACAAGTACCGCATCCTCGCGAGCGAAAACAGACTGCATCCACGCATGCCCAAAGACCCGAAGCCGCTCGTGAAGTGGAAACTGGGTAGTGTTGAGCGGGTGCAGCAGGAAGTGCTCCCGTTGCTGGAGCTCACGCTCGCTAGCCAATAGTTGACTAACAGAGGTAGATGTAGTAAACTCAACAGGTTATTAACTCAGCTTACATCCATTATGTGAGTGTAGGCTTTAACCAAAGGAGAGTCTATTTATGGCACAGTACGAAGTTGCTGTACTCTACCATCCTGACCTGGAGGTCGATCTGACCAAGGCCGAGGAGAGGGTGACCAAGATTTTTGCCGACAATGGCGGCAAAGTCGTGGGCACCGACAACTGGGGCAAGAAAAAGCTTGCGTACCCAATCGCCAGGCAGGATTTTGCGGTGTATGTATTTTATACCGTGGAAATGCCGGGCGAGAGCGTTAAAAAGGTGGAGAGTACGCTCAACATCACTGATGAAGTAATCCGCTACCTCATCACCAAGCCGGATCTCAAGGCCATCGCCAAGGCAGAAGCTGCGAGGGCTGAAAAAGCCAAGAAGCAGGCCGAGCGCGGTGACAAGGCTGATGATGACGAAGAGTCAGACGAAGACGAAAAATAGGGTATAGTAGTTAGTACTAATTAACCCAGGACATAGATCCTACAAAGGAGGGTAGACGAATGGCACGCTCATTCAACCAAGTTATCTTAATGGGGAATCTGACACGTGATCCGGAACTCCGGCAGACGCCAAACGGCACGTCAGTCACGAGCTTCAGCTTGGCGCTGAACCGTAGCTACAAAGGTGCTGACGGCAACTGGCAGGAAGCAACCGATTTCATTGATGTCGTCGCCTGGGGGCCGCTCGGCGAGCGCGTGGCGCAATATTTGAGCAAAGGCCGCCCGTGTCTGGTCAACGGACGCTTGCAGTCCCGCAGCTGGGATGACAAGGAAACCGGCGCCAAGCGCAGCAAGGTTGAAGTTGTTGCCCAGGACGTGACGTTCCTCGGCGGAGCTGGCGGTGACGGTGGTGGCAATGGTGCAGGCGGAAGCTCTGCTCCAGCCAGTCAGCCTGCTGGTAAAAAAGATGACGTTGTCATCGAAGATATCGGCGATGAACCGATAAACCTCGACGATATCCCCTTCTAATAAACTAAGAACTAGGAGCTGACAGCTCAAAATTTGGAGAGATTTAGGTATGGCAAAGATTTTTAAGCACCGAACAGATGTAGCTTATTTTGACTACAAGGACTTTAAGACCTTGCAACGCTACGTGAACCAGTTCGGTCAAATTGAGACCCGTAAGAAAACAGGTCTCAAAGAGCACGAGCAGCGCCGTCTGGCGGTTGCTATCAAGCGCGCCCGACACATTGCACTCTTGCCTTTTGTGGCTAATAATTAGGGCATCAACCAGCAAGCAAGGGGGTGTCCCGTGGATCAGGAGTACAAAAGGCTGCATGAAGAGGCTCGTCGACTACTGTTTCGATATCAGGATGTCATCGACCAGCCGAATCACCCGACGGCGCAAGCTTTTCGTCGGGAATTGCAGCGGCTTGAAGATGATATCCAATCAAGTAAAAACCCGCGTTCAATCGAATCGCTCATTGTTGCCATGCAGCGACAGGTAAAGCAGATAGAGGACGCGCCAGAGCCAATCATGAACCCTGGCCACGCCGACGATTTCCATGATCGGCTCGAAGATATGCGGCAGGATATTCGCCGCCACCCCAGGTACTAAAACTAAGAGCACGGTGCAGGTAGCTCAAAATTTGGGAGAAATTTTGTTATGGCATTAGGTGTAACGGATCTTAAGAAAGGTCAGGTGTTCCAGCTGGACGGTACGCCGTACCGGGTTGTTGAGTACGCCCAAAAAGTGATGGGCCGCGGCGGTTCTATCGTGAACGTCAAGATAAAGAGCCTGACAGACGGTAAGGTGCTGGACAAGACGTTTAAGGGTAATGAGTCCATCGAGCCAGCCGACATTAGCAATAAAAATGTGCAGTATTTATACAACGACGGCGCAACGTTCTTTTTCATGGACGAGGATACCTATGAGCAGTTCGAGCTGCCGGCTGAAGACATGGCCGACCAGGCTGGTTACATGAAAGAAGGCGATAAGGTACAGGCACAGTTCTTTGACGGGCGGGTGATTAATATTGAACTGCCTAAGAACGTGCCGCTCAAAGTCACGTACGCCGAAGATGTCGTGAAAGGTGATACGACCTCCAGCGTGCTCAAAGACGCCAAGGTAGAAACGGGTATTACCGTAAAAGTGCCGGCTTTCGTGAAAGTCGGTGACCTCATTAGCGTCGACACGACCACTGGTGCATACCGCGAGCGTGTAAAATAGTCATATGAGCCGTGACAGCCAGGCAGTTATCAAAGGCACGAGTGCCGTTATCGACGTCGGTACTGCATGGGTGTTGCAAGTGCGTGATAATATCGATGGCATTCTGTGGCCTGGCAAGATTGCGCTCTGGGGAGGTTTGATGGAAGCCGAGGACGAAGGCAGCTTTGAGCAGGCTATACTCCGCGAGTTGCGCGAGGAAGTAGGCTTACTGCCAGAAGATATCGAGCTACTACCTATCGGTGAGCAGACTGCTACTCATAACCGCACTGACGGTGGACATCACGTGCTGCAGTTAAAAATATTTGTCGCCAAGCTAGTCAAAGAGCGTGCGCTGCATGTGTATGAAGGAGCGGGACTGTTTCGGATTGAGAAAACCGGCTTTCCTGATAATACCCCTGAGCATAATTTCGCCCCGTATGCCCTTGAAACCATCCATCACCTGCATCACAGGCGACTGAGAAGTGTCGAGGTGTAAGCATGGGTGAGTTCTTGGCGGTGCACATGGTTGATCCAGCCAAAGTTGGCGATCGTTTTACGATGTGGCCGCTGCACATGACATTGCTGCCGTGGTTTGAAGCGCCGGACGTCTCCTCAGTGCTCACGGCTTTCCGGGCTAGGCTTGAGCACGTAGCGCCCCTTGAGGTAAGCGTGGCTTCGCGAGCATATTTCGGCCAGCGTAAACTGCCCGTTAAGCTAGTGCATCGCACAGCTGCTCTGCAGCAGCTACATGAGATATTATTACAGGCGGTTCTGGAGAACGGCTGGCCGCTACAAGGGAGGTACACCGGAGAGCACTTCAAGCCGCACGTGACACAAAAAGCTGGCCGTGACGCCACGGGAATGCTCGTCGTTGACGCGGTATATATTGCGGAGCGGCAGTCTCAGGGCTACCGTGAAATCGTCGGGAAGATAGCGTTATGATGAAAACACGTCTGGACCAAGAACTGGTGAGGCGCGGTCTGGTGCCGACACGGAGCCAGGCCGAGAGCTATATTCGATTGGGTAAAGTGACGGTGAATAAAAAAATTGTTACTAAAGCGGGCACGATGGTATCGGCAGAGGATAAAATTCGTCTGATCACTAAAGAACAGTACGTCAGCCGGGCAGGGCTGAAGCTAGCGAGCGTTGCCAGAGCTCTCAAGCTCGATTTCCGCGACAAGGTGGTACTAGATGTTGGCAGCAGCACCGGTGGCTTTACTGATTATGCACTGCAGCATGGCGCCAGGAAGGTGCTTGCAGTTGATGTTGGTACCAATCAGCTGCACCCCAGTCTGCACGGCCATCCCCGGATTGAGCTGCACGAGAAGACCGACATTCGAGACTTTGTCACGCGCCAGCCGATAGATATTATCGTGGCTGACGTCTCATTCATATCCTTGAGAGAATTGCTGCCACACGTGGCCACACTCATGTCGGCAGACTCGGTGCTCGTCGCCATGGTTAAACCGCAGTTTGAGGCACGCGCGAGCGGCCTCAAGCACAGGGGTGTGATCAAAAATGATGCAATGCGCCGCCAAATCCTACAGGACTTTGAAGGGTGGGTAAAAAGCTTGTTCGTGATTCTCGATAAG
>CAZWRS010000012.1:421-1635 GCA_964636435.1 uncultured Candidatus Saccharibacteria bacterium | reverse complement strand
GCGCAGATTGCCATGCGGCTGCATTCATCGATGGCGATGCTCTTAACGGAAAACATCGTTCTGCCGGGCGAGCACGACCCGATGGCGGTGATTGCTTCTGACAATACCTTCACCTATAACGATAAATTTTCAGCGGGCGAACTTGAAATGATGCGGGCTGATTACCTGCACGTTATCGAAGGGCAGCGGCTCATGAAGCTCCGCAAGCTGCACGCACTGCTCGGGCATGGAGGTGAAATTCACCGCGAGCTGCTGCAGCGGCGGACGGTTATCTTGGTATCGGATGGGCTGAATAGCGGCCTGTCGCTGGATATGGCTCGTGACTACTTAAAGCCCGTAAATATCGAGCGGCTCGTAGTCGCTACACCGGTGGCCAGTGTATCGGCAGTAGATAAGATGCACCTCATCGGGGATGACATTGAGTGCCTTGACGTCAAACAAAATTACATGGGTACTGACCACTACTACGACGACAATACCATTCCGCCCGTCGAGGATCTCATGAAGATTATCACCTCGACGCCTGTTCACTGGGATCGCGGCGTCAACGACGGGCGGCAGTTCCTATGATCCCTTCGCTTTGCCGATACGGCCGAGGTGGGTGTGCTGGAAGGTTTCGTGTTTGAGGCCGTAGCCGAGTACCCGGTCCATATTGATATGCGCCAGCCAGATCAGAGCAAACAGTAGCAGCCAGCGGAGGTCATGTACGTACCCAACGAGCAGAGCAAGGCTGGGAAAGACCATGCTGTGGCCCAGGTTATAGGTAATGGCGCCCAACTTGTCACTGATGGCATAGCCGAGCATCGAGATATCAAAAGTCAGTACTGCTAGGGCAAAGACGAGCCAGCTGCCGCCCAGCTGGTGGTAAGCAAGCAGTACGGTAACGAGTAGCACGAGCGACTCCAGCCGCAAGATAGCTCTACTTCGAGACATTGCAGCGGAACTCCACGACGTCATCGGGCTTCATGACATAATCTTTGCCCTCGGTACGAATCTTGCCGGCACTGCGGGCAGCTGCTTCCGAACCAGCCGTGACAAGGTCATGGTAGCTGACGATCTGGGCGGCAATGAAGCCGCGTTCAAAGTCAGTATGAATAACGCCAGCCGCTTGCGGGGCGGTAGCGCCCTGGGGAATCGTCCAGGCCCGGACTTCCTTTTCGCCGGCCGTCAGGTAGCTTTGCAGGCCAAGCGTGTCGTAGGCGGCATGGATGAGC
>CAZWRS010000012.1:0-411 GCA_964636435.1 uncultured Candidatus Saccharibacteria bacterium | reverse complement strand
GCTCCTGACGGTCGTCTTCATCCAGTCCTTTGAGCTCGGACTCTAGCTTGGCGCAGACGAACAACGACTGCGCCGTACCAACGAGCTGACTAAGCTCTTGTTTTTTGGCGTCATCGGCCAGGGTTTCTTCATCCACATTGAACAGGTAAATGACTGGCTTGGCAGTCAGCAGCTGCAGATCAGCAATGTGCTCGTTGTCTATGGTGTCTACCGAGGACAACGGGGTGCCGCTATCCAGCAGGTCTTTGACTTTGGTAAGCGTGTCAGCAATGGGTTTGAGCTTCGGGTTGGCGCGTGCTTCCTTCTGAACGCGCGGCAGGCGCTTCTCAACAGTTTGCAGGTCGGCTAGGATCAGCTCAGTGTTGATGACCTCAATATCTTTTTTTGGGTCTGGTTGCTCATCGACGTGCT
>CAZWRS010000011.1:24020-25409 GCA_964636435.1 uncultured Candidatus Saccharibacteria bacterium | reverse complement strand
TGACATGTCTGTTACGTTGCTGGTGATCCAGTGATTGATACTAGAATTAAAACTGCGGGCTGAATAGAACATACCAGACATGCCATACGCACCTTGAACATCACTTAAGTCTGGAGCATCTTTGGCTGTAAAGGTACTTAGATTAGTAGCCCCATTGAACATATATCGCATACTCTGCCATTTGAGTACTCCCCATTGCTTAACGTCTACTATCTTACGCTGGTCACTAATAAAACCATCATCTTCTGGGGTGCCTATATACACATATCCGTCCCAATAAGGAAATATGCCAGTTATGGAGATATCGTATTGACCAGGTGCAGGGTAGCTACAGGTGACCGAACTGGTAGAATTAGCATAGTCAATTATCCCGTCGCTATCACAGTCAACACTATAGTTGTATGAATATACACCACTGATTGGTACTTGAAACTGAGTATCTGGTGTAGAGCCTTTAGGATGAGTAGTGTCGACAGCAATAATAAACTCCTCCGGCGCCCACGTCCCATCATAGGTCACGCTGTTGTCAGTGCTGGTGGAGGCTAGGTTGGTATCCGAGCTGCTGGCGCTGGTGATACCGCCGGCTGCTATAGTTGGCTCTATGGTACCGGCACTGTCAGCTTGAATACGAACATCAAAGACAGTGGCGTCAAAAGACCCGGCTTCAGTGATGGATTGAACTTGTTGGTTCGGGGCAGTGCCGCCGAGGGTGATGTCTTCTGCTGTAAAGCTAGCCTTGTCAATTGGTTCGGAGAAGACGACTTCAAAGACTGAGGTATAAGAAGGATTGGGGTCAGCCGTACCGGCCTTTTGGTTAATCGTCACGCTCGGCGGGGCCGCCAGGCTGCTCTGGACAAAGAAGCTTAAAGAATAGGCCAGCAGGAGGAAGGTAACGGTGCCGAACGACAGACTGTAGCTGAACAGCCGGCTGCGGTAGCGGAGCTTGGGCAGGGTGACAACCCGGGCGTGGTGGTAGGGGGTGTAAATGACAGTCGGCATTTCCATGGCCAGCGGCTGCTTGTGCTGCTGGTAGTCAATGTAGAAGTAGAGGCTGGCGGCCAGCAGGCTGACGAGGCCGAAGCCGAGGACGGCGTACGGGTGGGAGCTCAGGGTGGCCAGGGCCGGGCTGGCGCTGGAGCCAACGAGCAGGTCCTGGACGGGGGGGAGGAGGCTGAGGAGCCAGAACACGAGCAGCACTGCGCCCATCAGTCCGGCAGCTAGAATAAAAGCGGCCCTGCGGCTTTTTACTAAGCTTTGTACCATGTGCCGTAACTTCGGCAGCTTCCCTCTCATGCTTAGACAAAATTATACAGAATTTCACTATACAAAGCGAGCAATTCTATACAGCTTTCGATCGATATTCAAGGACTGACCTTACATCAAGGTCCG
>CAZWRS010000011.1:13316-23920 GCA_964636435.1 uncultured Candidatus Saccharibacteria bacterium | reverse complement strand
TGCACATGCGGTTCGAAAAACTCAGGCAATTTCGACGCCTTACCTCTACCGAAGTGCCTCTGCACGGTGCGCCAATGTACTTCGTGACCTGCAACCTTAGCGTGATTACGCGGATCGTAGATAAGCGTACTAACAATTGTCTCACCAAAATCCGGTCGTACTTGCTGCATCTTAAAGTACGCACTATACATTCGCACCTCATTGAGGTAGTGCAGCATGAGTGGCAGCACAGCGACCGTCACCCCGGGCAAGCGCTTGACCGGCAGCGGCAAGAGCGCAATCACTCCCATTTCTTTCATGTGCGTAACGTTATGACGCTGCTTTTTAGCATATGCCTCGGCAGTCACCCCCCATCTTTTTGGGTCAAGCCTGATGAACTCCACATCTCTGGTCTCAAAATCCCGTGGTGATAAATGTTTATACTTACGCGTAAAAGCCTGTAGCCACTCCTGAGACTCTACAAAGCGCATGGCGATGTACAGCTCGCTAATCGGCTCACGCCTCAGCATTGAATCAATCGAACGGTAGCCAAGCTGCTTCATGATTTTCTTCGGCGGAGTCAGCTTCATCATCCGCTTGGCAGCAGCCGGCTTGAGCGCCCACGTAGACTTCGGCGTATCGAGTTTGTTCACAAATGTAACGATGCGCGGCAGAATGTCTTGTACGTCGGTCGGATCAGAAGCGCCGAGTCGTTTGGCAAGGAATTCATCGTGTTTCTTTATGAGCCCCAATAGCGCGTGATACAGCTCTTCGGCAGTTGTATCCTTGGGGTCCAAACCAAGCTCACGCATCTTAAGGTGCGACTTGCGGATGATTTCAGCATACAGTTTGACGTCATTACCAGAGTTGCCGCTGGCTGCCTCCAGCTGCTGAATACCGATCGAAAACAGAGGATCTTCAATACCGAGCAGATCAGCGAGAACTTTACACATAGTTATATCTAGCATACTCCAGCAAAGGATAAGCGTAAACACTAATTGAGCCCCTGCTACTTGAACTGTAAAAAGGTTTGAGCGTACTATATTGGCAATGCGGTATCATGAAGTCGACCCGGCGGTTGCCGACCATGCATATAAGTTGCAGCGACGAGCCGACAGACTAACGGCTTTTCGTAAAAACCATTCCGATAAGCTCGGGTGGGCAATTGGCCTATCGCGTCGCAACTGGCTGTCTTTCGCCGGCTGCTGCTACATGGCCTATACAGACCTTCAGGACGGCCGGACCGCTAAAAAAGCCCAGCAGCTACTCAATACAGATCGCCCCCTCAGTGACGGGGCCATAGAGGATCCGAAAGCCGACAAAGCATTTCGGAACGCCCTTACCCTTGGCATGGAAGTACGCGCCGCTCGAGAAGGCGATATCAAGACGTTAGCCGTACTTAGCCTCAAGAAAGAGGTGGACAGACAGCGTGATGCACGTATGGCGCACAACCGGGAATTGGCAGAAAAATATACCGACGTAGGTGTTGGCGCCATTCAGACCAATCGAATCAAAACAGCCATCGAAATGGCCGGTATGCTGCTACACATCAGCCCACTTGCCAATAACGAACGCGTGCGCGACACCGCGCTTGGCATGATGAGTGTCAGCACAGGCATCGGCTTAATTGGTGAACGACAGTATGCTGGCATGGTACAGCAGCGCATGGACGAGCTAGCCCAGGCCTGTCCGGATAAGCTCACCGCGCTGCCAATACAATCGCCAGCGATACCGTATACCGCTGGCGATTATGAGACGCTACCAGTGCACAAGGCGGCCTAGAAACGTTCTGGCTTGTACCACTCGGGTGCGTTCTTCAGGTACTCCTCCAGCTCGGCCTCACGTAATAGACCCTTTTGTGCGCCAACATTCTGAACCACGTTCATAGAGTTGATGGGAGCCCACTGCAGGGCGCCTTCAATCGTATTACCCTTGATGAGTGCGGCGACAAATGTAGACGCAAATGCATCACCGGCGCCAGTTCGTTCATACGGTGCCTTTGGATCTGGGTACGGTGGCATCTTAAAGCGCTCCTGACCATCAGATGCATATGCGCCAGCCGGTCCGTCAGTAATGACAACGATCTTGGGACCTAAAGCATGAAACTTATCCATAAGATCATGTATGTTGTTGTAATCGCCGCCGGTCACGTGGACTGCTTCTTCACGGTTTAAGATAACTGCCTCAGTTCGTTCGTATACTCGCTTGAGTCTATCGGCTCCAGCCTCGAGCTGGAATGTGCCGGGATTAAAAGCCATCTTAACTTCTGGATTGGCATCCAGCCAGTCGATAACCATGTCATGGTACTTATCAAGAGCGTTTTCGCTAATAGAACTGAAGTAGACCCATTTAGGAATATCCATGGCGGTGAATCGTGGCCACTGGTAGTTATACTCTTCGTGATTGATAAGTATCGTGCGCTCTTCCTTGTACCACAACACATAATGATAATTGGTTACCTTATCGTGGTGAATACGTACGAACCGTGTGTCAACGCGTTCATTCTCCAGTGCATCAATGATATCGCGACCAAACTCATCTGAGCCAACATTACTAATCAGACCGCTGTGTATGCCGAGCCTTGCGAAACACACCGAAGCATTCGCAGCATTTCCGACACCTTTTACAACTTCGGCTTTCTCGAACGGAATTTTGGTCGCAAAGGGCATTGCCAGCCACTGGCCATGCTCATTTTCGTACGCCTGTGCTCGGTCGTCAAACAATTTGATAAATGCATCGGTCACTACGTCGCCGATAGATAGTACTTCTAGAGCCATGCTTCTCCACCCTCGTTAGTTGTTTTTATGCTTATCCTCATCATACCTGTTATGAAACTATTTGCAAACGAGCGCTAGACGACCGCCTTGCCGGCCGCATTGAACATATCAATCTTGCTCTCGACCACGCCCTGGACCGCGTCAACAACTTCGTCCATCAACTTGACGACTGCGTACTCGGACTGATTCTGTTCGAGGACCTGTTCCAGCGTCTTGCGGTATGCAACGCGCATATCAGAGTTGATATTCACCTTTGTTACACCAGCCTTGACCGCATCTACGAAGTAATAACCGGGCGTGCCGCTGCCACCATGCAGCGAGATATTGCAATCAATAGCTGCGCGGATTTGCTTAAGCAGGTCGATGTCTAACTTTTTCGGCACCGGGTACTTGCCATGCAAGTTCCCAACTGCTGCAGCAAAGGTGTCAATGCCGGTTGCCTCCACAAAGGCGCGGGCACCCTCCGGTGTACTAAAGGTCTTCTTAATCTCGTTGTAGTCAAACTTCTCGGTATGCAAGTTAGAGCTACCGCCAAAATAGTGAGGCTCACTCTCGACAAGCGCACCGGTCAAGCGCGCGTAGTTCACAATCTGGCGGGTCTCGGCGATAATTTCTTCCAGGGTAGCTTCTTTGCGTGCCTGGCTGATATCGATATGGATGAATTCGTACCCAGCCTCAATCGCCGCGATAGCCGCCGCTATAGTCGGGCTATGATCAAGATTGACGTACATCTCGATGCTATACTCTTCTTTATAATTATCGACCATGTCACGAACGTTTTCCAGCCCCATAGCGTCAACCTCGCCTTGGCTGACCTCAACCATGACGGGCGCATTCTTAGCTTTTGCCGCGCGGCAAATTGCGATGAGCGTCTCCTGGTTATCAATATTAAAGGCGCCGATCGCAAACTTCTGTTCGCGGGCCCGCTGCATCGCATCCCGTGCCTTTTGACAGTTTTCTCTCATTTGACGCAGTGTTAGCGACATACTTCAAGCCCCTCTCTTCTTGTCCGTTACTTCGTGTGCTGATAATGTTATGTATTTGGCTGTCAGCCCAAAATGATCAAGTAGCTCATCCGGCTTGCCAGATTCACCGTACCTATCTTTAACGCCAACGCGTCGCATTGGTGCCGGGTATTCATCTGCCAACAACTCAGCGACTGCACCGCCGAGGCCGCCATTCATCTGTGCCTCTTCGGCAGTGACAACTGCACCTGTTTTCTTGACGCTCTTGATAATAGTTTTCGTATCGAGTGGCTTAATGGTCGGACAATGAACTACCTCGGCGTAGATACCGTCTTTTGCTAGCTTCTCGGCAGCTACGAGTGCCTGGTAGGTCATAGTGCCGGTAGCGACTATCGTTACATCTGTGCCTTCACGGTATACATACGCCTGACCGATTTTAAACGGCGTCTTGTCAGTTGTAATGACCGCTGTCGCTTCGCGCGCCAATCGCATGTAACCTGGCCGTTTGTCTTCAGCGAGCGCCAAAGTAGCCTTCTCCGCTTCGATACTATCGCAGGGAGCCAACACGACCATGTTTGGCAGGACCCGCATGATAGCAATATCCTCTAGCATCTGGTGGGTAGCGCCGTCCGGGCCGACTGAAACACCTGCATGCGAGCCAATAATTTTTACTGGCCGGTCATTGAGACAGATTGTTGTACGAATCTGCTCCCAGTTACGACCAGGACTAAAGGCAGCGTAACTGCTGACGAAAGGAATCTTACCCATAGCGGCCAGGCCGGAACCTACTGTCACGAGGTTCTGCTCGGCCACGCCGATCTCTACGAAACGATCCGGAAACGCCTCGCGGAATAAGTGCATCTGGGTCGATTCCGTCAAGTCAGCACAGGCCGCGACGACATGCTCATGCAGCTCGCCAGCTTTCTTCAGGCCGCGACCGAAACCTTTGCGGTTCGGCTCTTTCGCGACATCTGGTTTATAAAGGTCGTCTACGAGAAAAAATGCGCTCATGATAGTCTCCTCATACTTGCAGCCTTTAGGGGCGCAAACACTGTCATAGTCCAAATGGCAATATTAGCTGACAACGCGGACCAGCTAAATGTGCCCTCTGAGCTCAAGTATCGCATCGTGAAGCCGCGGTCGTACGCTAAATCTCCGTTGCATGGACTCTTCGCACCCACCTCGCAAACACCTACATGATCGCCTGCACGCTGGTAGAAATACGTAGCCGCTTTCAGGAGGACACCGAGCACTAGCGCAAAAAGGAATAACTTACCGTTTTTACTCATGCTCGCTCCTGATTCGACCCTTTAGTGTCCTGAGTTCTGCTAGTGCGACTTTGGCCTGCTTTGCTTTTGGCGGGGCGCCAGTAACGTCCTGTAGCCCTGGCGGGGCACCGTGCCAGCGGAAGTCGTACTCCATGTATTCGACGCCTTTACCCGGAATGGTATGAGCAATGATGATACTCGGCTTCTCGGTAATTGCCCGTGCCATTGAGCAGGCATCAATAATACTTTCAATGTTATGACCATCAACCTCCTGGACATGCCAGCCAAACGATTCCCACTTGTCGCGCAAATCTTCCAGGGGCATAACGTCCTCGGTTGGGCCGTCAATTTGGATGTTATTACGGTCAATAATGCCAACGATGTTGAAGAGCTTGTCCTTGGCAGCCAGCATGGCAGCCTCCCAGACATTCCCCTCGTTCAGCTCACCGTCACCCATGATCACATAAATCCAACGCTTATGCTGCTCACCATTCATGCGCATGGCCAGCGACATCCCGGCGGCTTGACTCAGACCACAACCGAGCGGCCCACTAGTATTTTCCAGTCCTGGCAGCAACAACCGCTCCGGATGACCCTGTAGACGTGAGCCGAATTTACGCAGCGTCATAAGCTCCTTGCGGTCAAAAAAGCCGGCATGCGCCATCGTGGCATACTGCACCGGTACGGTGTGACCATTGCTAAGCAGGAAAATGTCCCGCTCATCCCAATCTGGTTTTTTGGGATCGTATTCCATAATGTCAAAATAAAGTGCTGCAAAAATATCGGCCATACCGAGCGGCCCAGCGCTATGGCCCGAGCCAGCCTCTTCCAGCATGCGAATGATATCCATGCGGATATCGTGCGCTTTACGCTGTAATTCTTCTAACGTCATATGTGGTCTGGTCATTTTTCTGTTTTGGTATATCTGCCTTTTACTATGAAACTAATGCCTCCAGTGTAGCATAAGCATCTTGCGGGTTCGAGGCTTGCTGGATGAACCCACCAACGTTCAGCACATCCACCCCACCATTTGCTAGCGTAGCAGCATTTTCAGCATTGATGCCGCCGTCCCAGCCGATCTCAATATCAGGGTTCGCACGCTTTGCTGCCTGTACCTTACCCAGCAGATCCAAATCTGCCAACCCGCCAAACCGCCCGAGGTCGCCACTGAAAACAAGTACATGGTCAAAACTAGGTAGCAGCCGCTCCACCCACTCCACAGGCGTATCTTTCAGTATCGCTAAGCCGGCTTTGATGCCATGACGGTGCAGTTCAGCAGCAAAGTGCATATGATCGACAGTAGCTTCACTGTGAATAATCGCAAGATGGGGGCGTAGCTTCACGAGTGCCCCCAAGTAATCGTTGGGCTGCTGGTACATCAAGTGTATATCGGTGGGTATACTTTGCGGCCACCAGACTTTTTCCAGCTCTAATGATTTCGTCGGCGCAAACTCCCCGTCCATGAGATCAATCTGTATCCGCCTGGCAAACGGCATAACTCGTTCCATCTGCTCGCGGAATTCGTGCGGCTCGCCGGCCAGAACTGTTGGGCAAATGATAGCCATGTTCAGCGCTCGTCAAGTTTAGCTATACGCCGCTGATGCCGTTCAACTGCGCCGAACGGAGTCTCAAGCCACAAAGTGACCACTTTCTGGACTTCTTCTACAGAGAGGAATCGGGCAGCCAGGCTTAACATGTTTGCATCATTATGCTGACGACTGAGTCGGATAATCTCGTATTCATCACCAGCCGTGTGCCCTTCAGCATTAACAACCCCGACCGGTTGAGCCGGCCCGTAGTACACAGCGCAGCGCACGCCTTTCACGCGATTGGCGGCCATCGCCTCGCCTTGACCACTACCGCCCATGATGATACCGACTTCACATTCACCGCTCGTGACTGCTTCAGCAGCTGGAAAAATGAAATCTGGATAATCATCCTCTGGCTGAAAGGTGTCCGGCCCGTAGTTCACGCATTCGTGACCAAGCGACTCAAGGTACTGTTGCAGTTGCCCGAGCAGCTCCATGCCTGCATGATCGGTCGATAGCGCAATCTTCATATGTTTAATTATGGACTTGTGTTAGCTATTTGTGAAGGGCTTTGCCGACGTCGGCGACGACTTCCACCAGTCGATTGCTGTAACCCCACTCGTTGTCGTACCAAGCTACAACTTTTAGCATATTACCGCCAACTACGGCAGTCAGCTTCAGGTCGACAATGGCCGAGTGGCTGTTGCCGATGAAATCGCTACTGACCAACTCTTCTTCCGTAGCATCGAGAATTCCCTGGTAGTACGGCTCTTTGATGGCCTTCCTAAACACGTCATTGACCTCTTCGACTGTTACCGGTCGTTTGGTCAATATGACGAAATCACTGAGGGAGACGACAGGAGTCGGTACACGAATACTTAAGCCGCCAAATATACCTTCCAGCGCCGGTAGCGCTTGGGCGGCGGCGATTGATGCGCCCGTTGTCGTTGGGACGATGTTTTCGGCCGCGTTGCGGGCTTCACGCAGATCTTTAGCCGGCGCGTCCTGCAGCTTCTGGCTGGCTGTATAACTATGGATAGTGGTCATCATAGCCTTTTCAATACCGAAGGCGCTTTCGATGACCGCTGCGACGGGAGTAATACAGTTCGTCGTGCATGAGGCGTTACTGATAATGCTGCCTGATTCATCCAGCACGTCTTCATTAACTCCCAACACTACCGTACTCGCGCCGTCGCCTTTCGCCGGGGCAGAAATGATGACCTTTTTGGCACCAGCTTTGACATGTGCCTGCGCTAGCTCTGGTTTAACGAAAAAGCCTGTCGACTCAATCACTACGTCAATGCCGAGTTCTTTCCACGGTAGCTTGGCTGGGTCCTTTTCTGCGAGAACCTGAATAGACTTCCTATCGACTTTGAGGTTCTTCTCGTCGTAATCGACATCATGGCCATACGTGCCATAATTGCTATCGTACTTTAATAAGTGCGCAAGTGTACGCGTATCGGTCAGATCGTTGATTGCCACAATCTCTAGGTCACTGCGCTCAAAAGCCACCTTGAAGGCATTGCGACCAATCCGCCCAAAGCCATTGATTGCTATTTTTGTCTTCGCCATACCACCCCCGTGTATTACTTTGAAACCTTATCTATGCCAGAAGTATAAACCCCTAGAGCTTATCAGAGCAACATTGACAAATTTTTACTTACATGTGATTATCGCGATCAACAGAATCAGTGGAGAGTAACTTTTCAGCCAGTTGCTCTCGGGCAGAGTTATTCTCCTGCATTCAAATGCACGACATCTTAAGTTTTCGATACGTGCTAGCGTGCAGAACTTCTAGTGCGGTAGCCGAGACCGGTCTCCTATTGGTTGGCCCAGCGGGCTTGGCACTCTTTTATGGTTCGCTTGGCCTCTTCAGTGTCGCCCCAGCCGAGAACCTTAGTAGAACCTGGTTTTTTGAGATCCTTATAGTGATTAAAGTGGTGCTCGACCTGCTTGAGCCACTGTTGCGGCAGATCATCCAAGCTACTGATGGCATTGCCTGTGTGGCGGTCATCGGCCGGCACAACGACAACCTTGTGGTCCATCTCGTCATCGTCTTCAAAGTTCATGATTCCGATAATCTTTGCTTCCAGCGCGACGCCCGTAGCTAGCGGTTCGTCGCAAACAAGCAGCACATCCAGCTCATCGCCGTCTTCATCCAATGTCTGCGGTATAAAGCCGTAGTTGCATGGCTTGGCAAAAATACCCGGCTCCACCCGGTCAAGTACGAATATTGCCCGCTTGCGGTCCCATTCAATCTTAAGCTTTGACCCCTGCGGTATTTCATTTACTACGTTTATTATACCGCTATCAACATCGCCAGCGTCTAGGGTTTGATTAAAATCTACCAAAGCATTCTCCTCTTATTTAGCAATTTATCTTTGATTTATTGTACAATAGTAAGAAGTAAATCATGAAAAGAAAGATAATCGGCCACCGCGGAGCGGCAGGGCTGGAGCTTGAAAATACCGCCACGAGCATTGAGCGTGCAATTCATTTGGGCGTATCAGCTGTTGAGATTGACTTGCGCCTAACTAAAGACGACAAGCTGGTCGTCTGCCATGACAGCGATCTTGCTCGCATCGCCAATGATCCACGAAAAATTAGGAACATGACACTTAGTCAACTCAAAGAAGTACCTTTAATAGACGGCTCCAGGATACTATCTTTGCCTGAGGCACTGAGGATAATTGGCAAAAAGCCAGTTATCTTGGAGCTAAAAGATACCGAGAGCGCTCGGCTACTACTAAAAGATCTTAAAAATTTTCCAGAGGCTCACATATCTGTCGCCTCGTTCAAACTCAGTGAACTGGCACTGCTACGCAGCTTGGCGCCGGGTATGCGGCTGTACGGATTGGAGCTGACAAAGCCATTCGAAATCATCCAGCTGGCACATCGGCTCAAGCTTGATGGTGTCGGCCTGAATTTTTGGTTACTCAATCCTCTCACCTACTATTTTGCCCGCAGACAGAAGCTGTCGATTTACGTCTTTACCCTGAATCGTAAATTCGCCGCTCGATTTATAAGCTGGCTGTATCCAGATGTGGCAGTGTGCACCGACCATCCGGAGTGGTTCTTGAAGCGTGGCCGCAAGTTCGCTGAAGAGGAACGGAGCGACGCATGAGAGTCACGCTTGAGCACAAAGAAGAGATAGCCCAGAATCTTTACTCCCTGTGGTTCCGACCACAAAAGCCCCTACGCTACACAGCTGGGCAGTTCACGGAAATCCGCTTGCCACTTGAAGAAGCAGATGGGCGCGGCGATAAGCGTTGGTTCACGCTATCGTCATCACCTACCGAAGAGCTTCTGGCTATTACAACCCGGCTTGACCCAGTGCGCCCGAGCGCCTTTAAGCAAAAACTTTTTTCGCTCGATGCTGGCACAGAACTGAGTTTTGCCGAGCCAATGGGTGACTTCGTCTTACCACGAAAAAAAGATACCCCTCTCGTCTTCGTCGCTGGCGGTATTGGCATAACGCCTATGCGTAGCATGATCAAATGGCTGTCTGATACAGGCGAGCGGCGACCAATTACGCTCCTATATGCCGCCAGGACCCTGGAGGAGGTGGCCTTCCGCGAGTTATTCACGAGAGCGTCGATTAATTTTAAAATAATTCTCAGTAAACCAGCGCCAGACTGGACCGGATCAATTGGTCGGCTATCAACCGACACGATTCTGGAGTTGCCAGGCGTCGGACAGAACGCCCTCATATACGTCTCTGGCCCCGAGCCAATGGTCGAGACATTCTACAAAGATCTTCAGCAGAAAGGCATAGCCGAACATCGTCTGGTTATGGATTACTTCCCCGGCTACTCATTCGAAAGCGCCTGAGCCTATTCAGTAACGGTCACCGAGCCGGTCATGTGCGGATGTGGGCTGCAATGATAAGTGTAGGTACCTGGCTCATTAAAGGTATGACTATAGCTCTCACCTTGGGGGAGCAGCTGACTGCCCTTAAATGCTTCGCCATCTTCATCGGGAGTAACATCATGCCGTACAGTATCCTGGTTAGTCCAGGTAACCGTCGCGCCCTTTTTCACCGTAACACTAGCTGGCTGGTAGGCCATACTGGCAATATCAATGCTG
>CAZWRS010000011.1:11141-13216 GCA_964636435.1 uncultured Candidatus Saccharibacteria bacterium | reverse complement strand
TTCCTTGGCGTTTCTTCTCCCGGCTTTCGATTGGCCAGCACTTCAACCGTTTTCAGATATTCGCGCCACTGCTCGCTGGGAATGTCACCAACCCACTCACGCATTGCCTTTTCGACTTCCTCTTCGACAGTGCTCAGCAACTTGTTGCCTGCACTCGTACCTACGAGCCGTCGGCTACGGCGGTCCTGGCGACTAACTTTCTGCTTGATCAGCTTTAGTTTTGTCAGATTAGCCGTAAGTGCTGTCACCTGTGGTAACGTTACGTCCAGCGCCGAAGCAACAGCCGACATCGTCATACCCTCCTTTGGCCCCTGCTGTACCGTCCCCATCAACAGCCACTCCATCATAGTCACATTCGATCGTTCCAGTTGCTTCGCCACCACCATACGAAGCGCCCGATCTGCCCGTGAGTGCAATAAAAGCGCTTCATACATAGTTATATTCTGAATATCTTCTGTCATCTCATCCATACGCCGTTTAGTTTTGACTATGTGCTATATCTTGTAAAGTAAAATTCTTACATACACCCTTGTGCTTATGGTGTAAGAATAGTTTTTATCCTGAATAAATAGCTGCTGTAGCCTAGGAGCTCACATCGGCGACTGCCGGAACGGGTGGAGTCATAACATGTCGCTCCAGGTCTTCGAGATGTTTTCGGATCATGAGTGCAGCGGTTGCCCCTTCGCCAGTTGCACTGGCTATCTGCATCGTTGCACCACTACGCACATCACCAGCTGCAAATACACCGGGCATTGATGTCTCGAGACTGCCATCAGTTTTAATCATACCGATATCGTCCAACTCAATAGCTGTGTCTGCTAGAAATTCCGTGTTTGGGCTCAGGCCGACGAATACAAATACTCCGTCGGTCTCGAACTCGACAGTCTCGCCTGCAATTTTATCAGTACCACGAACCGCCACAACCTTACCCTCATCATTCCCGACTATTTCATCAGTAGTCGTGTTGAAATGAACTGTAATCTTATCCTTATGCTTTTGGAGCTCAGTCTGTAGGACTTCTGAAGCGCGCATCTTGTCGCTGCGCACAAGCAGGTCAATATGAGTCGCGAACCGGGTTAGAAAAATCGCTTCCTGGACCGCAGAATTACCGCCTCCAACGACAACCAAACGCTTGTCGCGATAAAAAGCGCCATCGCAGGTTGCGCAGTAGTGCACACCCCGGCCGTAAAATTCCTGCTCCCCTGGAATACCTAGCTTTTTGTAATCACTCCCCGTTGCTATCAATACGGCCTTGGCATATACCTCACCATCGGTGGTGGTTAGTTTTTTTCGCTCACCTTCATCCTCTATCTTGAGCACTTCACCCAACCGGATCTCCGCGCCAAATCGCTCTGCTTGGTCATTCAAGCCTTGCGCTAGATCAAGGCCGGAAATACCCTTGGGAAAACCCGGGTAGTTATCAATCCAATCCGTCACCGCTGCCAATCCGCCGATTACACCTTTTTCGTATAGAACGGTACCGATGTCTTCACGTGTTGTGTAAATCGCTGCCGTTAAGGCCGCCGGGCCTGCACCGACCATAACCACATCATGCGTTTGTATATCTGAGATTGGCATATATATCCTTCGATAGGTGTTACGTTATGAAACAGCGGGAGCTAATTTTGCGAGGTTGTAGCCGACAACGACTTCTTTACTATCATCCTCTTTAGTAACGATAGTTACGGGGACCGCCATCTGGCCACTCGCCTCAAAGGCTTCCTTTTGTCGCTCCGGATTCTGATCGAGATTAACCTCTTCGTAGCTTAGGCCTTTGGCTGTCAGCCATTTCTTCACCATGACGCAGTATGCGCATGTGTTCGTCGTAAAAATAGTGATATTTTTTGCCACCTGATTCACCTTCCTTATTTTTATATTCAACTCTAATACATTATATATAGCGCTTATGTAAGAGTCAAGCACGCTACATGTTGTGTTTTTTGTGTTTTTAAGGATTTTGAGCTGCCGTGAGCTCAATATCAAATACCAGATCAGAGTTTGGTGGTATATCAGGTGAAGGTGAATGTTCGCCATATGCCATATCCGCTGGAATAACGAGCCGCCGCGTGCCGCCT
>CAZWRS010000011.1:0-11041 GCA_964636435.1 uncultured Candidatus Saccharibacteria bacterium | reverse complement strand
GCTGGAATAACGAGCCGCCGCGTGCCGCCTTCTTTAATTCCAACCATACCCTGATCCCAACCAGGTATCACCATACCTTGGCCAAGCGAAAACTGCAGCGCGGTCTCTTCTTCGAAGTTACCATCAAATTTCTTACCATCTTTAGCAAGTGTACCGTGATACTTCACGATTAAACAGTCACCATCTTTTGCTTCTCTGCCAGATCCTTCTTTGAGATCGGTCTTCTGTAATTCCTTGACCTCGTCCTTGGGTTTAAAGACTTCTGGAGTGTCTTCTTTGGCCGCCTGGACGGGCTCACTGATATTACACTCCATCATGGACTCTTCAAAAGCGCTCAGCTGATCATTTTGCGATGCCTGATTCGCCAACTGTTCTTCTTGGTTTTTATTGTCCTGGTTGATCTGCCATATCACTGCCGCCCCTGCTGCTACTGATGTCGCAAAAAACAGTGCCGCTAATATCAAAGCAAATACTCTCTGATGTGGCTTTGCCATCTACCCTCCTTATATTCGACTGGGTATTATACGCGCTAGACGTTGCGTTTGCTAGTGAATTCCAAAACATGCTCCGGCCAGCCGTTGGTCGTTGCATTAATTATGGCTTGCTGCAATTCTGCTGATAAAAATGGTACATTCGGGAGCTCGTTGAGTGCCAGCCAGCCTGGTTCATAGAGATTTTGGCCAAGTTTGTTTATTGCTGCTTCGTGCGTATCAGGGGCCAGTTTCGGTTCACCGGAAACGTAATCACATAGATAAACCAGCTGATCGCCATAAAAATCGGCATGGTCAATAAACACCAACTGGGGGTTAGCAACCTCGATAGAAGCCTCTTCTTTCACTTCACGCAGCACTGTTTGATCAGGCGACTCACCGATGTCCACTTTACCGCCAATTAACGTGACGTATTTGTTGCCAAACTTGTTCCGAAACATAACAAGCAGTTTATCGTCCTGAATAACGATTGCACGAGCTGATTTTCTGTTCATAGCTCATAGTATAAAGCTTGTTGCGGCTTTAAGCGATATATTAACCGGCGATTTCGTACTGCTGTAATCGCTTCTTGGTCATTTCGGTTTTCTTGCCGCTCTGAAGTTTAAGCAGCTGCTCGTAGATACCGCCTGACTCGGCAAGCTCCCTTGGCGAGCCGACTTCATCGACCCTTCCACCTTTTAGGGTCACGATCAGGTCAACGTTCTGGATCGTGCTCAATCGATGGGCGATGATAATAGTCGTTCGATCCTTCATCAGTCGCTCCAGCGCCTCTTGCACCATCCCCTCTGAGCGACTATCGAGGCTGCTGGTAGCTTCATCAAGAACTAAGATCGGCGCGTCTTTCAACAGTGCCCGGGCAATCGCAATCCGCTGCTTTTGGCCACCGGACAGCTTAAGTCCGCGCTCACCAATCTCGGTAGCATAACCTTTGTCTAATTTATTGATAAATTCATGAGCGTTGGCAGCCTTGGCAGCAGCCTCGATCTGCGCTTCGGTCACCCGGCTATTCGCATAGGCTATATTCTCTCGGATCGTCCCACTAAACAGAGCCGGTTCCTGAAATACGACACCGATGTTCTGTCGAAGTGATTTTTGTGTCACAGCGCTAATGTCCTGCCCATCAATACGAATCTTGCCACTCGTGGGTTCATATAGCCTCAGCAACAAATTGGTCAGTGTCGTCTTGCCTTCACCACTCTCACCGACGAGAGCAATTTTGGTGTCTGGCTCAATGCTGAGACTGATATTTTTGAGCACCGGCTGATCTTCATCATAGCCAAAAGCCACGTTGTCAAACTCAATGCTACCCTTCGCTACTCGCAGTGTCTTTGCGCCCGGCCGATCAGTTATTTCTGGTTCCAGGCTCATAATTTCGAAATAGTCCCGACTATCCGCCACTGCACGCTGCGTACTCTCCACCAAAAAACTAATGGTAAAAATCGGGATGCGTATCTGCATGGCGTATAAGATAAGCGTAACAGCCTGACCGGGCGTAAAGGCGCCTTGCGCACCGCGTACAAAGATAAACATAAATACGCCAAAGAATATGATATTCAGCACCAAACGTCGCTGTACATCTCGAGTATGCCAGAACTTAGACTGCGGCTTGTTGGTGTTCACGACCGTCTGCATATGCCGGTCAAAGAATTTTAGCTCACGCTTCTCTTGAATGAAGCTCTTAACAACTTTTACTTGCCCGATCGCCTCGGCGAAACGGCCACTGGCAATATCGGTATGCAGGTTCTTTTTCTTTTGGTACTTTTGCCAGGTGCTGCTGCTACGGAATGTCATCCAGATATAAATGGGGTACAACGCAAACAGCATTAACGCTACTTCAGGACTATAATATGCGACGACTACCAGTGAAAACACCGTCGTGAAGATGAATTGCAAGAAGTTATTGCTCATCATCTGCATGAAATTGGTTATCTGCACGATGGAGCGATTGAGTCGATTGATAACCTTGCCAGAGAGCTCGGTATCAAAATATCGCTGGGGTAAACTCAAGAGATGCTCATAATATCTGTGGCTTAAGATCTTATTGAGCCGTGCCGACATTTGATCACCCATGTAGCCACCGATATTACTAAAGAGCGTTTGCGATAGATCTAGCAGGAAAATCCCGACCGCTAGCAGCGCCACATAACGAACATTCGCCTCAGTGCCCAGTCGTATTTCATCAATTGCCCAGCCGGACAGTAATGGCTGCAGTAACGTCAGCAGGCTAAGCAGCACTGTAAAGATACTGATGAAAATGTAGTATCGTTTGAGCTCGCTTGCCGAGCGCAATATCCGAATGATGTCTCTCATGTCACCCAAAAGCTTATCACGTCACACCCCTGCAATAAACTGTCGGACGATTTTGATAAGCTCCGGTCGTGCTGGCTGTTCGAAGTTGTGATTAGCGCCATCAATAATCGTCAGGCTACTTTCGTCTACGCCCGTAAGGGAGTGTGTATCAAAATCTTTTATCACCTCGTCGGCTCCGGCAGCAATAATCAAAAGCGATGTTTTGTTTGCATATTTATTTATGGCACGAGCAGCGTCAATCGTCTCAAACTCGTCAAATAAAACCACAGGAATCTTACTGACAGTTCCATTTCGTCGCGGCACATACCAAAACCCATCCTTCTGATATGCGCCCGGCCGCTCCGTGAAATATTTTCTCGTATTTTCACCAATGCCGGTTGGCGGTGCTAGAAAAATGCTCTTTTGTATATCCGATGGCTGCGCCAGTGAAGTCACAATGCAACCCATCGAGTGAGCGATAATGCTCACTGAATCGACACCTACCTGGCTACGCGTCCAATCGAGCGCGGTACGAAGGATTTTCACCTGCTCTGAAAAGCTTGATATAACCGTGATGTTATCTTGCGGGTATTGATAGTAGTCAAACAGTACATAACCATACCCTTCGGGTAGATTGGCGACCAATTCGGTGAAGAAGCCAGACGCATCGCGCCGCACACCGAACCCGTGGCTAAATACCACCACCTTTGGGGCCAAAATAAATTCAACCGTCACTCCGTCTATTTGCTGTATACTTGCGTCTGGCACGCCTCTAGATCCTTACAGCACGCAGTTTGTCTTTGGCTTGCTCTGCCAGCTGGTCGAGAAGCTGGTTTACCTCCGCGGCCTTAAGCGTCTTGTCGTAATGGGCAATGCTAAGTCGGAATGTAAAGTGTTTATCACTGCCCTTTTCATAGATGTCGAGTGGCTGCAGGTCAGCAAGCATACTTCCCTCAGTCAACTCAGACAGACCAGCCATCAACACAGCCTTAACTTCAGCGTAGTTAACTTCTACAGGCGCACGCAATGAGATATCCTGAGTCGTTTTCGGGAAGCGTGACAGTGGTCTGTACCGTGAATCACCACGTATAGCCAAGGCCCGTAGTCCAATTTCAAATCCGGCGGCATAGGCGGGCAACTTGAGTGCTTTTGACAGTGATTGTTCGAATTCACCGATTATACCAAAAGCCGTGCCATCATTACTTCGTAACACCGCGCTACGCGACAACTCGAACGGTGCCGCAGCATGAGCGAGCGCTGGGTTGTTCCGCATAACGTCCTCCGTGAAGGGTTCGCGTACCACTTGCGCACCACAGCCAGATAACAACGCGTCCAAATACTTACTTGCTTGATAGAAAGCTGCGCCCTTGTGTGCCTTAGCCGTTTTTTCATCGGCAGCAAACACGAGACTCACCGCGTTAAATTCCATCGGCACTTCCGGCTCAACGCGGTCCTGCTGTCCTTTGATATGAGATTTGCCGATTTCAAATATCGCAAACTCCTGGTAGCCAGCCTTTATATTGCCGTGCACCCTGTCCAGGAGGCTTGGCGTGAGGCTGGTACGGTAAAACTGTAAGTCAGGACTGAGCGCATTGCCTAGCTGATAAGCATCGTCTCTGCTCTGCCCCACCTTATCCAGCAGCTCTCCGTGGATAAAGTTATACGTCAACACTTCGTTAGCGCCAGCTCTCGACAGCACATTTCTGACAGTAGCCTTGAGGTTCAATAGTTGATTGCGTTCCGTGGGCTTAATACTGCGATGCGGCAACTCTATCGGTAGCTGGTCAAAGCCGTACAGGCGACCGACCTCCTCGACGATATCTTCCGGGATCTCAATATCTGTACGCCAGAATGGTGGGGTGACCGTCAGCTCAGCACCGCGCACTTTTATGTCAAACTCTACATTTGCCAGTAGTGTGGCCATCTCACTCGCCGCAAGCCGCAAACCGAGCCGCGTATTGACAAACTCATCTGTCGCCACGACTGAGCGAATCTCCGGCAACTCATGCTTGCTATCAACTACCTCACTCGCCACGTGTCCACCCGTGACAAATTGCAACATTTCGACAGCCTCTTCCAGGACGACTTCGTTCTGCAGCGCACTCTGCCCCTTATTAAACCGGGTGACCGCGTCAGTAAACAGGCCGTATTTCATGCTGGTGCGGCGAATCGAATACATGTCAAAGTTCGCACACTCCAGCACGATATTCCGGGTATTTTCGTCTACCTCCGTACTCGCACCCCCCATAACGCCACCAATGCCGACCGGTACGTCACCGGAGGTAATCAAAATAGTCGAATCATCTTGGAGCTCTACCTCTTTGCCATTCAGTAGTTTAAGCGTATCACCTTTACGTGACATTCTTGTCTCCAGCTTTACGGTCCCATCAACGCCACTCACGCCGCGCAGCTTATCAGCGTCATACGCGTGCGTAGGCTGGCCCGTTAAGTACATGATGTAGTTCGTGACATCAACAATATTATTAATTGGTTTCAAGCCAACCCGCGCCAAGTATGTCTGCACGATTAACGGGCTCGGCCCCATTTTTACGTCACTGAGCGCCACAGCCATAAATCGTGGCACTAAATCTTTTGCCTCATTGCGGATATCCAGCACTATTTTGTCCGATCCTGGCTTGATACGATCAAGCGGTGCCTTATACCAGCCCGGACTCTGGAACGTGATGCCCTGAATACCGGCAACTTCGCGGGCTACACCGAGAATGCCAAAACAGTCCGGTCGGTGCGTGAACATCTTATTCTCAATGTCGATAATGTAATCGTTCAGTTCATAAGCTTCAGCAAAGTCGGCGCCTGGTGCGGCAGGAGTATCCAGCTCGACGATGCCGCTATGATCATCACCAATGGCCAGCTCATGCGCACTGGCAATCATGCCATTGCTGACCACACCGCGCAGTTCGCGTGCACCGAGCACAAACGGGTCTTTGTCTACCGTACTCGGCACAATTGATCCTGGCGGCAGCCAGGCGACCTTCAATCCAACCCGGACGTTCGGCGCACCACACACCACCTGGATATGGCCATTTTCATCACGCTCTATATTCTGAACTTTCCCGCCATCATCTAATCTGCACACGCTTAATTTGTCAGCGTTCGGATGTTTTTCGCACGAGACAACCTCGGCAACGATAATACCTTTATATTTTTCACCAAGGTCAATGACCTCCTCGACAGCACCCAGCTGCGCTCCAATCTTCTTGACCAAATCGTCAACCGACATATACACGTCAGTAAACTGCTTCACCCAATTCAGACTAACCTTCATTTTTTACCCCTGCTGTGTATTGCTGCATATATTCTGGCATCGCATTGGCGGCTTCACTGAACCGGAAGTCCAACTCACTTGATAACTCGTCAAGACATGCCATGATCTTTGGCTCAACTGCTCGCTGCCATAATCTATTACTCTCTAGCCTGTTCATGCAAATTGCCTCAAAAATTCCAGTTTTGCTGATTCGAAATGCCGGATATCTTCGATGCCATATTTCATAAGTACCAAGCGGTCGATACCGACGCCCCAGGCAAAGCCGGTGTAAACTTCAGGGTTAATGCCGGCCATTTTGAGTACATTCGGGTGCACCATGCCGCAGCCGAGAATTTCCAGCCACTCATCCTCTTCTGAGCCGGTACCTTTCTTGAGTGACTCCGGTCGGGAGATAGCAAACTCAAAACTCGGTTCAGTAAACGGAAAGTAGAACGGCTGCGTCTTGACCTTCAGCTCTTGCTGATAATACTCCTCGAGGAAACTTTTTAGCGTCGCAATCAGGTGCCCGGCATTGATACCTTTGTCGACGTACACACCCTCCAGCTGGTAGAAAGTATGCTCGTGCGTGGCGTCGAGATCCTCATTACGGAAGACACGACCAGGAATCACGACTGCAATTGGCTCGCCATTATCCAGATTACTCTTGTACTTTTGCAGCATACGGTTCTGCATGGTGCTCGTGTGCGCTGGCGCAATCAAACCGTCGGTCGTCATAAACGTGTCGTAATCATCACGCGCCGGGTGACCTTCGGGAAAGTTCAGGCTTTCGAACATATGATAATCATCATCAATTTGACGGGATTCGGCAGCATTGAAACCCATGCGGTAAAAGATATCCAGTATTGCATCCATCTCAGTCATGAGGGGGTGCTTACTCCCCTGCTCACTCGCCAGCAAGCGTGGCTTGCCGTCGCCGACATTCACGTCAAATGGCGCCGTAACATCTATGGGCTGCAAATTACTGACGATTGACTGCTGAGCTTCGACAGCCTCCTGAAGCTCTTGCTTCAGTGCGTTTATCTCCTTGCCAAAACCTGCGCGCTGCTCAGCTGGCAGCATGGGAATTTCGGCATATAGGGCCTTAAGCTCCACTGCCTTTAAAATATCGGCTTTATTTTCTAGCCCGCGAAGACGTTCGTGCAGAACTTTGGCGACTTCTTCTATTTTCTTGTTCTCGTAGCTCATACTTACCTCATATTGTATTACAATACCCCGGTAAATCGAACCTACACCTACAGTACGCCTACCTTTAGCTCATAAATTTCAAATGAGTAACTCTAAGCGACAGGCAGGATGGGCATAACCTTGACTGTTCAACCTAAGGATTGATGCCAGGTAGCCTACTCGCCCATCGGAAAAAGTGCTGATAGTCCATATCTATATCTTGGATGGTGTGGTGCAGAGCATCCGGGACTTCATGGCTCTCGAATGTCGTCGTCGGAGGCAGTAGCCCAGATACTGAATTAATTATCTGCTCTAGGTGCCTCACTTGGGAGTGTTCAGTGAACGAATCATTTACAACCAGAAGATCTGACGTGCCCCACGTATAGCAAATACTCGGCACGTTGGGCGCATTGCGCAGAATCATATCATCGACTCCGACATTATCTGTGTTAGCATCGCCACTATAGGCGTTATTGCCCATAAACATACGCGCAGTGACCGTCATGAGCCCATCCCCCGTACCGTACACCGTCCAATCCGGCACTGTTGGATCCCACGCTTTCAGTAAATTTAGGCTGACCGGTGCTGCAAATGAATACACCCCTAGAAACTCCGGATCAGGCACATTAGGACTACCGAAGGTCTCTACGTTACCGGCTAAGGTTAGGTTTCGACCCTTGCCGTCATCTGTCAAGCCGCGACTCACCGCAGCCGCCAGCGCGTTATACCCCCCCGCAGAATGACCAGATGCAATCATCTTGCTGGCATTTATATTGTATGTACCGTCGCCACCAGAGGCCACAGACGACTTGGTCTTGAGCCAGTGCGCCGCCTCTTTGTAGTTGATGATAAATGAAGGATACCGACCTGTATCCGCACTTGGGTCCCAAGCCGGTACATCGCCCATACCGTACAGCATCATAGCAGTAAGCACGTAATTACAGGAGGCAACAGCGTACCCCTTAATGCAGCAATTGGTTACGAACTGTGGCGAAATTGACTCCTTGCTACCAGCCACCCAGAATCCGCCGTGAGTATAAACCACTACTGGCCATCCACCGGGAGGCGGCGTACCGTTTGGAATGTATAAATCGAGCCTCCTCCTACTTCCCGGCCCATAAGGCAGTGACGAGTGTAGCGTATAGGCCGGCGTATCCCCCGGCCACATCTCAGCCCGGTAGTCCTCATAGGTCAGCGCGTTTGTCGGCGTAGTCATGACCACGTTGCTGCCATCGGGACTAATGGCCGAAACCGTACCTAAATCTTCGAGGGCGTGAATTTCATCACCATCATAGTTAAACCATGCCCATTTCTGTGGCATGTAAGCTGTGCCGACGGTATTACTTAGGCTATCTGGGTACTGTCGGTTTAATAGATAATCTGACCAGATCTCTACATCAGCTATGTACATAGACCTAAAGGGCTGCGGAGAAGCCGTTCCGAAATCCCCCATTGCTACCCTATTCATCTTCACGTCAGGTGGATTCGCAGTCAAGGTCTCGATCGGATCTGTCGAATCATTTAGATAGACCCTTACCCGAACCTTTGGATCAAAATTCTCGTTTACCTGAATTTCGTACCTGTAATACCCGCCACTGCTAGCTGGCATGAATCGGTGGGTACCTCGCACACTGCTCGACTGACCGCTCCAGTGTATACCTAGCTCTCCCTCTCGTATTTCAAATGCTCCAGCATCATATTTGCCCCTATGATAGATACTGAAAACGTACGTATCATCCATAAAAAATCGCACGACATCATGCCGAGCATTTAGCCAACCTTCCTCTACAAAGCGATGGTACAGCCGTAGTGAATAAACATCTCTGGACTGGTAGTCTTTTTGATAGAAATCTATATCCCACCAAATCTGCGGGTTATTTGGAGTCAGTGCATGATCTTCTAGGTAAAGAGAGCTTCCGTCTACCCTTCCCGGGCGCCGCCCCTCTACCTTCACTCTAGCCCCTGATGGGTTGCCCTGCTGCCACAATGGATCACCAGGGTTGTAGGCATTCATGCCAGTAGGCGGCAAGTCTCCAGAGCCAGAGACCATTTTAGGAACAAATGGATTGCCAACGTTCAGCTCCGGCCGAACGCCATGCCAGCGACCTAAAATCCTAGCCGGAGTGAGGCGCACGTTGCCAGCAGACCGAGAGTAGCTATCCTCCGATGCCAACGAAGAGCTAGTGAATGTAACATTTAGCTTAGGTGCAAATTGTCCGACATCATAATCATAAAAATCAATCTGACCTGATCCATTACCCCACCCTGTAGCCCCAACAGTGCCGTTATCCCAGGCAAAGTCAGCCAAACTGCCTACATTAAACTCATTGCCAGTCTGCCTGTCGGCAAATAGATACACCATTACATACTGTGACGTACTATTCCAATCCGGGTCATCAACCAATGCTTGTAGTGCTGGCGAAAAGTCCTCTGACTGTACCCAGCTCGTAGCCGGCAGGGTGCGGCCTAATGCATCTTTATCTGACTGATCCGTGCAGAATGCTTTATAAATTAAGGCGCTTGGATCTCTGACGTGAGCCCCGTAGGAACTCAGCGTTTCTCCTGGCTTAAAGTGCGTAGGACCACATCTATTGCCAAAAAGTGTCGTTGCTGCCGCTTGCCTGCCCAGTCTCTGCCATGGCATTGTCCCTAGCGCTCCATTTACCACCGCACCGCTACCAGCAGGATCGAGATTGTTCTCTACTGCTACGTATATATGGTTTGACAATCCTCCCGTATATCCATTATTTGTATGCACCTCGAGTTTGCACTCATTTATTGTGGATCCTTGCGGTATATTATCTAGTTTCAATATATAAAAAGCTGCATACGTAAGCGACTCTTGGTAGTGAGGCCCGATAAACGGTGAAATACGTCCAGTAGTAAAATTAACTCCACTTGCACTGTGCCTAGTGCTAAAGGCCTGATAACCATCATGGCTTGACTGAGTAACAGTAGCAGATATGTAGTTGGCCATATCAATCCACCTTCAACATCAGGTCATCCGGAGATATAATTGCCTTTTTCGTATCGGCTATGGTCGCCGTTCCGGCATCTGGTGTACCAACCCAAAGAACTTGACCGTCAGAACCACTGGCGACATCTGTAATAAAGAATCCAGCTACGCTTATTTCTGATCCAGTACTATTCGTCCATTCAATAGCTGGTCCAATGTTATGGCAAACAGCACCATCCTTATCTACGGTAACTGCCCCAAGAGCTATCGGCTTGCGGCCAGAGTAGAAGCTACCATCAATCGTAAACTCGCTGCCCTGACCAGCAGAAATTAACGTATCCAGACCCATGCCATCCATATCATCAGGTGCCGATTGCAGAAGGCCAACATACAGAGTCGCAACCTGAGCAACAGCTATGCCCGCATTTATCTCTAGGGCACGCCTTTTGCCATCTTTCCCCAAAAGTAGTCCCATAACTTACGGCTTCCTCCTAAGAATTATCGTACCAGCCGGAGTGCCCGCTGGTAGGCCGTCATCAGGCTGCCACGTAGAAGCGACAACCAACACGCCTTCACCCTGTGGACCCTGAGGGCCGGTCGGGCCTACAAGATCAGCTAAAGCCACAAGGTCATTCCATGTGGCATCCCCGACATAACGCCACTGAATATGCGTTGCTGTTTTCTGCACTTCAATATCACGACCATCAGCTCCGGTAGCTCCCGCAGGACCGGTGGGGCCGGTGGGACCGGTGGGGCCCGAAGGTCCCTGCACGCCCTGCAGTCCCTGTATACCCTGAGGACCCGTCTCACCGACATCCCCTTTGTCGCCCTTGGGACCGGTGGGGCCAACTGGGC
>CAZWRS010000010.1:14225-25831 GCA_964636435.1 uncultured Candidatus Saccharibacteria bacterium | reverse complement strand
ATTGCCAGGATGAAAACCTGGTGTCCTAACCGTTAGACGATGAGGCCATCTGCGATCAGCCATGGAAAAACATACTGCATACTCTTTCCATGGTCCGAACGAAATGTAGCTCATACAAGGTATGAGGCAATAAGGCTTGCTGGGTAATCACAGGCTAACATAAGCTATGTGTACCTGCCTTATAACCGCGCTATTGTAACAGATTACAGGTCAAAAAGGAAGACCCCGCCTGTATCAGTGCGGGGTCTTCAAGAGTTTGAGCGGCCAGTCAAGCTGTTCTGACGCGGATTATACTACAAGTAGAAGCGTCTGTAAACTACGTTGTAGGCGATTGCACCAGCAGCGGTGGTCGCTACGAAGATGCCAACGATTTCTGCCGGACCTGTTGCGGGCAGCACCTGGGGCTTTGGCTGCTCACCCTCGAAACTGATCGGTGCCGCACAATGGTCGCTGTCGACTTCCTTCACTTTATCACCGACGTTGAAGGTGATCTTAACGCGCGTTACGTAGTTGCCGTCCTTGGCATACGCATACTCTACAGTCTCCTTGTCGGTTACGAGCGGTGCGCTACCGTCACCAAAGTCATAGGTGTAGTGCTTGACCGTGACATCACCAGTCATTGTTGGCGTGACGTTTACACGGATCTTGCGACCGCCAAGCTCCTTGAGCGTTACAGTCTTACAATCGTATGCCGGCTTCTCTGGCTTAGGCGGCACACAGTCATCTTTCTTAATGACCACATCTGCACTATCTTCGACTTCCTTGGTCTTTTTCGACTTCATGTAGGCAAGGTTGCGAACACGAACCTCACACTTGTCGGCTGGCAAATCACCAAGCACCTTGGTGCTAAACATGATGTACGCACCACCACCCTTGGCATAGTTACCGATATTGATGCCCCCATCAAATAACGGCTTATCTTTCTGAGTAACCGTTTGAGAAGGTGCGATCCACTTAACACTGCCGTTCACTAGCTTGATGTGAGGTGGCAACACATCCCGGACTGTCACGTCATTTAGCACGGCGTCACCTGTATTTTGAGTAGTTAGCAGCCATTCAACTTCGTCGCCTGGCTTTGTAGTGACTGACTCAGTCCAGTTTTTGTCACCCTTCTTACGAACCTGCTTATCGAACTTCACACTTGGTGTTTCTTTAGGAGTTACCTTCAGCTTCATCTCAACAACGATTGCGTACTCGAAGCAACCCTTGACGTTACCATCCAGCTTGTCGCTACCAATGAGAGCACCAGTTGTTACGATGTCGTCAGATAGTTTTACACCTTGCTTAAATTTACCATTGTCATACATCTTGGCTGAGCCAGGGATGTAGTTGACCTTAAATGGATTGCTGGCCGTAAAATCTACCGTGTCTTCAACCATTGCAGCGTTGTCAGCGGTAATGTAACCACGGGCACGCAATGCATCGCTGGTATCCGTTGGCACAAAGACGCGCACTCTAGTATTGCGGGCAATGCCCGTACCGCTCTCATTCAGGCTCTGGTTAGCATTGTTGTGAACGTACATACGTACCACTATTTCCTTGCTACCTTCGGTTACGTTGGGCAAAACATTCTTGTACAGATCATCACCGCTGGTTTGATCACTACGACGCGCATCCAGGAAGGCACGCTCGTCACCATAACTTGGCGTATTGATGAAGGAGTTAAATACCGGGCCTTCCAGCGAACCACAACGATCATACTTATCATCGTCATTCGGGTTACACGGCTTGTTGTAGTCATATGGTGTTCGGTTCGGGTAGAACTCCGCAACAGCCATCTTTGCCGCGATACCGATACCAGCCAGGATACCGAGTGCAGCAATTGCTACCAGTGCAGTCTTTGAAAGCTTACGGAAGCTCTCGCGGATTTTGTTGAATATTTTCATAGCTATATCTCCTTATATCCTTTGCGTAGTTACGGCATTTCCGGCATTTGAGTTTCCGGCCGAGTAGTTGGCGTAACAGTCGTTACAGTTACTGGCGGTTTCGTGCTACTAGGAGCTGGTGAGGTCGTAGCCGGTGGTCGAACAGTGGTGGTCGTAGTAGGAATAGTAGTCGGTGGAGCGGTTGGAGGTGTCACCGGCTTTTCACCTGGCAGGTAACCATCTTTGCCCGGCTCCTGTCCGGCTCCACCTTCGCCTGGCTTATCTGGTTCACCTGGTTCATCATACTCGCCAGGCGTCTTGCCGGGATCGTGCTTCGGCGGCACGGTTGTGGTGGTAGTTGTTGGCTTCACAGTTGTGGTGGTTGTAGAAGTTGTCGTGGTTGGCTTCACGGTTGTCGTTGTCGTAGAGGTAGTAGATGTAGTTGTGGTTGTCTCCTCAGGAACAGTAGAAGTGGTGGTTGTAGTTTCTGGAATTGTCGTGGTAGTCGTGGTGGACTCAGGAACAGTAGAAGTTGTCGTGGTAGACTCCTCCGGTTTTTCGGTTGTGGTGGTTGTAGAAGTTGTCGTAGTTGGCTTCTCTGGCTTATCTTCCGGTGGAAGCTCTGGCACGTTCTCAAATTCTTCTGGGCTGACTGGCTGGTAGCCACAGTCAATCTTATAGTAGAGCGTTCGGGGCCCAGCTGATCCCTTTGAGTTAGCAGGGCTTGCTGGCAGATCTACGCGGAGTACCAATTTACCCTGCATAGACTCCTTAGACTGATAGATCATCGGTGGCAAGCCTTCTGCTTTACGTGTTTTTTGGTACTGCGTATAGTAGTGCACTTCCTTACCTTCAAAAGTAGAGAAGCTAATTTTGGCGCCATTCTGCGTCAGATAGTTCTTGTACTGCTCATGCGCCGCATCAAATGCCTCCGGATTGTTTATATAGTACCGGACCAGCTCATCACGCTGCTCAGGGGTCATAGATTCGGTCATCTTAGCCATTTCCATGTTACCGGCGAGCAAAGTCGGGTCAGCCATGGCTCGGGCGAGCATATTCGTCAGGGCATCTTCAGGAGAGGAGCTCTCACCCTCTGGCCCAAAGTAGTTACTGCCCTCCGGTGCTTGCTCGGCAAAGAAGATAATCTCACGATCTGCGATCGTTTCTTCTACGGCTGGCGTATCCGGGTTGTCATAAGTCTCAGAAATGCTACCGTCACTCGGCAACCAGCCTCGCTCTGCCATGGCCTGCTCCTGGGGTGTCGCGGCAGCCGCTTCTGTAGCACCGAATACCGCTTTACCTGCGCCAATGATTCCACCGATGGCCATTGAGGCGACTGCTATACCGCCGACAATCTTATGTCGAAGGCTATCGGGACGCCGCTCGGTCTTTGCTTTACGAATCTCGTGACCCTTCGCGAGTGGAATCACATTGTCAGTGTCGGCAGCAGGAGCTGCAATCTCTATAACCTCTGGGGCTACTTCGGGAACTGGCTGCAACTGCTCGCGATACTTTAGAAGAAATTGGTCCGTAATCTCATTAATATCAATAGTCTTTGCTGGTGTCGGGCTTGCTTCCATAGTCTTTATAACTCCTTGTTTCCTTGTCCCTACGCCCACTTCCTGACGTATTCTTCCAAGATTCTACCACATCATATGTTTTATGTCAATGCTTATGTAACTTTGTGGATATTATAGCAAAGTATTAGCGTAAGAGTTTTTAGCGTAAGAACAATGCGTAGAGTTCTTTGAGCTTATATACAGCTGCACCCAAGACGCTGGTGATAGAAAAGATCACAAAAGCACCAGCCGCTCCTGTATCGGGCAATTTCCGAGCAGGCGGCGGGGTCTGCACAGCCTTCACTACTGGTGGCCGCTCCGGCTGACAGACCCTGATCAGCGCATCATCGTCGATTTCGGGCACCTCTTTGGCCTGCGCATAAGCGATATTTCTCATCGGTATATCGCACGCGTCAGCGTCATTGCCGACCGTAACTGAAAAGATGATTTCCACTGATTCATCCACTCCGAGCGTGTCAATTGTTATACCGTCGCCAACGAGTTCACTGGTAGTGAAGTCATGTACCCCGGTGGATCCCCGCAGATTTGCATTATCAAAGCTGATATCGGTTGGCAGCGAATCCTGGATTTCTACCTCTGTGAGCGGCGTATCACCGGTATTCGTGACGATGATGCGATACTCCACCGTATCACCGGGATCGGCTGCCACCTGCTGCTGCCAACCACCACTATCTGCGTTATTTTCTCTGTCGCTTCTGTTATTCCGGTTGCCATTATCGCCATTACGGTCATTGTTGGTGTCGTCATTTTCATCGTCTGTGTCTGTGCCATTACCGCTGAGACGGACTTCTTTCTCGATCTCCATAGCTGGATTTTTTGGCTTTGGCTTTGGCTGAGGCTTCGGCCGGGGTTTGGGTTGTGGCTTTGGCTGAGGCTTGGGTTTTTGCACCGGGTTGGCACTCACCGGGTTACCGCAGGACATAATGACCGCTGAATGGAACCTCCCATCAACCATCTTAACCAGTGCAGGTAGGCTCTCAGAGCGAAACGACACCGACGGCGGTCGTTTGTACGCCTCAATGCCCGGAATTTTGGTGCTGCCGGGCATATTCTGGCGTCCTGCCGTCATTGCGCCGGTAGCGACCAGCTCGCTCCCCGCGTACACTTCGCCGTTTTTGGTCACGCGGCCGACAGTCATCTGATCGAAGTAAGATTCATTGGGGATACCAAAATGCGCAAAAATCGCGTGCACGTTGCCGCCCTGGTTTTGCCGATACTTCGTTACAAGCTCCGACAGGCCCGATACGCCACAGTAAATAACGGCGTTAGCGTCACAGTCCCGCTGTGCCGAAACTTTTGCGGCCGGGGCAAAAACCATCAGGCTACCAAACGCCAGCATCCATATTGATAGTACGCCCACCAGTCTCTGCAACAGCCTACTCACCATGCAACCTCCCGAATTACTACATGTATTGTAGTAAGTGTACACCAGATGGCTGCGAATTATCTAACAGACTGAAGCTTTTTTCACGACGGTCATATTTAGCGCGGCAGAGAAATGCCCGTCTCTTTTGCCGCTGCAGCGGGCTGCGAGCGGGCCAGCTGTGGCTGTGCTGCGGCGACGGGCTGGTCAGCCGAGGAATCAGGCTGCTTGAGGCGGGATTTGGCAAAGGTGAAGCCAAAAGTACTACCCTTGTTTTCCTGACTCTTGAAGATAATACTGCCGCCCTGGGCGATGACCACCTTTTTGGCCATAAATAGACCAAGCCCCGTGCCGTCCGGCCGGGCTTTACGGGCGTTACCTGCGCGGAAGAACTTGGTAAACAGATGGTGCTGTTCGTGGCGCGGTACACCGATGCCATTATCTGTCACGGTAAACTCAACCGATAGCGGCGTTTCCTTAAGCGCCACCCGCACAGACCCACCGGCCTTGGTGTAGTGAATGGCGTTGTCGGTAAAGTTCATGATCACCTGCCGGATCTTCGTCTCGTCCAGCATGTACTCAGGGAATCGCTCCGGCTTATCGTACGACAACTTCAGGCCGCGGGCCTTGGCCGTCTCAACCAACTGCTGTATCTCGCCCTCGACCACGTCCGCCAGATTAGTCGGTTTCGGTTCAATCACGAACTTGCCGGTACGCAGCCGCGATACGTTCAGTAGGTCAGCTATTAGGTAGACCATGCGCTGGCTGCTGGTAAATGCTTGACTGAGCATCTTCTGCTGCTTTGGCGTGACTTTACCGGCGTCGCCCTCCAGCACCATGCTCAAGTAGCCCTTCACGCTGGTCAGCGGTGTCCGCAGTTGGTGCGAGGCCATACTGATGAAATCATCCTTGGTCTGGTCCATAGCAACCAGCTTCTCATTTGCCCGGCGAAGCTTGCGCGTCGCATCTTCAACTTTTTGCTCCAAAGTTATGTTAAACTTCTGAATCTCCTCGAACCGCAGCGCGTTATCTATGGCGATAACTAACGAGTTGGCCACAATCTCCAGCACCTTAATATCCTGCGAGTTATACGCATTGCCACTCTTTTTAGGACCCAAGGCGATCGCCCCAATTCCTTCTACATTGACATCCGTTGTCAACCGGACCAGGACGGCGACATCATTTTTGCGCATCTTAGCTTGCAGCTCCTTATGTGATTCTTCTAAGTAATCCGCCACAATCACCTTCTGGTTCATTTGCGGCAGCTTCAATTTGGCAAAACTAATATCCTGATAGCCGAACTTCTTTTGTAAATTACCGATAATACGCTGACCTTCGTAAGCTGTTTCCTGGAGGCCAAAGACACAAAATTCCGGCTTGATATTACGCTCCAATGTCTCAGCGCTCGAACGAAGCATCTTATCCAGCTCAATTGTCGACACAAGCGTCTGATTCAGTTCATCAATCAGTGCCTGTCCGTCATATGCATCCTGGTAAAAGAACCTGTTCGTCCACTTGTCGAAAAATTTTTTAAGGGGCTGGAACGCGAAAGCAAGTAAAACTGCAGCGACTGTAAAGTATGCCTGTTTTGCTAAACTCAGCTTGCCCTCCCCCAAAAAGTCTGCAGGGATGGTCACGACAAGACCGATAAAAATAAAAGCCGTACTTACCAGCAGAAGAGAGTATGCCACTGATCGAGCAACCAAAATTCGTACATCAAATAGTCGACGAGCAGTTATCGCAACGTATATTGAGACTACAAACAACAATATCCCTACGTAACCAATGACATTAAGTACTTTAATAACCGAGCGGTCACTGAATAATTCCGGAAATACAATATTTGTCAAGATGTTCGCCACAGCAGCCACAAGTAGACCGAGCAATACAAGATTTAAGGCTGACTTTAGGGCTGTAGTGGCATGCTTGTAAGTACTTCTGAGAATCGTAAAAGCATAACCCATATAAAATAAAAGAAGCCCGACATACGGATAGAACAGTATGTTTGTATCAACATTCAGCTCATCGTTCGCAATACTAACACTAAAAAGAGCGCCCGAAAGGATAAGAACTGCAAAAGTTACGTTCAACACTGCTGTTAGGACAGTGAACCATCGTGCTGACGCGACTAACTTCCTGTGGGCGCTTTGAGTAAAGCCATTAGCAAAGTAAAGCATGCTCCACCCGATGAGGAGGGCCAACAAAAAGTCTACCCTGACAAGAAGTCCTGTATATGCTTGGTGTAGTATGTTGCTCCCCAAAAAATTTGCCGGAAGCCACAGGGCTAAACAGATACTAAGTATAAGAAAAAAAACATTGGTGTTTTTCTTAGGGTTGCTGATAAATGCCATTAGCCCCGCAACAAATATTGCTGCCGCTGAAAAGCCCGTAAGAGCTAGTAGCACTATAAACATAACCCTATTCTAGGGCTAAATCGAGCAAATTCCTAGCAGGAGACAGTCTAGAACAGGTCTACCTTCCTATGGCTACCTGCAGAATAAAATAAATCCTGTATGTTGCTGACCGCTTCTGGCCATTCGCTGTTCGCGACAAGCTCTAAGGCGCGATGCTCGACGTCCTTATAGTCGAGCGGAAGAATATTGATAAGTTTCTGAGCCTCACGATACTCCTTCTCTGCCGGGCTCTTAATGATACCTCCGCTATACGGTAGCTTGCCGAGTCGTGTTAGGTACCAAGATGCAGTCAACAGCGAGCATGGATACTTCTTGCGGCTTTCTATGTACCGCAGATAGCTTTTTTTGAGTCTTTTTGATGTGACTGAATCTAATAGCTTTTGTGCGTTAGGAACCATATCGCCCTCGAATGCAAAATAGTCTGGCGCTATACCTTCACTCTCAAGATAAAGCAGAACGTCTTCATCTGAAAGAATGTGATTCTCGGGATTATAATCATCAATAAGCACTATAAGGTCTTGTTCAACCCCCCATGCCTTTCTTGCCTCTTTTAAGTAATTTAGGCTTGCCTTATGGGTATCATTAATTGTCTCGTCAGTGTATATGTGGAAAAACTCTATGCTATACACCAATCCTTTTGTGCTTTTAGCGTCTTGGGTTATTTTATTTGACTCTGCTGTATCTGTATTACGCATCTATATATTCCTATACCTATAACTTACTTAATTAGAGCTTATCGGCTATTCTCGTTGATCGAGCTGCGGTAGTCAGAGCAAAAGCGACCATTTTACGCACGAACTTTGGTTGGCTCGAAAACGGCACCGGGGCTTTGTATGTAACACCGTAACTAAGCGATTCTTCATCACTAAACCCACCCTTCACTAGCTTGCCGCGTTCAAATCCTAGCCTTTCATACGCCCTAAGCTCATAATCGATAGCCTCTTCTTTGCCTTTTTTACTAATCGCCCTAGTGTCTATATACTTTGCTGCCCATCTATCAAGCTCATCTTCCGAGGTGCTTCTGTAATCAATGCCTTGCGCAGAAAGCCATTCTGTCAGCTGAGGAATACGACTCACGAAATAACCATACTCTACGCCATTCTTAAGCCCATCAGCAACAAGGTTTGCCATTATTTTCTGCATACCACGGACTTTTGAACCTTTGGGCGCTACCGTCATGTTTACCACATACGCGTACTTGCCTTCGGGATCAGTAACACCCTCTAATGTTCCGTCGCTGGTACTCTCCTCCCAGGTTGTAAACTCTTCCCACGGCTTGTTGGTCCTGAAGTATGTTCCAAATCCGCTCACCTCGCCGTCAACCTCACAAACAATCATTTTTCCACGGCCATCTGCTACGTTCTTCATGCGTTTTGCCAGCATATCCCTCACTTCATGAACAGGAGGTTTGCTGCTTCCATAAGACTTGTCAAACATCATCAAGTCGAGCTCTACCAGACGATCAAGGTCACGCTCCTCGGCATCTCTAATCCGAGACTTAAGCTTCGATGGCTTTTCGATGGAATTTTCGCCACCATTGTTCGTCGCTGCTGCCACTGTGCTATCGCCTTTTGCATTACGATACTTATCTACCATCCACTTCCTCACCGCGATTGTCCCTACACCATCAACCGCAGCCAGGCCGGCTACCCCCCATGCTTCGACAGGCATTGCATTGAACGTGCCTGCAAAAATAACTGCTGCGTCTCCAAATGCACCCACTGTATTAATAGCCAGTCCAGCTCTGAAAACTTTACTATCGCCTGCATCGACTACTATCTCGGGGAATCTTTTCTTTATAGTGAATGGGTTGCCTATCTTGTGCCCGGCTGAGGCAGCCATCATAGCTGCACCGCCAATAAACATACCTTCACTTGCGAGAACGCCCGCGCCAACCCAAGGTGCAGCTTCTACGACAGCTTCTTTCGCTTCTCCCACTTTATCAGTTGCAATGGTGAGAGCGCCGCTTCCAATAGCAAGCCCAATCAATGAACGGCCAATCCACTTCCTCACCTTTTGTCCCTTATTTGCCTCGATTGATGATTTCTCGATAATCAATTCATCACCTGTATCGAGCTGCTCGTTTGCAATCTGTAAAGGGACTGAGCCCATTTCAGGAACATCCACAACCCCTAGAACTGCACCGTCAGCCTCAGTCTTTTCGAATACTTCAACTGGCAGCACCTCCTCTAGATGAGGCCTGGTGTGATCTAAGTTTGAATAGTCTTTCATATATAATAATCCTTGATAAAGCAAAACGTCGTGAGATGGCCCTTATGGGGTTACTCACGACGCTTTATCTTGTAAAGTACTCTCAAGAGTATACCAGCTTACTACAAAATGTCAACCCTCTTATGTCAAATAGTCTAGAATAGGTATATGACCCTCTACCACGCCTCGTCTAATAAATCGCTTGAGAAGATAATGCCAAAGCCAACTGTAAGCAATGATGCATATATTGGTGACTACGTCTTTGCTACGGCCAACAAAAAGATGGCACTCATGTACTTGGTTCCCAGAGGCGTCCCTACCCTCATGAACCCTGATGACCACCAACCTACAATCGTGATTTGCTCAGACCAAACTAGCTTTACAGTTAATGATGCGGGTGGGGCAATATACGAGCTTTCCTCAGAAAGCTTTACCGCCACACCCCAGGAAGCGCTCAACAACTACGAAATGGTTAGCACTCGCCCCGTCAAGCCCATCCGTAAACAGATACATGACAGCACTCTGGCCGCCCTATTGTCAGCAGGCATAAAGGTAAAGTTTGTCGACACTACCATGTTCGATAAATTGATACGCCACCCTCAACAAAAAGAATTGATTGATGCGTTAGAGGATTATTCGCCGCAAAGTTGACAATACTGACACGCACCTGGCAGCCATCATTCTCGATAAATTAAGCCGGTGTTATTCGGTACATCCTGAGGAAGTTGCTCGGCCCCATATACAGACGAGTACTCCGAAGTAAGGGAATGTCGAAATCGGCATCAACGTTTACCCAGCGAACCCCGTTTTCTTGGAACCATTTGCCAAACGCATAGATGGCAAGATCTATAAAGTGCGGAAATGCGTAACTGAGTCGGCTGTGGCTGATAATCACGTAATCATCCTGCAGTGAATCGGCCAGCACCAAAAAGCCGTGCAGCTCCCTGTCAATATACAGTCCGAGCGCCCAGTAGCCATATTTAGCGCCACCGCGAATAGCCGACACCGCAGCCTCTTCCTCGTGCTTGAATGCGCCGTTCAGCTCGCTCTCATCGCGCCACTCATCAATGAGTCGCAAGAGATTATCACGCTCATACACTGAATCAAGATCGATAGGCAATACCTGTATGCTATCTTCGCCGATCGCAGCAAGCAGCTTACGGAGCCGCTGTTTCTTGTGGACAGGGAGCTTATCAAAGTCCAGCGCCGTATCTACATCAACAATACATTCGTCGCTTTGGCGCTGACTATCAAAGACGAACATCTCTGGGTACCGAATACGATTAACCACGAACTCAGGCACGTTCGTTAGGCATGGCTTTTCGCCACGCTGCTTCTGGTAATCAAAGATAGCGCATATAGTTTCGTCTAATTTGTGCCGACCGATGACCGTAAAACCGGAAGACTCGTCGAGACCAGGATACCAGAGTGATATGATCAGGTTTCTGTCATGTACAGCCACGCTGGGTGATCCGAGCGGATGCCACCAGGTCATAAGGGTACCGAAGCTAAGTGAAGTACAGGGAGGGAATTGCTGGAGGTACGCTTCGTAAACCTCTTTATCTTGGGACGTCAACTTACTGAATTCTGGGAAAGTTTTGAAGTGGGATAACGCACTTTTAAGCATAGAGTGATCGTCCTTTTTCCTGCGATCTTATGTGCCCGCTACAATAGGCGGTTGCTCTATGGTACATATTCGGACCCTGCCTGTTCAGTACGCTATATTACACTCTAAACAAAAACGTCGTGAGCAGCTGCTTTACCAGGCCACTCACGACGTTTTAGCTTCTAAAGTACTGTGCAGAAATTATACTGATTTACTACATTTTGTCAACTATTGGCAGTTCGACAGGATTGGCCGACTTATCTATGTTGCTCAACCATAACCCCTAGCTACATGATTTAGCTTCGTACCGCTTGTTTGCTACACTAGGATTAGTTATGCAGACAAAACAAAAAATTGCCGTCGTAGAAGATGATTTCGCCATCGCCTCGATGTATGACTTCAAGCTGCGCAACAATGGCTTTGAGGTATCGACTGCACCCGATGGCCAGGAGGGGCTGCTGCTGGCCGAAAAGTTTAACCCGGACCTCATCCTGCTAGACATTATGATGCCCGTTATGGACGGGGCAGAGATGCTGGAGAAACTCCGGCAAACCGACTGGGGAGCCA
>CAZWRS010000010.1:0-14125 GCA_964636435.1 uncultured Candidatus Saccharibacteria bacterium | reverse complement strand
GAGATGCTGGAGAAACTCCGGCAAACCGACTGGGGAGCCAACATAAAAGTTATCGTCCTCACCAACATGGGAGAACAAGAAGCGCCTGACATTATCAAGAGTTTGAATGTGAGGCGCTTTATTGTTAAGGCTGAAATGACACCGCGTCAAGTCGCCGAGATGGTCAAAAAAGAGCTGGCCGAGTAAAATACAGCTGATGAAGATTGCGATTCTAGGGTTTGCCGGCCAAGGCTTATCCGCCTACCACTACTGGAACACGCCAGAAAACGAAATCACCATTTGCGACTCTGACACAACTATCGCTGTACCTAACGGCACGCAGTCGCAGCTTGGCCCTGACTACCTCCAGCACTTGGACCAGTTCGATATGCTCATCCGCACGCCCGCGCTGCATCCGCGGCAGATTGTAGAAGCTAATCCAGAGGTTCCGGACATCTTGGATAAGGTCTGGACTAATACCAATGAGTTTTTGAAAGCCTGCCCGACCCGCAACATCATTGGCGTAACCGGCACCAAGGGTAAGGGCACCACCTCGACGCTAATCACCCATATCCTGGAGAAGGCCGGTTTTCGGGTGCACTTAGGCGGCAACATTGGCATTCCGCCCCTAGACATGCTGGCAGATGGCATTGGGCCAAGTGACTGGGTGGTGCTGGAGCTGGCTAACTTCCAGCTTATCGATATCCAGTCCTCACCGCACATCGCCGCCTGCCTGATGATCGAGCCGGAGCATCTGAATTGGCACGCGAACATCGATGAGTACGTTGAAACCAAGCGTCGACTGTTCGAACACCAGGCCGAGAGTGACATCGCCGTTTACTACGCTGACAACAACTACTCGAAAGCGATCGCCCAAGCCAGCCGGGGACTCACTATCCCGTACATGAGCGAGCCGGGCGCGTACGTCGAGGAGGCCTCCGAGGGCGAGGCATACATTGTCATTGACGGCCAAAAAATCTGCGACACCAAGGACATCCAGCTGCTCGGTACCCACAACTGGCAAAATGTCTGCGCGGCCATCACAGTCGTCTGGAATATTACCCAGGATACCGAAGCCATCAAAAAGGCAATCAAGAGCTTCCGCGGCCTACCGCACCGGTTAGAAAAGGTCCGTGAGGTCAATGGCGTGACGTACTTTAATGATTCGTTCTCGTCTGCCCCCGGCGCGACCATTGCCGCCCTCGAGGCTCTACCGGGCAGTAAGGTACTGATTATTGGCGGTGTCGATAAGCAGCTGAACCTCGAGGAGCTTGCCCGAAATCTACTAAAGCGCAAAGATGAAATCCATCGACTCATCCTCATAGGCGAAGTTGCGCACAAGCTGGAAAAGGCCCTGCTGAGCCACAGCGTGGATAATTACGACATCTTAAAAGACGTGACGATGGCAGATATAGTTAAGCACGCCTGTCAGGTTGCCCGGCCGGGTGACACTGTTGTGCTATCTCCGGGAACGTCCAGCTTTGATATGTTCCGCAACTTTGAAGACCGCGGCACACAGTTCAAGCAGGCGGTGAATGCTCTATGAGTCAACGCCCGTATCAGCAGTTTATCTTCAAAGATTACCACTTCGATGAATTTGCCAAGCAGCTGACGCTCACCTACGCGCTCGACGAGACACTGGAGTTTACCGAGACGTACACCTTCGGTTTTGAGTTCACCCCCTATGACCACAAGGCACTCAAACGGGCCATTGAAAACCTGTTCTTTATGGCTGGTGTTTCGTACTACAAGATGTACATTCCGCCCGAGCTTGTCATCAAGAAGGGCGCGCTTGATGAACCGACAGCTGCTTTTTTCAGCAAAACGTATCAACGCGGCCTCGGCGAATTCTGGTACGTGAACAACCTCGACCCTAAAACGCCGGTTACTTTCCCTGTTAATGCAACGATTATGCAGCATGCTTTCCCGGGTGGCAGCGGCGCCCTGGTCGGCGTCGGCGGCGGCAAAGACTCCCTCGTCAGTATTGAACTGCTCCGGCCGCATGTAGCCAACCTCACCACTTGGAGCCTCAACCACCGCCAGCAACTGTCGCCACTCGTTGAGCGCATCGGCCTACCGCACCTGTGGGTAGAGCGTGCGCTCGATCCGCAAATTCAGGAATTGAATAAACAGGACGCTCTCAATGGCCACATACCACTCTCGGCACTACTGGCGTGCGTCGGCACCGTGGTGGCCATCCTGGCCGGCAAGCGTGATGTGGTGATGTCGAATGAGCAGTCAGCAAATGAACCAACACTGACCTACCAAGATGTGGAGATCAATCACCAGTATTCGAAAACCCAGGAATTCGAACGAGACTACCAAGCGTTGCTCAGCCGACAGTTTGGCGACTCCCAACGCTACTACTCGTTGCTGCGGCCATTCAGTGAACTGCGCATCGCCGAAATTTTTGCAAAAATTGCCTTCGCCAAATACAAGGACGTGTTTAGTTCCTGCAATCGTGCCTACCGGCTCCAGAGTGATCGTATGTCCTGGTGCGGTGAGTGCTCAAAATGCGCCTTCACCTTCCTCATACTGACGCCGTTCATCCCCCAAGAAGAGTTGGAAAACGTGTGGGGTGGTAAAAACCTGCTCTTAGACCCTGCGCTCGAACCGATTTACGATCAGCTACTCGGCATTGATGCGGACAAGCCGCTCGAGTGTGTCGGTGAGATCCGTGAATCTCGCACTGCTATGTCTATGGCCCAGCAGCACTACCTGGAGCTGCTGAAGTATCACTTTGAACTGCCGCCACACTACAACTTCCGAACCATGCACGCCAGCAATATGCCTGAGAAAATGCTACGCCTGCTGGTTACGCAGTTTTAGTGGCTCCTGCATCGCGGGCGGCCCGGATGACGTTTTCAAACAACGCGCAGACCGTCAGGGGCCCCACTCCCCCCTTGGCGGGTGTAATGGTCAGATCATCGCGCTCATAGACTTCTGCTGCCACATCGCCGACTGTCTTGCCGTCTTCGCTGGCGACGCCGGCATCTACCACGACGGCCCCGTGCTTAATCATATCGGGGTACAGGATCGCCGGACTCCCCGTGGCGGTAATGATAATGTCCGCCGCCTTGGTGTGCATCGACAAGTCTTCAACCTCGCGGCCGACCACCTCGACCTTATATCCGGAGTTTGTCAGCATACGCTCCAACGGTGCACCGACAAGCTTGCCGCGGCCGATAAGCAGTATGTTCTTACCCTTTAAATCAATGTTGTAGCCGGCCAGTAGCCATAAAATAGCCATCGGCGTAGCCGCGTCATAGATTGCTGACTGGCCTAGCGCGTCGACGTCCTTCTCCGGTGCCACCAGGTTGACAATTTCGTCGGTCTGCGACGGATCCACCAGTGGTAGCTGCACGATGATACCGTGGATACTCGCATCAGCGTTGAGCTTTTGCAGCAGCTGCGCAATTTCTGGCTGCGACACCTGGAAATGCGCCACCTCAATAAGGATGTCCGAACCATAGCGCTGCTTCAGGCGTACATAGGTATTAATGACAGGATCGTCGATACATTGTACGATCGCAAGCTTCGGCACAATACCGTGTGCCTGCCGCAGACTACGCACCTCATGCGCCTGTCGCTCCTTAATGAAGCCGGCCAGCTCCTTACCGTTGAGTAATTTCATCTGTACCAGCGTAGCAGAAAACTATTTCTCCTCCTAGCATCGCCATACTTGCACCCGTCACTTATAATGAAGATGTGAGCGAGCAGCCAACGGGCAAGGCATCCTCAGCCGAGACTGCACAAAAACTTCGCACCACCGAAGAATATCTTGCGCTGGCCCTGCAGGTGTCACGGATGGGCATTTGGGAGTGGGATCCGGTAACTGGCAAGCTTAACTGGTCAGCAGAGCTCAAAGCAATTTACGGCTTACCAGCTGACTATGACATCACCTATGAATCGTACCTGGAGAAAATCCACCCTGATGAACGCGAGCTGGTAGAGACGGCTATCGCCAAAGCCACGACCACCGGCCGGCCCTATACCGTCGAGCACCGGGTCGTATGGCCGGATGGATCGGAACATTGGATCCAGGGTTATGGCCGGGTATTTAAGAAAAACGGGCAGGTGGTGCGTATGCTCGGGACCGGTATGAATATCGACCGGCCTAAAAAGTTCGAAATCAAGCTGGGCGAAAGCGAACAGCGATTTCGCCAAATGGCTGACGTCGCACCAGTCTTTATCTGGGTGGTCGATCGCGAGGGCATGGCCACGTACCTCAATAAACCCTGGCTGGACTTTACTGGCCGCTCCATGAAACAGAGCCTTGGGCACAGCTGGAAAGAGGTAATTCATCCAGACGATGCAGCCTACTACACCCAGGTGACGACTATGGCGCTCGACAACCAGGAGCCGTTTCGAATGGAGTATCGGCTGCGGCGATACGACGGCAAGTACTTCTGGATGCTCAACAAGGGAGTACCGCGGTTTTCGCCAGAAGGCAACTTTCTCGGATTCGTCGGCTCGGTGGTAGAGGTAGAAGAGATTAAGAGTACACGCAAGCGCCAACGGGAACTTGAAGAAGTTAACCGCAAACTCAAGCAGCAAAGTGAGCAGCTAATTGAGCTCAGTAACTCCAAAGATGAATTTATTTCGCTAGCTTCGCACCAGCTCCGTACGCCTGCTACCGGTGTTAAGCAGTACATCGGTATGCTGCTGGAGGGCTTCGGCGGTGAACTCACTGACGAGCAGATAAAAATGCTCCACACCGCCTATGAGAGCAACGAGCGGCAACTGCGGATAATTGATGATCTACTCAAGGTCGCGCACATCGATGCCGGCAAAGTAACGCTCGTTCGCGAAAAGACCGACCTCGTGAAGCTCACCAGAGCTGTCATTGATGAGCAGGCAGATAATTTCAAGCGGCGCGGGCAGCACATCTCCCTAAACACCAAACACCGGCAAATAACCGCACAGGTCGATGCTGAGCGCATCCGCATGGTGCTTGAAAACCTCATCGACAACGCGAGCAAATATACGCCGGAGGGCAAAAACATTGAAGTCACCCTGACGAGGACAACCGCTAAGGTGGTCATCACAGTTAAGGATCAGGGTGTCGGCATCGCTAAAAAAGATTTACCGCGGCTGTTTCGTAAATTTTCGCGGGTTGATAACATGCTCTCCACCCTCGTAGGTGGCACCGGCCTCGGACTATACTGGGTCAAGAAAATCGTTTCACTGCACGACGGCTCGGTCACGGTTGATTCAGCGCCAAACAGAGGCTCTACCTTCACGGTCACCTTACCACGGAAAGAAAAGCCAACCCGGTAACTTGATAAAGCACCTGCTCTTTACCCGTTAGTAGTGCCTGGCGCAGCATGTCCCGGTAACTTCAGTCATGCGCCGCAGTACGTTTGCCACCAACGTAGTGCATTACGCCGTAGCCTATGGCTATCGCTACCACTGCACCAATCAATGCCAGACCGACGAGCCAGGCATCAAACCAGCTGATGATCGGCTCCGACAGCTGGCTCCAAATCAGCGCAATGCCGAGCGAGCCGAGCGCTCCTAGTAGGGCGTAGGCAGTCCTGGCTTCCCGTGACTGCCGGCGCACCAGCTTACTAAATAGCCATCCCGTCACGCCACCGATTAAGAGCCATAGCAGTATATTCATTACGCTACCTACTGGTTAGTATTTCCCTCTTCTTGTACTTCTTGCTGAGCATTATCGGTCTGCTGTTCGGCTTCATCCTGCGCTTCGTTTGCGCCCTGGTTAACGTTTTCTTGCACATCTTGGGCGCCCTGCTGCACGCTATTGACCGACTCATCCACCTGGTTGCGGATTCTTGACTCTAAATCCTGCCCCGTCCTGTTGTAGGTAATCCAGCCGAGCGCCAACGCGGCTATAGCCAGCACCAGCGCCAGCCAGGCAACCACGCTGCCCGCTGAGTTTTTGTCATGCTCTTCGTGATTTGTACCATCCGCCATATGCTACTCCTCCGTAAACACTAGCTACTATGCGCCGAGGAGAATAACGGTTCTGTTACATTTTTTACTCTTACTGCCTTATTTGCCATTTCTCACCCAATCCGGCAGCCCCCTGAAGCTACGGGCTGCAGGAGCAGCTTCTTGACTCAACGGAGTGCTACCGTTTTTGGCATAGTGAAATAGTTCACTGCCAACCACTACGTTTTAGCGGAAGATTAGAGACTAGTGGAGGTACGATTATGAATAAAAGACGCAATACCACGAACACGGACCCAAGCGTGAACGATGTCTTGGCACAGCAGCTTGGCACCGAGTATGCCGATGTGGAGAACCATGACAAGGAGGCACTGCAAAAAGAACTGACCGACCAAGCGGCTCGCGCACCGGCTATGAGTAGCGAAGAGGACATTATTCCTTCTGATGGCGCGACCGACGATCGCAACACGTCAGACGGCCAGCTCATTGGCTACTAGCCCTACCAGGCGGCAGCTGTAATCATCTTTTTTCGGCTTTTTGCGCTGGCCGGTTGCGCACGGGATACAGCCGGACATGCCGAAAGAGTGCGTAGGCGAACCAGCCGAGTGCGAAGCCACCGATAATATCGAGTGGCAAATGAGCGCCCAGGTAGATGCGTGAAAGCCCGACTGATACAATCCAGGCCGCCGGAATCCAGTAGTGTTTGGTGCGTACGTAGTGTCCGAACGTAAGCGCGAGCGCGACCGCCAGCGTCATGTGACCGGAGGGGAAGCCCGGCCCGCGAATGACGTCGAGACTAATAATATCTGTTATAAATTCGTGCGGCCTTCCTCTGCCAAAGACGTCCTTTGCGACGCCGGCGATCATGTACGCCAGGGTGCCTGTCAGCAGCAGGCGAATGACCACGTGGTAGCGTTTCGTCATAAGGTAAAACACCGGCAGCACTGCCAGCATATAGACACTGCCGAGCTGCGTCACAGCATGGAAAAATGTAAACAGAAAGTCCGGCCATTCATAAATCCACAAAAACAGCTGACGCTCCCAGGCCAAAATCTGCTCGCCGCGTGATGCCAGCATTGCGGCAATGAATAGTGCGACTGCGAGCAACGTTTGCGCCGTAGGGGCCAGTAGTGCTGATGATTGTTTGTTTTTACGCATACCTGACGCTGTTAAAGCTTCTAGTCCTATAGTATACAGGAGCGTAGGCGACTTTGGCACACCGGTGGCTATGCTCGACTAGAGCGCAGATGCCCAAGCGCCCTATGAACTGCCAATCCCTTTTCCCGCTCAATGTAGTCAACAATGGCACAGAGCGCCACCACGCAACCCAGCAGCTCCATGGACTCCTCAGCCGCCACATACAATCCTTGATGTAGAAACGCGTCACGTACGGAGATACTCGTCAGTATATCGATGCCCATCGCACCAAACAAAAATACCACACCGGCGCCCACTAGCAGCATGAATGTCCGCTGCGGCAATAGCCGCCACATCTTCCAGCTCAACCAGCCAAAGGCGAGTAGTACAAACGGTGCTACGAGCAGCCAGGCATTCTGCAGCGCTGTCGGCAGCGCATCCTGGAAAAACGTCACGTGTAGACTCTGCAGCACGAACTCGTGCAGCGTGGCAATTTCATCTATTGCGGCGACCAGCCCGGCAGCAGCGATCAGTGCCCACAGGCGACGTACCGCACCTGGTTTGTGCAGCCAGGCGGCAAATGCTGCACTCATAGCTATAAGCAATAACAGAAGGTGCGAAAACCAGGTCGGTACGCTTGATTCATCATCTAGGTCAAACCGATTTGAAAGCTCATATATCTGCCCGTTCTGCTGGTCATGGACGTTAAGGTTCAGATGCTGCAGCAGCAAATGCACGCCAACCAAAACAAACGTGACCGACACGAGCCCCACGAATAAACGAGACGCGAACGTACGCCCCACCGAAGAGTCACCAGCCGTGGCCTTAGTGGTTGTTGGTTTTGTCATTTAACAATCATATCAAAAAGTTACTAATTATCCCCGCTCACTGGCGTGCCATACTCACCAGACCGCCGGCGTGCATAACAGTTTTTTATATAAACCAGCTATTTTTTGGTCGGCCTGTCTGCCCGTGCCAGCAGATACAGGAACGCCCCCAGGCTCACCAGGAAGAAGCCAACGCCAATCGGTGATGTCCAGGCCTCGGCGCTAAACATATACTCCATACCGTCTCCTTATTTTTATATCTGCTAGTATACACCCAAGAAGCACAACTGATACCGGCATGCTAGCGCTTCCTGGCTGCAGGAGCGGTCTCCGGCTCATCGACGCTTGCTCGTAGAGAAATTGCCTTGCTGATGCTAACCACACCCATGATCAACGCATACAAGCCAAGAACCCACACGAATGCCAGCGAACCTCTGACCGGATACACCCATATAACGGCACCAGCAATGAGGCTCAGCGCACCCGTCAATATCCATAGTATCCTGTGCTCGGCCTTTCGTGATATAAAGATGCCGATCAGCATATCAATAATACCGTTCACCAGTAGCGCCCCGCCAACCAGCAGCACGAACGTGGCAATTGAAAGCTGGAGGTTGGTGGCTAAAAACACGCCGACACCAAGCATAATGAGACCGGCAATCAACGCCAGCCACCAGTACGAATTTTTGTTAATCGATGCCAGGCCAATGATTAAGCCGATCGCCCCCTCACACGATAGCAAACACAGCAAACGCTACGATCAAAGAGACGAGCGTCAAGCCGGGCATGAATATCGCTACCAGTCCGAAAAGCACAGATGTCACGCCGCCGAGCACTAATAGCCACCATAAATCTTCAGCGTACTCCTTCACCTCATCTAACATGTTATGCCCCTCTCCTTATGCGTTTACTTACAAGTGAGCCATCCCCGTCACGGCCCGTTGCACGCAAACTTCTCTTCAGGTTGTTAATGATTATCAGTATGCGCATTTGCCAGGAATTGGCTGTAAATAATTTCACTAACCACAGCAATTTCTAAGAAAACTATCTAGCTATCCAGCTGGCCAGTACTCACCGGCTACTGTTCAATGTAGCGCATCGGGTTTACCGACTGGCCGTCCTGCCGGACTTCAAAATGCAGGTGTGTACCGGTTGACGCACCAGTGGAGCCTTCGTAGCCAAGCACTGATTGCGTATCGACTTCCTGGCCGGCACGGACAGATATGGCGGCAAGATGGGCGTAGACAGAAGTCAGGCCACCACCGTGATCGACCACTACGTAATTACCGAGCCCATACGCCGAGTAGACCGTTTCGATAACAATTCCCGACCGGAATGGCTTAATCGGCGTGACACCGGATGGCTGGCCAGAGCTGATATCCAGACCGGTGTGTGTAGGCTGAAACGGCCAGTGCGGCACACCAAACAGCGTCGTAACTTCCCCCCGGAGCGGCCAGTAAGCCTCAGTATGCTCGTGTGACGTATCATGCTTATGGTCGTCCTGCTGTGGTTTTGGCTGCTCTGCTTGCTCCACCTCATCAGCCGCAGCGAGCACGGCAGCCGCCGGATCAATTGTTGGAGCTGGCATGTCATCCACCGGCCGCACGTACGCGCTGACGACTGGCACTCGTGTAATCAAGCCCACAGCGCTGCCAACGCCTCGAAAAACAAATAGTACGCCGTCTATAGTGGCATGTGCCACACTAGTAAAAGCCGTACCGATTCCCTTGCCAATGACTTTGGCACTTGTAGCTGTGATATTGCCGACGTGACGCAAACCGTTATACGTAGCCAGTGCTGCGACATATATCGCATATGCAGTCTTGTCGCCAGCTGCATCAACAGATTGCTTTAATTCCGCCGTCCCGGCCGACAGGCCAGCACTGACAACGTTCGGACCGTCGTCCACATATACCGTGCGACGGGTCTGCTCCTTGGGCGCAGCTGGCGCTGGTGCCCTCATTGAAACGGGCGGCAACAACGACAGTGCCGGTAGGCTCAATACCACCAGCAGACAGACACCGAGTATATGTAGCCTTGACGAATAGAATGCGACTTGTTTAAGCATTGAAGCTCCCAGGACCAGCTCATTAGCCTCTGAACTTGACTATTATACTCTAATGTTGCAAGTCATGCATTCATAAGCATTACACTTGTAGCACTGCGCTCATCTAGACACCCATGTGCGACGGTAGATGGAGGGCTACTGGAGATGTTATCGTAGCTGAGCTTTATAAACTTTAGACAAAGTCAGGACCAGGACTAGGCAAATCTATACCATGTTCTTCGGCATATCTATAGATATCAGAAAGCTGTCGAGAAGTTTCTTCATAAAGTCGACGATACTTATAGGCCTCGGGCCCATGAACTTCATGATACTCTTGCCATAATTCGAAATCTTGACCAATCCGTTCTGGGAATTGTATTGATTCAGGCGCTTGTTCAGGATGTTCCGACATAGTAAAAATTATATACGCGTTAGGATTAAGGTGAAGGGTTATTTTTTGCCGCGAGCAGCTTTTATGCTTGCGGCAAATGCCAGACCCAGCCCTACGCCGAGGATCGTACCTGAGGCTACACTATTAAGTATTAAATAGCCAATCACGAATCCAATTACCAGACCTAGCAGTGAAAAAGTTCCTAAAATCAACTTATCATTGTTTGCCATATCTACATACTAACAAATATCCCCTCAAGGCAAGTTTTTAATCCTGGTCATAATGGGGCTTGCAATCCTCACCCTCTCCACTCCTCAGGTGTCGAGACTTCAAGCCCGCTTGGCACAATAGAAAAAGCCAGACCAAATGGTCTGGCTTTTTCTATGGAGGGCCATCTGGGACTTGAACCCAGGACACCCTGCTTAAGAGGCAGGTGCTCTAACCAGCTGAGCTAATGGCCCGAAAACTGAATTATCTTAGCAGATTCCATCTGTTTTTTCAATGTTTTCGCTTCCAGATTTGGTAAGTAAAGCGAATGCCATTTTCCAACTGTGGCGGACTCTCCCGTGTCAGCTCGAACTCTTCCTTGTATTCCGGGAAGAATTTCGTGCAGCCAAAATCACCCTGCAACTGCGTAATATACAGCTCATCGAGATGGTCCATAACGCGCTCGAAAAGGCCAGCGCCGCCAAACACCCATAGATTATCCGGTGGGTTTTTCATAAACTTCTCTAGATCAGTAACCGCCTCGAACCCATCTCGTAGCGGCCCCTGCCCGTCTGTCACGACTAGGTTTTTACGGCCGGGTAATGGCTGTGCGAATTCAATATATGTCCCATAGCCCATCAGGAGATTGCTGCCGTAGGTTTTGTCCCGCACGTAAGCTCTATCACTCGGCAAGCTCCACGGGATACCCTGCTCATTCGCCAGTCCCCGCCTGTTATCGATTGCGATGATTGCCCGAATGGTCTGCTGTTCCTTCATAATAATCCATTGTAACGCTACCAAATAAAATAAGATAATGGTACGTGCACTGGCCAGGTGCGGTTCTTTCTGTAACTCATAAGCGTCCGCAGGGGCCGCCAATAAAGAAGTAACGAGAACTTCTTAGGCATAAAGCCGCCCCTACCTGAATGAAAACTCATCAACTGTTTCGGTACGGCTAGTGTACGAAGTGATGGCAATAATTCTCCAAGATAGCCGTATGCTTTTGCGGAGTCAACAAGCCAGTAGCTCTTATTAAAATAAGACTTGGCTTCACTCTCTAGTTTTACGACCAGAGCAGCGGCCGCAAACTCCGCTGATAACAACATTACCGTCTATTTGACATTTACCCAGTTGCTCCTGGACAGATGTCAGGAGCTCGCGCGGCACGTGTATGTCGCGCAAACGATCGCAATTATTACACTTAAAGTGGTCATGCGGCAGCACATTGCTATCGAAGCGTGATGAGTTCTCACGGGTAGCCGGAGCAGAGCGGATCTTGCCCTGCCCTAACAGCCGGCTCGTTATGCGGTGCACTGTGGTCTTGCTAAGTTCCGGAAACTCCTCACGTAAGCCCTCGACTATCTCGAGATTCGTACTATGACCATGTTTTTGCAAAAAAGATAAAGTAGCGATCGTGTATTTTGTAGCTCGGTTACTGACAATTTGCATACTATTCATTGTAAACTATTTGCATTTATATCACAAGCGTAGCTGCAATAGTATAACTGAAACCGGTATTATATTTGACTATCGTAATGTAAATGATTTACAATTGTTGTCATGAAAAAGATAACTGTTTACAGCACAGCAACCTGCCCTTACTGCAAAATGCTCGTTGAGTGGCTCAAGAAGCAAAATCTTGAATATACGGAACTTAAAGTAGACCAAGATCCTGTCGCGGCTCAAAACATGATAAGCCTGAGCGGACGCAGGAGTGTTCCGTTTACGACGATAGAAGACGGCGAGGTGACGGAAAAGATATACGGGTTTGATGTTCCAAAGTTGACGAAAATCCTGCAGGGGGCTTAGGTGTGAAAAACATGACTAGAATCGTTATTGACGTCAGGGAGCCGGAAGAATTTGCGGTAAGCCATGTCAAGGGAGCAATGAATATACCGCCAGCCGAACTCATGCGCGGAGCAGAGCAACTAGCTGACGTGCCGAAAGACACGGAACTCATTTTATATTGCGTATCGGGTAGCCGCTCAAATGTATCAATGAATGTATTAAAAGAGTTAGGTTTTACGAACACCGTGAACGGCATCAACCAGCACCACGTTAAGGAAAAATACGGACTAGAGCTTTCGTAATACGCATAGCAAGCAATAATCAGGCACTAGATCGGAGGGCTTAAAAAGCATGTCAAAACCAATGAAAATTTTTATCTAGGGATCGTATCGGCTGCTCTAGTGCTAGCGCTAGGCTTCTTCCTGAGGGGTCCACAGGAAGAAGTAGCAGAAAGCAGTGCCGAAACACAGAACTCGAGCACCGTCTCTAGCCAAGCACGTGAGACTGCACTCGCCCCCATGACTCTCGGCAGCGAGGATGCGCCAGTAACCATTGTTGAGTATGCTGACTTCTTGTGTCCGTATTGCGCCCAATACCACAACGAGGTGTCACCGGAAGTAGAGAGAGACTACATAGAAACCGGAAAAGTTAAATTTGAATTTAGGCCAATTTCATACTTAACAGAAGACTCTTCACGAGCTGCTGAACTGGCATATTGCGCAAACGACCAAGGGAAGTTCTGGGACTATCATGATTACATTTATGAGAAAACGTGGTCCGACTTCTACAGTAAGGGCGTAAGAGCCAATGAGGTGTCGCTTTTTAAGGATGATTACGTTACTACAATCGCGAAAGAAATTCAGGCCAATAGCGAGGAACTCCAAACATGCTTAGACGAGGGGAGGCATAAGGCCACCGTAGAAAACGCAAATAATGAAGCACAGGAAAATGGCGTAAGAGGCACGCCCCACTTTACCATTAATGATAAGCCGTACTCTGGGTTTGCCCCCTATCCAGTCATAAAAACTACTATTGAATCATTCCTATAAACATAATTATGCATGTACCACTCCCTCTCCAGTCGCTAATTTTCAAGGTAAAGCTTTCGGTCCATGGCATCGCTTCTGTTTTGAAGGCGCCAAAATATTTAATCCTAGCTGTGCTGGTAAGCCTACTGTTTACACAATTTATATTTTGGCTACTGAACTTAGGGTTGCTTCAGTACATCACCACGACAGTAACGCTCACCTTCGTCGAAAAGATCAAGTTCTTCCTCGAGATGACCTTGGTGTTCATAGAGACGGCCGATACTTTGCAAGGCTTTTTATTGCTGAGCATCTCCATACTTCAGGGCATAGCAGTTGCATTGATAGCCTACAGCTTCCGCTCTGCTGGTCGCATCGATCGCAAAAGTATGAGCGGCAGCACGCTCGCCTCCCTAGGTGCAATGATAGGCCTAGGTTGCGCCGCCTGCGGAACCTCGCTGATCGTGCCAGTTATTGCAATATTCTTCTCCGGATCGGCGTATGCCATCGCCGATACTGTTGGAATTTACGCCAGTATCATAGCGCTACTAGTAGCAGTGTATGCTGTCTACCGCCTGGGCTACGTAGCATATGGCCAGAGCAGTGAGAGACGAGCCTAAGAAAAATTTACTTTTCTCGGTACAGGGCAGTAGGTGAAGCTCGAACTGACCCTCGTACTTTCGGAATCTCTCAACCGGCATAATGATACGCTGGTTGGCTGAGCCGACCCTAGTAAGGAATTATAGGATAAAGCGAAGAAAGAGGCTGATTTATACAACCAATCTCTGTCTGTAATCTCAGTGTGGTACAC
>CAZWRS010000009.1:21127-27391 GCA_964636435.1 uncultured Candidatus Saccharibacteria bacterium | reverse complement strand
TCACTAACCAACCAAAAGGAGTTTTGGACATGGCAGGTACCAAAGAAGGCGGCAAGGCTGCTGCAAACACCAACAAAGCCAAGTACGGTGCTGACTTTTATGCAAAGATCGGTGCTATGGGTGGTAAAAAGGGCAAGACGGGTGGTTTCTACGCTAACCGCGAGCTAGCTCGAATTGCGGGCGCCAAGGGTGGCCGTATTTCACGCCGCACCAAGAAGAGCGCTTAAGAGCCGCTGTTCTTACTGAAAGGTCGCTTGAGTAATCGTCTCAGGCGACTTTTTATTTGCCGAGTTACTTAGGCGGTAGGGGCGACAGAAGCGCGATGCGCTCACGCTCCAGGTTGCTGCGCAGTTGTGGCAACGGTATGCCCCGGGCGTTGGCTGTAGACTTACGGTGCTGCAGCGCGGGCAGGTGGCGCGTTGATGAAGCCAGTCGCGGTAGGTATCCAGGCAATCCTGGATATGGTCTTCGTCGATTCGTATCTTGAACCGTTGGCCAAGCTGCTTGGCCTCTTCCCAGGCAGCTACTTCTAGAAGGAGGAGATCGAGGTCTTTGAGGTAGGTTTGGTGCCCTAAGAGCGCGTGTGAGGCTTCGTGTAGCAGTGCCCAGACAGACTGACCATTTGCCACCGAATCGGGCTTGTAGGTGATTCTGGAGTGCTCTGGCGACCAAAAGAACGTATCGCCAGGCGTAAACGTGACGTGTGGCAGAAGCGGCTTAAGCTTTCGGAGTAAGTTTTCCATGCTTGGCTTCGTCCTGAGCTTTTGCAAGTTCGTAGCAGCCATAAATAACAGCTTCTTCAGCGCGAACAGCTTTGCGAATTGGCGGCACAGGTGTCATTGGATGCTCGTAAATCTTTAGCTGCTCGTTGAGTCGGTCTGCAAACTTTTCAAAGTGACTACCGACACCACCGCCAATGATGATTACTTCCGGGTCGAGCGTGGCAATCAGGGTATTCAGGCCAACAGCAATGTTGCGGGCAACAATGTACCACGTCTGCGGGTCTTCTATCTCCGAAGCACGCTTGCCGAAGCGCTCAACGATGGCGCTACCGGAGGCAAAGTCCTCCCACTGCTCAAAGCGGCCTTGGTGCTCCAGAATCATCTGACCGGGTTCGATATCCTGAAAATTTGGATCAATTCTGCCGTCTATGACGATGCCGCCCCCGATACCGGTGCTGACGGTGACGTACAGGACTTTATTGAACTCATCCCGAATGGCTAGCGCTTCAGAAAGAGCTGCCAGATTGGCGTCATTTTCGACGCTGACAGGACATTTGAATACTTTTTCTACATCTTCCTCAATCGGTACATTTTCCCAGGGTAGGTTTCCGAATCGCAGGCCCACGCCACGTTTCCGGTCAATCATGCCAGGGGCGGCGACCACAGTCCGCAAGAAATCTTGTGTAGATAATTTCGCAACAGTAGCTGCCAATTCCCGACTAAACTCACGGTAGTCTTTCGGAGTCGGGAATTTGATTTGTTCGAGCGGAGTACCGTCCTTGTCAAACACAGCGACGAGTGTCTTAGTCCCTCCAATGTCAACAGCGCCGTACATATCGCCAGTGTAGCACATCGCGCTGGTTCCTGCCGGATTGCCGCACTGCTAGCTTGCTTTTCTTTACGTATCAGATGAAAACAGATATAATACGAGTCAACCACTATGTGCTGGCTTTGAGGTGTTTACTTTAGGGTCGGTACCGGCGGAAATACATTCTACAAGGAGGCATGCATTACATGTCAAAATCTAGCATTACAATGGACGAACTGCTAGCGTCCGAAGATATTAAGCAATTAAAGACTGGTGACGTTGTTGAAGGCGTCGTTGCGTCTGTGCACAAACACGAGGTCTGGGTAGATCTTGGCGCCAATGGTGTCGGCGTCGTCATGCGTCGTGAAATCAGCCACGGCCAACAGCTCGAGAAAGGTCAGAGCGTGGTCGTGAGCGTCCTGGATCCGGAGATGGATGAGGGCTACGCGCTGCTCAGCATGCGCCGTGCCGCCAAGGATCGCGGCTGGGATCAGCTGCAGCAAGCCTTTGAGAAAGGCGAGATCCTCGAGGTTATGCCATACGACGCTAACCGTGGCGGTCTGCTCATTGAGCTCGAAGGCATCCGTGGCTTCCTGCCCGTGTCGCAGCTCGCAGCTGGTAATTACCCACGTGTCTCAGGTGCTGACAAGGATGAGATTCTCCAAAAGCTCAACCAGTTGGTTGGCAAAACCTTGCGCGTGCGCATACTGGACGTCAGCCGTAAAGAGAATAAGCTAATTTTCTCTGAGAAAGAGGCTGTCAAAGATGAGATGCAGGAGCGATTCGAGAAGCTGAATGTAGGCGATACTGTTAAGGGTACGGTAACCGGTGTTATCGACTTCGGTGCATTCGTTAACGTGGACGGCATTGAAGGCCTGATTCATATTTCTGAAATTTCCTGGGAACGGGTCGAGAACCCACGGGACTACGTCAAGACTGGCGACACTGTCGAAGCCAAGATTATTGCCATTGACAAAGACCGCCTCTCTCTCAGTCTCAAGCAGATGCAGGAAGATCCATGGCTGAACGAGGTAAAAGCCTTTAAGAAGGGCGAAATGGTTGAGGGTAAAGTAACGCGTATTACACCATTTGGTGCATTCGTGCAGCTCAGCCCGTCAGTCGAAGCGCTCGTGCATGTTTCTGAAATGAGCGATGATGATGGTGTTGATCCCGAGAAGATCTTTCAGCTCAACGAAAAGAAGAAGTTCAAGGTGCTCGATATTGACACCGAGGGCCGCAAGATAGCCCTCAGCCTCAAAGAAGCAAAATAAGCAATGTAAGTAAATAGCCGGCAGCGGCAGAAAGGAGTCAGGTATGGCGACAAAGATCGAAATTGAAGACATGATTACCGTTGGCAGCCTGGCTGAAAAGCTCATGCTGCCGGTGACTAAGCTAATTGCTGAACTCATGAAGAACGGTGTGATGGCGACCGTAAACGAGCGCATTGACTTCGATACGGCGCAAATCATCGTCGGTGAGCTTGGCCTGGATATCGAACTGGTCAGGAAAGAGGCTCAGGTTGCGTCTGCGCGCGAGAAGCGCGCTGTGAGCGATAGAGCCGAATCTCGCCCACCCGTCATCGCAGTGATGGGACATGTCGATCATGGCAAAACTAGCCTGCTGGACGCCATTCGGGGCGGTCAGGTGGCGAGTGGCGAGGCTGGCGGGATAACGCAGCACATTTCTGCCTACCAGATACAGCACGGAGACCGCGCAATTACGTTTCTGGATACGCCGGGTCATGAGGCGTTTGCTGCCCTGCGTGAGCACGGCGCTCAGTTAACTGACCTAGTGATCCTGGTGGTAGCCGCGGACGACGGTATCAAGCCGCAAACGGTTGAGGCGATCCGCTTTGCGAACAAGGCAGGTGTCAAAATCATCGTAGCCGCAAATAAGATGGATAAAGAGGGCGCTGACATTAACCGTCTCTATAGTCAGCTGAGTGAGCACGGCCTGATGTGGGATGGCTGGAAGGGCGGTGATACGCCAGTTGTGCCGGTATCGGCCAAAACAGGTGACGGCATTCCGGAGCTGTTGGATATGGTGCTCCTGGTCGCGGACGTTGAGGAGCTCAAGGCGGACGTCGATGTGCCAGCTGCCGGACTTATCATAGAAGCGCACATGGAGCAGGGCCGCGGCCCGGTGGCTATTGCGCTCGTCGAGGCCGGTAAGCTCCATCCAGGTGATTTTATTACTGCCGGCTCGGCTTACGCACGTATCCGCAATCTGGAGACGACAGACGGTAAGCCACTCAAAGAGGCTGGCCCGTCAACGCCAGTCGTCATTACCGGCTTCAAATCATTGCCGGAGTTCGCCGATGAATTCCTGTCCGTCAAAGACGAGAAGACTGCCCGTCAGGCCGCCGCCAGTGCGGCTACTGAGCGCAAGAGCAGCAACGGGCACCTGGATATCAACAGCAGTGAACTGATTCGTATCATCAACCGCAGCAATCAGGTCGCGGAGCTGAACGTTATCGTCAAGGCTGACGTGCAGGGGTCGCTGACCTCTGTTATCGATAGCCTTAAGGCCCTCGATACCGAGGAGGTTGCTGTGCGAATTGTTGGCTCAGGAGTCGGTAATGTCAACGATAATGATGTACATCTGGCACACACTACTAATGCTGTCGTCTACGGTTTTAATGTTACTGTACCGAGCAATATTAAGCAGATTGCCAGCCGTGATCGCGTGAGCGTTCGGCTGTATAGCATTATTTATGAACTTATCGATGATGCCAAAGAGGAGATGAGTAAGCTACTTGCTCCAGAGGTGGTTGAGACAGAGCTCGGTACCCTCGTCGTTCGTGGCATATTCAAAACTACCAAAACAGAGGTTATTTGTGGTGGCGAGGTAACTAAGGGTAAGTTAGTGACGCCGGCACTGGCCCGTATTATGCGCGGCAAAGAGCAGCTGGCTGAGGTAGAGATTACCAACCTTAAGCGTGGCCCTCAGGATGCTAAAGAAGTATTTGAGGGCGAAATGTGCGGTCTCAGCTTCAAGTCCACATCTCGTGTCGACATCCAGGAAGGTGATCGTATCCAGGCGTTCACCAGAGAGACGGTTGCTCGAACCCTATAAAGGTGATATAAGTTAGTTCCGATATGGAAGCTCAGCAGCCCCATTGGCGAGAAGAAGAAGCCCAGTATGCCCAGACTATCGAGCAGCAGGCTGTTGAGCACCCGGAAAAAGCTGTACCGACCTCTGTTGAGCTTGACGAGAGATATATCGCGGCAGAAAGCATAAAGCTGCAGGCGGAAATAGCACCTGAGCGTTTTGCTGACTCTGCCGAAGCGGACGAGGTTACCGAAAAGGAGCTGGAGCTACGCCACGAAATTCAGGATGATCCCTCTGATGAAGCGCAGGCAGTTTCGGTAGGTGAGGTGCTCGCCGATATGCCACCAGTTGGCAGATCGGGAGCTGCCCAGGCGGCACCGGTCAGCCCGCCAGGTACGTCCGCCTCTGTGCCAGTTAATGAAGATAGTGTGGCTGTGTCTGGCTCCTCAATTAGCTACGGCCAGGCAATGAAAATCGGTTTCATCACTGCACTCTTTTTGATTGCTCTCTTTGCGCTCTCGCAGCTCCTTACATAAAAACAATAGACAATTAAGCAAAAAGATGACAGAATACTTGACTTATATTTGCATTTATGCTTTAATGGCAGCATAACGAAATAAAAAAACAAAGAAATTTAACCAATCCGAAAGGAAGCCTCACCATGAAAGAAGCCCCACGATTCAATGAAGTTAACCCCGAGCTTATGTTTAATTACGAGGCTCGTCAAGCTGGAGAAAAGCCTGCTCTTGATGTCACTCCAGGCGAGTATATAGAGCTACGCTACGGCAACCTCCCAGAAGATGCTGATAAAAGTGAGGTTGATGCCTACTTTGAGCAGCAGCGTGCAGATCATTTTTATAATACAGATAGCGAGAACGGAAACAGGTCGTACGAAGACTTGTCCGTGAAGGAGCTTGCGGACGAATTAGCGTACGCAGAACTCATGGAGGATAACACAAAAGCAGGGAATATTTCTGATGTACTCCTTGACAGACTTATCGAGTTGACAGAAAAGACCATGGACAACGAGCAGCAAATGAGAATGCTTGATAGCGTCTTAAGGCTTAAGGACCAGAAAAAAGTAGAATATCTTGAGACGAACGGTCATGAGATCGGTGATGCGGTGCGCAAAGAAGTTCTCGCTGCTCAAAGCGGAGAAGATAAGAGTAGTGCCCCAGTCAAAGCCGAGCTCGAGCAGCCAGATGATAAACATGATAATACAGAAGATAGCTCTGATAAGTCCGAGCTCGAGCAGGAAAAGCTTAGATATGAAGACCTCTACAAGCAGCTCGAAGAGGCAGAGCCAGGTAGTGAGCAGCAGAAACGCTTGGTTCAAGAGGTGAGAGAGCTGGGCAGCAGCCTGCACAGTCGAGAGGTGGCCGCGGCGGCTGATGCTGCATTTAAGGCCCAGCAAGAAGGCAACGACGAAGAGGCCGAAGAACAGGCAGCGCAAGCTCGAGCTCAGCTCGATAAATTTATAGCGCTAAACGGCATTGAGAGTGATGAAGCGCAAGCGTTACGTGATCGCCTCGAGGAGGCCGTAGAGTCTGGTGATACGAGCGGCATCTTTGATGCGGACGCGGGCGATGAGGGAGCGGGCAATGCTGCGCCAGCGGATGAGCTGGATAATGAAGGTAGCGATGACGTCGAGAATGATGAAGTGGAGACACAGAAGCGTAAGAG
>CAZWRS010000009.1:0-21027 GCA_964636435.1 uncultured Candidatus Saccharibacteria bacterium | reverse complement strand
CAGTCTAGGTAGAAGACGATTCTCTGGTAAAATAAACAAAGACTAATAGAAAGTAGGAAGTTAGCATGTTCAAACTAGACGACAATTTGCTAAGAGAGCTTGGCCTCGGTGAACTGCCAGCCGATGAAAAGAACAAGATGTTGGCGCATATCTACGAGACGCTCGAGATGCGCGTTGGCATGAAGCTTGCCGAGAAGATGACGAACGAGCAGTTGGATGAGTTTGAGGGGTTCATCGATAAAAACGATGAAGTGGGCGCACTTAAGTGGCTGGAGACGAACTTTCCGAATTATAAGCAGGTTGTGGCCGAAGAGCTTGAGACGCTAAAGGCCGAGATCAAACAGGCAGCGCCACAGATTGTTGCCGCTAGCAAAGAGTCGCAGCAGCTGCCACCCGAGCAGCCACCGACTGCAGCGTAGTATTTATTGCAACAAATTTTTATGACCGGCGAAGAAAGCCTCGGCGGTCATTTCTTTTTTACCGGCTGGCTTCAGGTATTCAATCCACAATGATTCATTGGTGGTTGTGATGTATAGGGACTTTGTCTCTGTCACGACACCCACCTCACCAGGCGTTTTATCTGAGGAAGGGTGAGGCGCTACGTAAGCTTTTGTAATAATTACATCTTTTCCAGCGATCTGGGTGCGGCTTTTCGGCCAGTCAATGAATGCGCGGATTTCGCGCTCTAGCTGCGCCGCGGGCTTGGTGAAATCAAGGATGCCATCTTCTTTGGTGAGCTTGCGGGTGTAAGTAGGCGTAATCTCTTCTACTTGTTGTGGGTACGGCTTCAGATCGCCAGCAACGTATCGGGGAATATTTTCCTTGAGCAAGGCGTTGCTCATCTGCACCAGCTTATCGGTAAGCGTCACGGCCGTCTCATCGTCTGTAATAGTGCAGGTTCGTTGGGCAAGGAGTGGGCCTTCGTCCATGGCTTCGACAAGGAGCATAAGACTGACACCGGTCTGCTGCTGACCGGATAAAATGGCGAAGGTTATCGGATCGGCGCCGCGCAGCTCCGGTAAGCGTGAGAAGTGACTGTTGATGATACCGAGTGGAAAGTAATCAATGACTTTTTGGCTGACAATAATACCGAAATCTATTAGGACGGCTAGCTCGCTCGAGAACAGCCTGGAGTCCATGAGAGCGTCGAGCTCCTTTCTGGTGCCAACTGCGTGGACTGGTGTATCCGGAGAGGCGATGGATTGCATTTCTGTCTGGGTGGCTGGCTTCGTGACAACTGCCTCGATCGAGAAATCATTCATCAGTAAGCGAAGTGATTCAGCAGCCACTGGACCGCTGCCAAAGAATACAAAACGCGGTCTACCAGAGGTCGCGATTGTCTTTGATGTCTTTGTCATAGTCGAGTTTCTCCAGATGGCCTTCGCTGTCTAATTTGAAGAATGCGTCGCGGTTATCTTTAATGTGGTCGATAAAGACAACGCCGTTCGTGTGGTCGATTTCGTGTTGAAAGACGCGTGCTAAGAAGCCCTCGGCAGTGACCCGGACTTCTTTGCCGTTGATGTCGGTGGCGCTCACGCGGACCTTAGAGTGGCGTTTGACCTTACCGTAGATATCTTTGACGCTCAGACAGCCCTCGAAGTCCTCAACCAGTTCGCCTTCATGCTTGGTGATCTTCGGGTTGATAAGGGCGTGGAAGGTACGGTCTGCTTTGTCGTCAAAGTTGTTGCGAACCACGACGACACGCAGCTTTCGGTCTATCTGGATGGCGGCGAGCGCAACACCGACTTCGTGCTTACGGCTATCCTCCCAGTCGAGGGTGGCCGCCTCCATGTCTGCTATGAGCTGCTTGATTTCATCGGTTATGAGGCCGACTTTCTGTGAACGCTCACGCAAATGAGCATTGGGTAGGGTGATGATATCGTCTTTCGTCATTCGTTTTATCTTAGCAGATTGTCAGAGAAGATTCATGGGATCGATATCATATGACCAGTTTGCAGGCAGATCACGGACAATGCTGGTCAGCACCTGCCGTTCGATAGCTTTGACGATTATCTGCCAGTGATATTTGCCATGGGACTTCTCTATGAAGGCGGGGCTGGGGCCAATGAGCTCGATAGGTAGTTTTGCTAGTGAAAGCTTCTCCTGTAGCTGACTGCTGGCACGTTTGGCACTGGATGCGCTGGCTCGCGTGCAGGTTAGCTTGAGGGTATGCCGGAAGGGAGGGAACTTATACAGTTGTCTTTCCTGTATCTGCTGCTCATAGAGTGCGGCGTAGTCCTTCCTGACCGCAGCTTCAATGACCGGGCTGTCGGGATGGTGACTCTGAACAATTGCCGTACCCGCTGTATGACCACGATTTACTCGGCCGATTGCTTGGGTGATGAGCTGGAAGGTGCGCTCCTCTGCCGTGTAATCCGGGAAAAACAGGCTCGTCTCGGCTGTAATAATTCCTACAACAGAAAGCTTCGGTAGGTCCAGGCCTTTGCCCAGCATCTGCGTGCCAACCAGTACGTCCACGGAGCCGTTTTTTATTGAGGTGTACTGCTGCTCGAGGCTCATCGAGTGATGGGTGTCACTATCGAAGCGGGCAATCCTGACATTGGGTATGAGCCGCTCAATTTCCGTCACAATAGACTTGGTGCCTATGCTACGAAAGATGATGTCATTGCTACTACAGTTAGGACAGCTGGAGGGCGATTTCTCGGAATGGCCGCAGGTATGGCAGTGAAGGGTGTGGGTATCACCGTGGTAGGTGAGGGGCAGGTCGCAGTTAGGGCATAAGGTCTGCCAACCGCATGCTTGGCAGAGTACCAGACGAGCCGTACCGCGCCGGTTGAGGAAGATGAGCGCCTGGTGCCGGTTCTGGACCGCTTGCTCGATGGCATTAACCAGGGTGTCAGACAGCCAGGGTGAACGGTTGAATAGTTGGCGATTTTTAAGGTCGATTACTTGCACTGCTGCGTCATTAAAGTTAAGTTTTACCGCCGGCTGCTGCATGCGAAGAACAGGCAATTGTTTTTGGGTAAACGCATAGTAGTCGCTGACGAGGGGTGTTGCACTGCCGAGGATGAGTTGGGCGCGGTGCAGCTCCGCGAGCTTGGCACCAACCCGTGTTGCCTGATAGTGGGGGGCCTGCTCCTGCTTATATGAAGTCTCATGGAACTCATCAATGGCGATAAGGCCGAGGTTTTTGACAGGTGCAAAGAGCGCGGAGCGCGGTCCAATAATTACCAGCGGCTCCTGTGATTCAAGGATGCGCAGCCACATGTTGCGACGGGCGGCAGCAGTCATGCCGGAATGCAAGACAACAGTTTGCTTCGGGAAGACTTCTTGGCAGCTTTGTGCCAGCTGCGGCGTGAGACCGATTTCTGGCGTCAGGAGGATGACGGATTGTCCATGCGCGATGCATTCCTGGGCGCGCTCGAGATAGATCCGGGTTTTGCCGGTACCGGTGTCACCGTGCAGGAGGACGCTCTGCGGACTTTTAGCTTGTATGGATTGAAGCACGGTAGCCTGTTCTTCGGTGAGTGGCGGCAAGGTCTTGCTGGCTACTGGCCGAGCGGTGGGGTTTTGCTTTGACCGGCTCTGGGTTGTCAGGCTGCTCGGGACGATTGTTGATATGATCTGTCCAAAAGGTGCGGGGTAGTAATCCTTCAGCCATTCAGCAAGGCCGAGCAGCTGTTGAGGGATAGGTGAGGTGCTCACAATTCGAAGCACATTCTTTGTTGTGAAGGCTGGTTTTTTAGCTTGCCGGATTACAACTGCAACAACGGTCTGTCGCTGTAGCGGTACCGTGACAAGCGTGCCGACTTGGAGCTCAGCTTCGCTGGCGTACGTCAGGGGTTTGTCGCTGTGATAGCGCTGACTTGCCACCCATACTTCGTAATAATGCATACCTTCTATTATAGAGGAGCTAAAAATGGATGTTGAAAGTCGCGCGAATTTTGGCTATACTTTACGTTGTCTGATTGACAATAAGAGCTTATGTTAGATGTATTTATCACCTCACGAGTTAGGCGTAAGATTATAGTCGTGTACGCAAAGTACCCGGACTTTAAGACGCATGTGCGCGGTCTTGCTAAGTTGATCAAGGAAGACGCTGGTAATATCCAGCGTGAACTGAAGCGGCTCGAGAAAATTGGTTTTCTGATATCGGAGCGGCAGGGTAACACGAAGATTTATCATACGAACAAGCACTTCGCCATATTTAAAGAGCTGCAAAGTATCGTGTTGAAATCGCAACGCATGAACCAGAAGCGTCAGACGCCTGGAGCGTAGGCCGTATAGTTTTCTGTCGCTGTTACTTGCGTAGCCTCCTCTGTTAGCGTATAATGCCCGGCATGATACAAGTAACCCGTAAAGATTCCAAAGAGTCTGTTGAGAACGTATTGCGTCGCTTTACCCGCAAGGTGCAAAGTTCAGGCGTTCTGGCCGTTGCCAAGCAAGCGCAACGGTTTGAAAAGCCGATGAGCAAACGTGAACGCCGCGAAAAAGCGATACAACGCCGTGATCGTAAGTCGCAGAAACTCAAGAAAATTAAGCTTGGCCAGCGCTAGACGGCCGCAGTCAGCAGAAAGTAAGGGTTTATTCTCATGAACCCTTATTTTTCTGGTAAAATTTATATCGAGAAATCATGAATATAAAACAACGAATCGATGCAGACCTGAAGAGCGCCATGCTCGCGGGAGACAAGCAGCTCGTAACTACCTTGCGCACGCTAAAGAGCACACTTCAGTATGCTGAGGTGGCTACCGGAACGCGCGAGCAGGGAATGGGTGATGATGCAGTCGTTGCTTTGCTGCAAAAAGAAGCAAAAAAACGCCAGGAAAGTGCCGATTTGTATGCGAAAGGCGGAAATCAACAGAAGGCCGAAGCGGAGCTGCAGGAAATCGACGTCATTAGCCGCTATTTGCCTACACCACTAACAGACGAGGAGTTGTCCGCGCTTGTTGATCGTGCAGTGCAGGAGCTAGATGAGGTGACGCCGCAGGCGATGGGTAAAGTAATAGCGCGCGTCAAGGAAATGAGCGAAGGCAGAGCTGATGGCGGTAGAGTGGCGAGAATGGTAAAAGAAAGGTTAGTTCAGTAGTGATTATTTTTATTGGGGTGGCGGGATCTGGTAAAAGTGTTCAAGGCAGGCTACTGGCTGATGAGCTAGCGTTGCCGTGGCTATCGACAGGTGAGTTTTTGCGTATGTTGATTTCTGGTCAGCGCCGCAAAGAGATGCTGGCCGGCAAGCTCCTGAATGACAGAGAGATTATTAAATTAGTGCAGAAAATATTTGCGTTGATTGATGTGCATGAAGAATTCATATTGGATGGCTTCCCTCGAACCGTGTCGCAGGCTGACTGGCTGCTCAATCAGCATAAGCACCACCAGCTGGACGTGACGGCGGTGATTCATTTGATGGTGGATGAGCAGACGGTCCTGGAGCGTCTTGAGAAGCGGGGCCGGCAAGATGACACAAAGGAAGCAATCGCGGAGCGATTACGAGAATTCGAAGAGGTGGTCAGACCAATACTTGATAACTTCAAGAAAGCTGATGTGCCGGTTTTTGATATTGATGGCGACGATACGGTTGAAGCTGTACAGGCAAAGATAAAACAAGCGATTGCGTCACTGGGTCAATAGCTCCCGTATGTATACGAAGGTAAAAACACCGGCGGAAGTGAAGGCTATGCGCGAAAGCGGCAGGCTGCTTGCAACCGTGCTGGCGACGCTCAAAGAAACGCTAGAGCCTGGCATGACGACCAAGGACCTGGCTGAAGTCGCCAAGCGTGAGCTGCGCGGAACTGGCGGTACGCCGACATTTTTGGGCCAGTATGGTTTTCCAGATGTCATCTGTATTTCTCTGAACGATGAAATTGTCCATGGTATACCGAGCACTAAGCGCGAAATCAAGGCTGGTGATATCGTCAGCCTAGATTTTGGCGTAACATATGACGGCATGATTACAGACTCGGCAGTGTCGGTTATCGCAGGGGGCTCTGCAAGCGAGCAGGTGAGTAGGTTATTACGTGATACCGAAGCATCACTATACGCCGGTGTGGGAGTGCTGCGTGACGGGGTGCGGGTCGGCGACATTTCTCATGCCATTCAGCAGGTACTGCAACGCGGCGACTACGGTATTGTACGGGATATGGTTGGTCACGGCGTCGGGCACGAGCTGCACGAAGACCCCAATATACCCAATTACGGCAGAAAGAACACCGGCCCCGTGCTTGAAGCGGGTATGACGATCGCGATCGAGCCGATGGCTACTCTGGGAGACTTCCGGGTGTATATCGATATTGATGGCTGGACCGTGCGGTCGAACGATCGGTCGCTGGCTGCTCATTTTGAGCATACAGTACTTATTACACAGGACGGTTCAGAGATACTTACCCAGCTGTAAAAAGTCTACTTCAGATAGTTATTCACCATTGTTCTTATGGTATACTTCCACCATGCGCGAATCTTCGCAAAGCCATTTTATTGGCCTCGACATTGGTACGAGCTCTGTTCGCTGTGTAGTCGGCATGGTAGATAGCCAGGATCCGGCTCATCCATCCATTATTGGGCACGGTAGTGCACCGAATCTCGGCATGCGACGTGGCGTGGTCGTGCATGTCGATGATGTGGTAGAGGCGATTGTGCACGCGGTTACGGAGGCTGAGCGGGTTTCTGGCATCCAGATTCATAATGCGACCGTTAACATCAATGGCTCGCACGTCACTGGCATGAACTCCAAGGGCGTGATTGCTATCAGCACTGCCAACAAAGAAATAACGGCCGAAGACCGTTTGCGGGCAGAAGAGGCTGCCACGATTGTAAAGCTGCCACCCAACCGTGAAATCATTCAGGTGTTCGCCAAGAATTACCGCCTAGACGGCCAGGATAACATTAAGGACCCGGTCGGTATGCAGGGTGTGCGCCTAGAGGTTGACACCCATATCGTGACCGCGGCTTCGCCGAATTTGAAGAGCCTGAGCCTGGCGCTGGAAAAAGCTAATATAGCCGCGAGCCACCATACGGTAGCCAGCCTGGCAGCAGCGGAGGCGGTGCTCAACCGCCAGCAAAAAGAGTCTGGCACCTTGTTGTTGGACATAGGCGCCGGAACGACCAACCTGACAGTCATCGAAGATGGCGAAGTACAGCACGTAGCTGTCTTGCCACTGGGCGGATTGAACATTACCAATGACCTGGCGATAGGCCTGAAGACAGATTTAGATGTGGCTGAGCAGGTCAAGCTCAAGCACGCGACGCTGGAGGGCGAGCCAAAGATCGGCAGCGTGTCTGTTGTGCACGAAGACAAGACCCATGTCTTTGAGGCAGAAGATATACGTATGATTACAGAGGCACGGGTCGAAGAGATCCTGGAATATGTCGATAAAGAGCTGAAGAAAATCCACCGCTCGCGCAAGCTGCCAGGTGGTGTAGTGATTGTGGGCGGTACGGCAAACTTGCCCGGTATCGCAGACTTTGCTAAAGAGAAATTGGAGCTCGCCAGTCGAGTCGGTGCACTGCAGCCGCTCTCAGGTCTTATGGACACCGTCCAGGACCCGGCGTACGCCGGTGCCGTTGGCTTGATGCTGCTGGACATGCTGTTCTTGCCAATGAGCGCGCAGCCGCCAGGTCAGCCCAATGAAAGTATGTTCGGGCTCATCGGCGGCTTAATCAAACGGCTGAAGCGCTAAAGAAGAGTGATTGGCCAGCGGTTCATGTGATATACTCCTTTTTATAAAGGACAAAGAAGAGGAAATCTTATAAGATGCCACAAGTTGCACCAGCTATAGAGACTTTTGCACGGATCAAGGTAATAGGAGTGGGCGGCGCCGGCGGTGCAGCTGTGAATCGCATGATAGAAGCGGGTGTCGATGGCGTGGAATTTATAGTCATTAACACGGATGCGCAAGCGCTTCATCATTCCCAGGCACAGCATAAGATCCACATTGGCAGCGATACGACCCGCGGGCTCGGTGCTGGCGCGGACCCTTCTGTTGGTGAGCGGGCTGCGTCGGAATCCATTGATGACATAAAAAAAGTCGTTGATGGCGCCGACATGGTGTTCATTACCATTGGCGCCGGTGGCGGCACCGGAAGCGGAGCTGGTCATGTCGTGGCCCGAGCGGCTAAGGAGGCAGGAGCTCTCGTCGTAGGGTTCGCTACAAAGCCATTTGCTTTTGAGGGTGACAAGCGCCGCCGTAATGCCGAGATGGCCATCAGTAACTTGCGGCAGGCTGTCGATACACTGATTGTTATACCCAATGATCGTTTGCTACAGACTATCGATCGCCAGACACCGCTCCTCGAAGCCTTCAAGGTGGCTGATGATGTGCTACGGCAGGGTGTCCAGGGTATTTCCGACCTGATTACCGTCCATGGCCTCATTAACCTGGACTTTGCCGACGTTAAGGCTGTTATGCAAAATGCGGGTTCAGCGCTGATGGGCATTGGCCGGGCAAGTGGTGATGATCGAGCGATCAAAGCTGCCCAGCAAGCGGTTGAGTCACCACTACTGGAAGTTTCTATCGACGGAGCGAGAGGAATCCTCTTTAACGTTATCGGTGGCATGAACATGTCCATGCACGAGATTAATACGGCAGCCGAAACGATTACGGCAGCTGCCGACCCGGATGCGAATATCATTTTCGGTGCCACCATTAGTCCGGATCTCGAAGAGGAGATTATCATTACCGTCGTAGCTACGGGCTTTGACGCGGCTTATTTTGCAACACGCGATGTAAATAATGCATCAGCAGATGTACCGTCCCCAACACCGATGAATGATACTAATGACAACGATTTTTCCGGTATTGATACGACGCTGGATCGGCCTACTGAAGCCAGCCAGGTTTTTGACGAGAAGCCCATGCCAAATATCTGGAATATGGATAATGACGAGCTTGACGCGATGACCCCTGCGAACGAGCAGTCTGCTACACCAGATACTACCTCCCAGACCTTTGTCGGCAGTACGACCGAGGAGGATGAGCTGCAAAAACCCTCGTTCTTGAGGCGGCTCAAGAATCGTCGTCAGGGCTCTGAGGCTAAGTCTGATGACAGCCCCGAAGACAAACAAGACGCGTAAATAATACACCACATTTTGCTTGCAAAACGCTATAGCTGGGGCTATGCTAGTAACCATAGGCACTATATATAGGACTCTGTACATAGTGATCGTACGTTTAATGGATAAAAGCTTTGCACATCTATAAGCGGCGAACGAATGGCATGACCGTACTTTGGAGTTTGAAGTACGAAGGCATGCTGCAGTATTTCTGTCACCTTATGGATGAGCAAACAGGAAGGTAAGCGATACATGAAATGCAGTCAATGCCAGCAGGCCGACACAAAAGTCATAGAATCGCGAGACGTATCTGATGGCGAAGCTATTCGTCGTCGTCGGGCATGTCTCAATTGCCAGTATCGTTTCACGACGTACGAACGTGTAGAGCGTCCGCAAATCATCGTGGTCAAGAACGACGGTACGAGGGAATTGTTTAATCGCGACAAACTTTTGGCTGGCCTGTATCGGGCGTGCGAGAAAACGCAGGTGACGAGTTTGCAGCTCGAACGCCTAGTTGCGGACATTGAGCAGCACATTTATGCCTGTGGCGAGCAAGAGACGCCGTCTGCCAAAATTGGTGAGATGGTAATGGATCGGCTCGCGCAGCTGGACGAGGTTGCTTATGTACGCTTCGCAAGCGTATATCGCCGGTTTAAGGATATCGCTGGATTTGAGCAGGAATTACTGCAAATCCGCGAACGAAAAACCAATCCCGTTGAACCTTAAGGTTCGACGGCTCCCTTCGGATCTTAAAATGTCTTGGATAATATGCAAAAAGAGCGTATAAATGACGGCAGAGTTTGAGACTCGAAGGGAGTATCGGTTGGCGCCAAAGAGAGCAGGTGCCGGTAACGAGAGCTCTAAATAAAAATTTTTAATAAAAATAACTAAATGGTGACCGATGGAAGCGGTTCTTTTCGGCACCGGTAAAGTGAGGGTAACATTATGGGACAAACAGCAATCCTGGGCCACAGGCGCCTACTAACGCCCCCCAAGAGCAAGGCCTACGAGCAGCTCAAATGGGTTAAGCGGGACTCGGTAATTATGAATCCAATGACTGGCAAGCCAGTTTTTGAGCAGCTGGGCGTGGAGTTTCCAGAAGGCTGGTCGCTGAACGCTATTAATATTGTGGCGCAGAAGTACTTTACCGGCACGCCTGGCACCCCTGAGCGGGAAAACTCTCTGAAGGATTTAATCGATCGGGTTGTAGACACCATTACTCGCCAAGGGTTACAAGAGGGCTACTTCGAGACCGAAGAAGAGGCCGAGGACTACCGCGAAGAGCTGAAGTATATTTTGGCCACGCAGCGGGCAGCCTTCAATTCACCGGTATGGTTTAACATCGGTGCCGCCGATCGCTCACAGCAGGCCAGTGCTTGTTTCATCCTGGCGGTTGAAGACACTATGCCGGCAATTCTGAACTGGTATAAAGAAGAGGGTATGGTTTTCAAGGGTGGCTCTGGCTCCGGCATCAACCTGAGCACCATTCGTTCATCCTATGAGAAGCTTGGCAAGAGTGCCGGTACTGCCTCTGGCCCGATGAGCTTTATGCGTGGTGCTGATGCGTCAGCAGGCGCCATTAAGAGTGGCGGCAAGACGCGCCGCGCAGCCAAGATGGTCATTTTGAATGCTGATCACCCGGATGTGGAAGAGTTTATCTGGTCCAAGGCCATCGAAGAGCGTAAAGCGCGTGCACTACAAGAAGCAGGCTTCGATATGAGCCTAGATGGCAAGGACTCATTCTCTGTGCAGTACCAGAACGCAAACAACTCAGTGCGCGTAACCGATGAGTTTATGCAAGCTGTAGAAAATGATGAGAACTGGGATCTCAAGGCAGTGACTACCGGCAAGGCAGTGAGGACGGTAAAAGCGCGTGATCTCTTCCGACAGATTGCCGAGTCTGCTTGGGAGTGTGCTGATCCAGGTATGCAGTTTGATACAACGATCAACAAGTGGCATACGACGCCAAACGCCGGTCGGATTAACGCCAGCAACCCTTGCTCGGAATACATGCACCTCGATAATTCCGCCTGTAACCTAGCTAGCATCAATCTGCTCAAGTACCTCAAAGATGATGGTTCATTTGACATTAAATCCTTCATTCATACAGTAGAGCTGGTCTTTACTGCACAGGAGATACTGGTCGGTTACAGTGAGTATCCAACAGAGAACATCACCAAGAATGCGAAGGCTTACCGGGAGTTAGGGCTGGGGTACGCAAACCTCGGTGCGCTACTGATGGCTCAGGGTCTGCCTTACGACTCTGACGAAGGTCGAGCTCAAGCAGCGGCGATTACCGCCCTCATGACTGGTCAGGCGTATGCTACGAGCGCTAAGATTGCTAACCGGGTCGGTCCTTTCGCTGGCTTCCATAAAGACCGCGAAGGAATGCTAAAGGTGCTTCGTATGCACCGGGCAGAGGTGTCGAATATTGACGCCAGCCTCGTATCGGAGGAGCTCCTGAGTGCAGCAGCAGCGGCGTGGGACGAAGCGGTCGAGCTGGGCGAAATATACGGTGTACGTAACTCGCAGGCGAGCGTTTTGGCTCCGACCGGTACAATCGGTCTGATGATGGACTGTGACACCACGGGCATTGAGCCCGACCTAGGCCTGGTGAAAGTTAAGAAGCTGGTTGGTGGCGGTACGATGAGTATCGTTAACCAGACGGTGCCGCGTGCACTAAAAGTACTCGGCTACAAGAAGTCGCAGATTGACGATATCGTTAGCTACATTGATGTAGAAAAGACTATACTCGGTGCTCCGCACCTCAAGAAAGAACATGAGCCGGTCTTCGCTTGTTCGATGGGCGACAACGCAATCCATTACATGGGCCACGTCAAGATGATGTCCGCAGTACAACCATTCTTGTCTGGCGCAATCAGTAAGACGGTCAATATGCCTGAAGAGGCAACCGTTGAAGAGATTGAGCAGCTGCACATGGAGTCGTGGAAGCTAGGCCTGAAAGCAGTCGCTATTTACCGTGACAACTGTAAGGTCGCACAGCCGTTGTCGATGGCCAAGAAAGAAGGCGACAAGAAAGACAAGCCAGTCGCCGAAACCGCAGAGTCGCAGGACAAGATAATCGTAAAGTCTGCCGTACGCCGCAAGTTGCCGCGTGTACGTAATAGCCGGACGTACCACTTTGAGATCGCTGATCTGGATGGTTACTTCACCGTGGGTGAGTACGACGATGGCAATCCGGGCGAACTGTTCGTCAGCATTTCCAAGCAGGGCTCGACGCTGTCAGGCTTAATGGACTCCTTCGCGATATCAGTAAGTCACGGTTTGCAGTACGGCGTGCCGCTAAAGAGCTACGTCAAGACGCTACGCGGTACGAGCTTTGCGCCAGCCGGTATGACGGACGATAGTGAAATCCGCACCGCCAGCTCGATCACGGACTACATCATGCGCCGCCTCGCGCTCGACTACCTGTCGTTTGACGATCGGCTTGAGCTGGGCCTGGCTTCAATCGATGATATGCCCGAAGATCAGGTGAGCCTCCTCGAGGAAGCTCCAGACGAGCCACAGGCGGTTAAAGCAGAAGTAGTCACCTCCGTAGCTGAGGAGAAGACCATAGCTGCCGCTTCGGCCGACGCGCCAAAGCAAGCACAAACTAAAGACGACACAGCGCCATTGTGCTACAACTGCGGTAACCAGACCCAGCGCTCAGGCAGCTGTTACGTCTGCACCAGCTGCGGTAGCACCACGGGCTGTAGCTAGTACCTTATCTCTGCAGACGGGCAAAACGAGAGGCTATGAATCGCCTCTCGTTTTTGCTTATGGTAAACTGACAGATATGAAAGCGATAGCGCTGTATCGGCCGAAGTCAGAGTTTGCTCGTATGGTAGAAGAGTACGCTCGGGATTTTGAGCGCCAGAGGGGTCAGACGATTGAGCTCGTTAGCTTGGATACGGTTGAAGGTGCCGACATGGCTCGTCTCTATGGCATAGTGCAGTATCCGGCATTGCTGGTGATCCGTGATGATGGACAGCTGCTCAAAGAGTGGCAGGGCGAGCGTCTGCCGCTCATGGATGAGGTTGCCAGCTACCTCAGGTAGTGGTTGCAAACAGTAGTAATTTGGTCTACAATTATGAACGTAACAATTTGGTAAATCCGTCACCAGTGGCCATCAACCACGAATCTACCCATGGCAGATACGGAGGAGGAAGAACAGCTCCTTAGCTCACTAGAACCTCTCGGGTATGCCCGTAACAGCAGACAATTAAGCGCCAATAAGAATCACTTCTTTTGGAAGCCAGATGGTACCACCCGCGAGGGTTCTGGCAGCCAAGAGAAGTGATTTTCTATTTGTAGAAGGAGGAAGCATGAAGTTTAAGTCGGGAACTAGGCGGCGGGCGATTGAGTACGAGAAGGACCTCGTTAAGCAGTGGAAGGAAAACAAGACGTTTGAAAAGTCCGTTGAGCAGCGGCCCAAAGAGAATTCATACGTGTTTTATGACGGCCCGCCGTTCATTACCGGCGTACCGCATCATGGCACACTGCTAAGTTCGATCGTCAAAGATGTAGTACCACGCTATCAAACCATGCAAGGCAAGCGCGTGGAGCGTGTCTGGGGCTGGGACTGTCATGGGCTGCCCGCCGAGCGCTATACCGAAAAGAAGCTTGGCTTGAAGTCACGCCAAGATGTCATCGATTACGGAATCGAAAAATATATCATTGCCGCTCGCGAGAACATGGTACAAACCAGCAGCTTATGGGAGGATACAATCGACCGGATTGGCCGCTGGGTAGACTTCAAGGGTGCTTACAAGACCATGGATAAAGATTACATGGAGAGCGTCTGGTGGGCGTTCAAGACACTCTATGAAAAGGGCAAAATCTATGAGGGCGAAAAGGTGTTGATGTACTGTACGCTCGATGCCACACCCCTTTCGAAAGCCGAAGTTACCATGGACGCTGGTGCATATCAGGACGTCACTGACCCGAGCGTATACGTAAAGTTCAAGCTTGAAGACGGCCGGACGTTGCTTGCCTGGACTACTACTCCCTGGACGCTGCCCGCCAACACGGCTCTAGCCGTGAATAAAGACCTTGAGTATACCGAAGTCAAAGTTGGTGATGAGCAGTTCGTAGTTGCCAAGGCTTTGCTCGAGAAGGTTTTGCAGGATGAAAAGCACCAGCCACTAGCATACGAACCTATGCGTACGTTTAAGGGTGAGGAGTTGGTTGGAAAATCCTATGAACCCCTCTTTGCCGATCGCGGCAAGGGTGCTCATCAGGTTTGGCATGCCGACTATGTCAGCGCTGACGACGGTACCGGTACCGTTCATATTGCTCCAGCTTACGGCGAAGAAGACTTTGCCCTGGCTCAGGAAAAGGGCATCCCGGTCGTTCATACGATTGATGAAAATGGTTTCTTTACTGAAGGGGATTGGAAGGGAGAAAATGTTTGGGACATCAACAAGCAGATCGCAAAAGACTTGCATGCCTGCGGTGTCGTTTGGAAGATCGATTATATCCGCCACTCCTACCCGCACTGCCACCGCTGCGGCACTAAACTGATGTACCGGGCGCACCCGAGCTGGTTTATGGATATCGATGGCCAGCGTACCAAGATGCTTGAGCAAAACGGTAATATCAACTGGTTCCCCCCGCATGTTAAGAACGGCCGTTTCGCGAAAAATATCGAGCAAGCGCCAGACTGGAACCTGAGTCGCGACCGCTTTTGGGCGACGGCACTACCAGTTTGGAAGTCAGCATCAGGTAAAGTCAGGGTAGTGGGGTCTTACGCTGAGCTGAAAGAGCTGTCTGGTGTTGAGTTGGACGACTATCACCGTCCATGGATTGATGACGTTACGTTTGAAATCGACGGCGAAACCTATACGAGGATTGATAAAGTGATGGACAGCTGGTTTGAGGCCGGCTCGATGCCGTTCGCTCAGTTCCACTACCCGTTTGAGAATAAGGATAAGTTCGAGCGGAACTTTCCCGGTGATTTTATCGTCGAGTACATCGGCCAGGTGCGGGCGTGGTTTTACTATATGCATGCCATGAGCGTGGCGTTATTTGGAGAGAACTCATTCAAAAATGTAATCGTAACCGGTAATGTTGCAGGGAACGACGGCCGTAAGATGAGTAAATCGTATGGCAACTACACCGACCCGAATGAGCTAATGGATAAGTTTTCGGCCGACAGCCTACGCTTCCTGTTGCTCTCAAGCCCTCTCCTAAACGGTGAGGATTTTGCACTCCAAGATAAAGAAGTTGGTGACGTGGCGCGCAAGCTCAGCATGATCTGGAACATGTACGACTTCTTTACGATGTACGCTGAGGTCGATGGTTGGGAGTTTACGCCAGCTAAGGACAATGAATCGCGGTTACCAAGCGACCCGATGCGAGACGTGACCAATCCGCTCGATACGTGGATTATCAGTCGCGTCCACCAGCTAGCTCGAGAAGTAGCTGAGCACATGGATGGCTACGACATTCCGAGCGCGGTCGCACCGATCCTGCCGTTTATTGACGATGCAAGCAACTGGTACGTGCGTCGGTCACGCCGCCGTTTCTGGAAGAGTGGAGATGACGAGGATAAGAACAAGGCTTACCGTACGTTGCACTACGTGCTGGTGCAGCTAAGTCTGATCATGGCGCCGTTTACGCCGTTCTTAGCTGAGGAACTGTACCAAAAACTGACTGGTGGCGAGTCCGTACACCTACTGGACTGGCCGGAGTCAGGGCAGGTAAATGAGCTGATTGTCAATCGGATGGCATACATCCGGGAAGTGATAAACGAAGGATTAAGTCAACGGGCCGCGGCTGGCGTGAAAGTTCGCCAGCCATTAGCGAAGATCAGCGTGCCCGACTTCAGCAATCGGGTAGGCGAGGATGCGGCTGAATTGTTGCCAATCGTGTTGGAGGAGCTAAATGTGAAGCAGATGGAGGAGGTTGGTAAGGAAATCTCGCTTGATCTCAGCATAACGCCGCCGCTTAGGCGCGAGGGGCTCATGCGCGAAGTGGTGCGTAATGTCCAGAGTGCGCGCAAGCAAGCCGGTCTGGAGGTTGATGATCGCATTCAACTGGCTCTCGCTACTGAAGATAAAGAGTTACGCAAGGCTATTGACGAGTACTTAGAGACCATCAAGGCCGAGACGCTGGCAACAGAAATGGCAGCCAGTGTAGAGGGATTTACAACGGATGTAAAAGTAGAGGGTGAAGATTTAACTATTCAACTCAAAAAGACGTCTTAGGGTCCTTTGACAAAGGTGCCTCTCTCTGTTAGACTCTATCGGTAACTAATTTTCTAAAGAAGAAAGTACGTATGAAAAAAGCTGTAATTGCGACAGGTGGCAAGCAGTACCTGGTCGCAGAAGGTGAAACTCTCGAAGTAGAGCTACTTAAAGGCAACGAAGGTAAAACTGCTACGTTTACGCCCCTTCTTGTTATTGATGGCGACAAGACCTCCGTGGGTACGCCGGAAGTGAGCGGCACGAAGGTGACCGCCGATATTGTCGAGGCTGATGTGCAAGCTGACAAAGTAACGGCAATCCGTTACAAGGCAAAGAAGCGTGTACATAAGGTGCGCGGCCACCGGCAGCGCCACACGGTAATCAAGATCAAAAAAATTGGCTAAGAGCAAAAAGAGCCCCAAGCGGGCTCTTTTCATTGTGTAGCCGGGCTTGTGCTCGAGGGCAAAGCACTTCATACTTATAGCAAAATGCTAAAGGCTAGAGTCACGGTGCAGAATTCGAGCGTAATACTTATGAGACGGTTATTTAGTGTAGCTTTTGGTGCAGTCGCGATCCTTACCGTCACGCTTCCATCAGTGGCAGCACTCGCTAACGGTTATGCGACTGATGATGCTGAGCTGATTCCCGGAATGGTGGTAGCGCTCAGTGAGTCTAGCACGGCCGATGAGCCAAAGGTTGAGCGGGCGGCACTCGATAAAAACTCCAAGGTTATAGGCGTGAGTACGACGACTGATAGCCAGCTCGTCGCGGCAGGATCAAGCAAATCGAAGATTTTTGTACAAACGACAGGCGAAGCAACGGTTTTTGTATCGGATCTCAATGGCGTCGTGAAGAATGGTGATCTGCTGGCGCCGTCACCCCTGCTGGGGATACTAATGAAAGCGGACAAAAACACCGCCCCAGTGGTTGGTATCGCGATTGAGGATTTCGACGAAAGCACCTCTGAGACACAAGCTATCCAAGAAGGTGGTTCGGAGGGGCAGGTAAAGATTGGTAAGGTCAGAGCCAATTTGGATCACATGGCGGCCTCAAACCAGCATGCAAGTATGACTGATTCCTCTTTGGAGCGGCTCGGTCGGGCGTTAACTGGAAGAGATGTCGGCGAGCTGCAGGTCGTGGCTGCCCTCGCGATTTTCCTGATAGTCTTGGTAGCAGAAGGGGGTATCATTTACGGTGCTATCTCTAGCTCCATCACGGCAGTTGGCCGCAACCCGCTAGCTGGTAAGATCATACGCCGCGAAATGACGCGCGTGGTGGGCGTAGCGCTCACGGTGTTAGTCATTGGCGTAGCTGCTATCTATGCGATTCTTTGGATCTAGCTTATCCACAGTAGTTATTACGCTCACGCTAAAGAGTTGTCATCTGATACGCTCTCTATTACAATTGAGGTGGGAAATTATCTCTGCATTTCAGTAGAGGCACCAGCTCAGAAAGAGGGCTGCCCAAACAAAAACATTCACACAAAAAAATGGAAGAAAAACCCCTTCCACCAGCCTCATCGGTTCAATCATTGGATGAATCGAATTCTCTTGATATGGCAGACGCCAACGCGCCTGTTTCTAGCTATTCTGTTGAGCAAAAAACATATCCGATCGAAACGCTCGAAGTTCGCAACGAAGGTGAGGCACCAGCGGCTAAGGTGATAGCACCGAAAGTTCACGCCACTGCCTTTTCTCGCCGCCGAGCGATGATCATTTCCCTCTCAATAACGCTTCTCGTGGTCGTGCTGACCGGACTCGCGGTTACTTTTGTGGTGCGGAACAACACCTCAGATGATTCACGACTACAGCGTGATGTTCCCACGCAGGGTGTGACTATCGATAGCCCGCTGCCAGCAGATGAAAAGGTCGGTCTGCTGAAAGAGGAGGGCTCCCTGCTCGTTAATGGCGATATAGTTTCCAGTGGCACTATCAGGGTCACCAACGAGGCATTTGCTTCAATAATCTCGACTGAAGTGTTAACGGGCGATCAGGCATTTGTGCTGCCAGACGCCTCGGGTACGATTTGTTTAGACGTCAACAATTGTAATTTCGCAACCGAAGCTCAGCAGGCTGCGCTGCAAGCGCAGATAGCACAGCTCGGGGCACAAATCGGCCAAATTGTTATTCCAGATATTCCAGCGGTGCAGCCATTCGAGGGTGTTGATCGGTTAAATGGCCAAAACGGTACAATCTCCATCCAGGGTACCACTAATCGTATCAGCATAACGACCAACAATGGCGTGGTGAGGATCTCAACACCACAAGATCTCGCCGCTATTAGTTCGCCGACCTTCTCGAGCCTGCTGCTAACCGGGGGGCTTACCGTCAACGGCCCCGTTGTTACCTCACTCAACTGTTCGGTATTTGCGAATGGCGGTGCGCTTACTACTAATGCCAGCGGTCAAATCATTTGTTCGGACGATGACGGAGGGTCTGGTATAGGCGTGACGACACCGGGCGGTGTGAATGGCACGATTCCTCTTTTCACTGGTACACAGACAATCGGCAACTCTATCCTGACGCAAACCGGTACAACTGTGCACGTCGGTGGTTCGCTGGCCTTGGCTAATGCGCTCAGCGTCGCCTACGGAGGTACCGGCTTGACCGCGGTGCCCATGAACGGCCAGCTGCTTATCGGAAATGGTAGCGGTTATAATTTAGCGGCCTTAACTCAGGGCGCGGGCATCAGTATCACGAATGGGGCAGGCAGTATCACTATTAGCGCCACTCTGGGAACGGAAATAGTCAGTGCTGAGATTGTCGATGGCACCATACTGGAGTTGGACCTGTCTACCACCAACGCGCCAACCGATAATTACATTCTGAGCTATGATCAGGCATCAGGTGGTTTCACTTGGGTCGATCCATCATCATTGGGCGGCCCGAACGTAACCTCACTCAATTCACTTACTGGTGCCTTAACACTACAAGGTACTGCCGGCAAGGTGGCGGTAACTGACAACGGGGCTGGTCTTATTACCCTGGATCTAAATGCCAATGTATCACTGCTCGGACAGTCTATCGGCACGAGTGAAATAGAAAATAACGCGGTAATACTCGGCACTTTGACCTCAGGAGACTATGTCGCCGGCATTGGCGCCCTAACTGGTTTATCGGTCACTGGTAACGGCGGTGAGGGCAGTACACCTGCTTTAAGTGTGCTCTATGGGTCGACCATGAATACGGCAGTGCGTGGAAATACGTCAATTAACTGTTCATGGGGCATGGGTAATCTACAGGGAGGTGGAAACAATATATTACTTGGAAATGGTGGATCATGCGGCCCTATCTCTACTATAGACAATCCGACCTTCGGTATAAGTGTAACGACGCCTGTGTTACAAAGTTCCGGGGCATTGAACATCAGCAGCTCCGGGGCAGGTAATAACATTACGATTACGAGTGCTGGTCAGATTATGCTCAATGCAGCTGGAACTATTGAACTGCTAGATAATACGAACGTAACTGGCGCACTGGTAGTCAGCTCAACGGTGTTAGTTGGCGATACGATTGGTATAGGTACGTCAGGAATCGCTGGAAAGCTTACCTTTACTGATGGTGCCAGCAATACTGGAACGCTGCGGGCCACTAGCCTCAGTGCAGAGCGAACCTACATGCTTCCAGATGCTGATGGCACTATCTGTCTAACGAGCGGAAATTGTGCTGGTGTCGGTGGCGGAATTACTGGCTCAGGCGGTGCTGACCGCATTGCGAAGTTTGGCTCGACCGGCACTACGATTGGTGATTCGTCTCTGTCGGATAATGGTAGCTTGGTGACGGTTAACGGCAATGTCAACCTCGAGGTGCAGGGCACTACCGTATCTGTAGGTGTGAGTAGCAGCCGTACCGGTTCGATAGTTCTTCGGAATAGCATCAACAGCAATACAGTAACCATCCAATCAGGCGCTACGAGCGCGTCATATACTCTAACGCTACCCTCAGCGGTCGGTGCGACAAACCAGTGCCTCAAGGCACAAAATGGAACAGGTACGCTTTACTGGGACAATTGTCTGGGCGGTAGCAGCGCCAGCGGCATTACTTCAATCGCTGGTCAGAATGGGCCGTCTATCTCTATCAATAACGCTACTGGTGCCGGCAATGTCATTACGATTGATGACGCTGCAGCCGACGGTGCAACCAAGGGTATCGCTGCCTTTAATGCCACGAACTTTATCTCTTCTGGTGGTGTCATTAATACGGCACAGGGCATCAGTACGAGCGCCACACCGCAGTTTGCTGGCTTAACCCTGACCGGAAATATCAATATTGGCAGTAATGTGCTCCAGGGTACGACTGCTGCGATAGATTTTGCAAACTTCAGTGTCGCGAGTGATGGCAACACCATTATTGGCGGTGCACTGTCTGTAGAGGGGCTGACAACGCTTAACGGTGGTCTGACGCTAGAGGTGGGCGACACGTTCACCATCAACGGTGATGCGTTTACTGACCTGACGGGTAACGGCCTGCAGGTCTCTTCGAATGCACTGACACTGGCTATTCAGGCAGGTAAGGGCCTAGAGGTGGATGCCAACGGCTTGTCATTGATAGATTGTAGTGCCGGCGAAATCCTTAAGTACAATGGCTCCAGTCAGTGGGTATGTGCCGCCGATGCGGGTAGCGACGGCGTTGGTGACAGCGTCAGCATTAATGGTGTTGCGGCTACTGACGTTAATCTGCTTGATGCGGCAGCTACGGCGACAACTGCTTCAACCACCTGGAGCCTAAACAGCCTGGCGAATCCAAATGAGGTTACGTTAACAATCGGCAGCGCATCAGCAACCGAGGCCGGGGTCGTCACCACACTTGCCCAGACATTCTCGGGTGATAA
>CAZWRS010000008.1:0-35965 GCA_964636435.1 uncultured Candidatus Saccharibacteria bacterium | reverse complement strand
AGCGAACGTTGTTTCTTGAGCTCTTTATCAGCTGCGACAATACGAGCTTTCAACTGCCTACTCTTCGCCTTGTCCTCGCTGATCTGCCTCTCAAGACCGCTAATTTGCTTCCTTAGTTCATCAATCCTGTCCTCAAAACTCTTGGCTTTTACCTGCAAGTCACTGTGCTGAGCTTGCTTCTGCTGGTTTTTAGCCCGCAGACGATTAATCTGCGCGTCGAACTCGTCAGCCAGCACAAAGGGCGAACCAATTGCGCCGACTACAAAAACTGCAGCGAGCGCCAGCAGCACCAACTTCTGCGAGAATGTTATGGTTTTTTTCATTTTTTGTAGTTTTTGTTTGACTTTTGTCCCCTCAAATATATCACGGCTTGTCATAAATTGTCTATAGTGTTCTCGCTTATTTTTACAACACACGCCGATAACCATTCCGGTCAACCCTCTCCGGCGTCTTAAGATAGTTTTATGCGTTCAGTTGTTTGCTACGTAGAGTGCCCTCCCCTTGTGTGAAGTAATATTGGTTGTAGAAGAGTGTTTATTTCGAAGACTTAAATTTGAGATAACGCCGTGTAGCAATGACAGACGATGCGGCACCAATGAGTATACCAATCGCTAATTGTGCAGTCAAAATAATAAGGTAATGCTTTTTGAAATAACTGCCCGCGTAGTTGATATCGAGCACGCCCAGACTAGTGGCCTCGAATGCCGTGGCGGCACCCACGAAGAGGAAGTTGCAGATCAGTACCGAAATGATTGCAGAAATGATGCCGTATATGATCGTCTCAACCACGAACGGGCCACGAATATACCAGGTACTGGCGCCCAACAGTCGCATAATCTGCAGCTCTTCCCGGCGGTTGAATATTGCCATACGGATGGTGTTGAAGATTATCATCACCGACACAATCATAAAGATAACTATACCGACGATTCCAGCCTGGCGGATAAACTCGGTTGCCTCGGTAATACGGTCGATGGCCGCTCGCCGATCGCCGGAGTACGACGTAGGATCTGACTGCAGGTTCGCGATAGCTGGCTCCTCGAGGAACTGTCGGATTGGCTCCATATTGTTGGGGTTTGCCGGCCAAATCCTGAAGCTTGCCGGTAGCGGGTTGTCTGTTTGCGATAGCGCTGTCAGCAGATCGGGACTATTAGAGCTGTCCTCGCGAAACTGTTCCAGGGCATCGTCTTTGGATACAAATTCGACGCGCTCGACATTCTCAACCTGCTTGATGTCCTCCATGAACTTGACGCGCTGCTCGTCATCCTCGGCAACTTCATCCTTAAGATACACCGATACATTAATGCGGTCAGTCAGTTGTGAGACGGTATTATTGAACGTTGCATTTGCCACGACCGAAAACAGAATGATCGTCAGCGTGATCACCATGACAGCCATCGCAGCAACTGCCAGCGTGAGGTTGCGAACGAAGTTCTGTGCGCCAGTCTTAAAAATTCGCCACTGTGTGATAAACCAATGGTTCATGCGTCCCCTACTTTGTCAGCCCTTTGTTATATTCCGCATTCGCTCGGTCACTGACAACCCGGCCGCCCTGGATTGTAACCACGCGGCGCTTTAGTTTGTTGACGATTTCCTGGTTGTGGGTGGTTAATATGACCGTCGTGCCATAGCGATTAATCTTTTCTAATACCTTAATGACATCCCATGCGTGCTTAGGGTCAAGGTTACCAGTCGGCTCGTCGGCAATTAAGATTTTTGGCTGGCGAACAATGGCGCGGGCAATTGCAACACGCTGGCGCTCGCCGCCCGATAGCTCTGCCGGCATGCGACTCTCCTTGCCTTTTAGCCCGACGATATCCAGCACCCGCGGCACCGTGCGGTTGATCTCCTTATTACCAAAGCCGACAATCTCGAGTGCAAACGCTACGTTTTCGAACACCGTCTTATTCTGCAGCAGCTTGAAGTCTTGAAAGACCACGCCGATCTTACGGCGCAGCAGTGGTATATCCCGGTCTTTGAGCTTGTCATAATCCAGACCACCAATGACGATTTTGCCGGACGTCGGCCGCTCTTCCCGAGTGAGCAACTTGAGAAGCGTCGACTTACCGGCGCCGGATGTACCGATAATAATCACAAACTCTTTTTGCTGTACGTGCAGCGATATACGATCCAGCGCCGTATTACTGCGGTTATAAACCTTGGTTACCCTGTCCAATAGAATCATTTACTGACCCAGTATACCAAAAAACTCCTTATGCTTGAATAGCTGACCCGTAGCGTTAACCGTCTCCAAGGGAGAATTCTAAGTAGGCGTCAATAAAGTCGTCGAGCTTGCCGTCCAAGACTGCATCGGGGTCTGACGTTTCGTGCCGGGTGCGCAAATCTTTGACCTGCTTATACGGATGTAACACGTAGCTACGGATCTGGTTGCCCCAGGCGGCTTGCTCGTTGGGTCCTTTTAGTTCAGACAGTTTTTCAGCATGCTGCTCCAACTGCAGCTGCGCCAGCTTGGAGCGCAAAATGGTCAATGCCGTTTCTCTGTTCTGCAGCTGGCTACGCTCGTTCTGGATTGCTACGACAATGCCAGTTGGCAGGTGTGTTACGCGCACCGCGCTATCAGTGGTATTGACGCTCTGGCCACCGTGCCCCCCGCTACGGTACACGTCAATCTTCAAGTCCTTCTCATCCAGCGCAATCTCTTCAGGCTTGTCAATCTTTGGCACCACTTCAACTTTAGCAAAGCTGGTCTGGCGCAGGTTGTCGGCATTAAATGGACTGAGTCGCACCAGCCGGTGTACGCCGTGCTCACCCTTCAGCTTGCCATACACAAAGTCGCCGCTGAGTTCCAGCGTCACGCTTTTGATGCCGGCCTCTTCACCAGTAGATTCATCAACCGTCGTAACGTCAAAGTCATGCCCTTCAGCCCATCGGACATACATACGCAGCAGCATCTGCGTCCAATCCTGCGCGTCAGTCCCGCCAGCTCCTGCGTGAATACTCAAAATAGCGTCATGCCCATCAAACGGCCCGGAAAACTTGAGGTGCTGCTTAAGACGAGCGAAAGCCTCTTCGGCAGCCTCCAAGTGTTGTTGTATGTCATCCGTCAGACTTACGTCATCAAGGGCAGCCAGCTCAGCCGCATCGGTAACCGACTGATGCAGCTCGATCCAGGGCTTGGTGCGCGCCTCCAGACGGGCGATCTGCTTCATAACAGCTTGGGCAGCGCTACTGTCATGCCAAAAATCAGGCGCCGCTGAACGTTGCTGCAACCCCTCAAGTTCAGCCGATAGTTGCTCGATGGCCAACTTGTCCATAGCGGCACGCACGTCGCTTTGCAGCGCTGCCGCTCGTTCCTGCAATTCGTCCATAGACACTATTATACGGTTTTCCAGAGCGGTGTTATTTGCTCGTAGAGTTCGTGCACAAATTCTTCGCCGCAGTTACCGAGCGCCCCCATGCCGCTAATGTTCTCACTGAAGAGTGCCCGTGAAATCTCAATGATCCGTTCCTTGGTGACCGCCTCAATACGCTCGGGAATCTTGTAGTAGTCCTCGATGCCCTCATCGAAGAAATACCGGCTGCTGTACCCGCTGACCGTACCGCCGACCGTCTGCCCACTGCGCTGGTAGCGTCCGAGTGCGTACTGCTTGGCACTAATGACGTCCTGATCGATAATGTTGCCCTCAAACACAGCCTGTAGCTCAGCTTCGACAATCTTAAATAGCGCCGGCGCGTTCTTCGGCATTACTTGTGCCCCGAACCACCAGTTACTACTGTCCCTGGTCTGCCCATAGCCGGAGCTCATACCGTAGACCAAGCCCTTTTCACGCGCCGTCCCAAGGATGCGTGAATAGAGGGTTTCAGTCAGCATGGTGTTGATGAGACTTAGCGCATCGGTTTCCGAATCTTCCATCCGGCGGCGCATAAATGTATCGATGTAGAAGTACACGTTGTCGATGGTGTCATTAGCGATGTACAGCGGTTTTTTGAGGGTAATCGGATTCTCATGGGGCAACTCCAGACGCTCCTCGCCCTCGGGCAATTCAATGTTTTCTATCAGGTTCTTGATGATTTTACGCCGCTCAGCCGGCAAGTTGCCGCCAATGACAAAGCGCAGGTTTTGGGCGGTATGCGTGTTGATGTAGTGCGCACGAATGTCATGGATATCGACATTATCCATCAGCAGCAATCGCTCTTGGTCGGTCTTGACCTTGAAGCCGTAGGCCTGGCGCAACGCGAGGCTTAAGTGGCGAAAATGGCTGTTGCTCCTGGCGCTCAGCTCTTCGCGAACGTTACCGAACTCAGCTTCAAACTCCTCTTCTAAAAACAGCGGTTTGGTGATAGCGATAAGTAGCAAATCAACAATCCGATCCCACTCGAAATCCGCGCACTCGGCTTCGTAGGTAACATCGTAGCTGCCGGTGCTGGCGTTACTATACGCACCATTCTTTTCGAACTCGGCCTGAAACAGCCTCGCCTTTGGGAGCAGCTCGTTAGCACCCAGCAAGACATGCTCCATGAGGTGAGGCGTCTCCCACTTGTCCGGCTCGACGAGGTACTCGCCGGCTCGAAAGTTGAGCTCAAAGGTCATAACTGTCGCATCAGGTACGTGCACGAACAGGCCCTTGGCACCATTCTTAAGAGATACTTCATGAACCGTATGCTTCATGGAGCTACTTACGCTTTCGGCTCTTGGCTTTTTGTTTGCGCTGGCGTTCCTGTTTGCGGGCTTTTTTACGCTTGGTCGCGGCTCGCTTTTGCTCTTCCGCCGCAACCTGGCGTGGCACGAAGTCAGCTTCGTGGAACTCTTCGCCTTCGGTAATTCGGTCTGCATTGTCAACGGATTGGCGAGCAGCACGCGTCAGCTCTGTCTCGACTGCACGGTCTAGCGCGACTGGTTCGGCGTGGAACAAGGTTCGTACCACATCATGCCGCAGCGTCAGCTGCATTTCCTCGAACATGCGCTGAGCCTGACGACGGTACTCCACGAGTGGATCGCGCTGACCGACACTTATCCAGTGGATTCCTTCACGCAGGTGGTCCATATTCTCCAGGTGCTGCATCCAGAGATTATCAAGAATCTGCAGGTATACATCACGCTCGACTTTACGCATAATTTCCGGTGTAAACGCCGCTTCACGGCCACGATACAGCTCCAGCGCTTCCTGTATAAGTACTTCGCCGAATTTGTCAGACTCGGTGTCGAACAGACGGTCGAGCGTACTCTCATCAAACGGAAATACTTCAGTCAGAATCGTCTCGAAATCGTCACTAAGCAACTGCGGTGAACTTGCTAGCGCCTTGGCCTCTTCTTCAATGAACAGCTTGATACGTTTTTGGATCTCCCCTTGCATGAGGATTTCACGACGCATTGCATATGTCGCCTTACGGTGACGGTTCATGACATCGTCGTACTGGACCACGTTTTTACGGGCGTCAAAGTTATAGCCTTCGACCTTCTTTTGAGCACCCTCAAGTGATTTACTGATTACCCGATTCTCAATCGGCACGTCGTCATCTACGCCCAGACGGTTCATAATGCCGGCAATCCGCTCCCCGCCGAATATGCGCATCAGGTCATCTTCGGTACTCACAAAGAACTGGCTGGAGCCTGGATCACCCTGACGGCCGGCACGACCACGTAGCTGGTTGTCAACGCGGCGTGACTCATTTCGCTCAGTACCAATGACATGCAGACCACCGAGCTCCTTGACGCCCTCGCCAAGCACGATGTCAGTACCACGTCCGGCAATGTTGGTCGCGAGCGTTACAGCACCCTTTTCTCCCGCCTTGGCCACAATCGATGCTTCGCGCTCGTTGTTCTTGGCGTTCAGCATCTGATGCGGAATCTTCTCCTTGGTCAGCAGCTTATCAAGGGCTTCGTTCTTCTCAATCGTCGCTGTACCGACCAGCACTGGCTGACCCTTTTCGTGTAGCTCCTTGATCTCACGAGCGATGGCCTTGAACTTACCAGCTTCGGTTCGGTAGATTCGATCCGGCCGGTCATCACGAATGACCGGCCTGTTCGATGGAATTTCAATAACATCGAGCTTGTAGATCTGGTGGAATTCTTCAGCCTCGGTCGCTGCCGTACCGGTCATACCAGATAGCTTTTCGTACAGACGGAAGTAATTCTGGAACGAAATGGTTGCGAGCGTCATAGACTCTTCCTGCACCTCGACGCCTTCTTTAGCCTCGATAGCCTGGTGCAAACCTTCGTTATATCGACGACCAGCCAACAAGCGACCGGTAAACTCGTCGACAATTACAACTTCACCTTCTTTAGTCACAACGTAGTCTTTATCGCGCTTGAACAGCGCCTGTGCTTTGAGTGCCTGCTCCAGGTGATAAATGGTACGGATGTTATCGACACCGTAGAGGTTCTTGATGCCGAGAATCTTTTCAACCTTGTCGACACCTTCATCGGTCAAAACAACTGCTTTACGTTTCTCGTCAACCTCGTAGTGCTCATCGCGCTTCAGGTTACGGACCACCTTGCTGAACTGTGCGTACGCCGCACCGCTCGTTACGCTCGGAGCCGAAATGATCAACGGTGTTCGTGCTTCGTCGATCAAAATAGAGTCAACTTCGTCAACAATCGCGAAGTGCAACTCGCGCTGGCGCAGCTGATCTTTTTCGCGGACCATGTTGTCACGCAGATAGTCAAAGCCGAACTCATTGTTGGTACCATAGGTGATATCTGCCGCGTAAGCCTCTTGGCGTGTGCATGGCTTAAGGTGCTGCATGCGCGGATCTTCGTGGTTCTCATTCTTGAAGTTGGGGTCGTAAATGTACGACTGATCTGGGATAATCACACCAACGCTCATGCCGAGGAAATCATACACTTGCGCCATCCAGCCGGCGTCACGCTGCGCCAGGTAATCGTTCACCGTAACAACATGCACGCCCTTGCCGGTCAAAGCATTAAGATACACCGGCGCAGTTGCAACAAGCGTCTTTCCTTCACCGGTCTTCATCTCTGCGACATTACCTTCGTGCAGCGCCATACCACCAATCATCTGCACATCATAGTGCCGCTGACCGAGCGTTCGAGACGCCGCCTCGCGCACGAGCGCGAAGGCATCCGGCAAGATTGCATCCAGTGACTCTTTCTCCAGACGCTTCTTCAGCTTGGCAGTCTGCTCTGCCAGCTTTTTATCTGACATTTTTTCGTACTTCGTGCTGAGCGCATTGATGTCCTTGACTCGCTTTTTGAGCCGCTTCAGTGTTCGGATTTGTGGATCGCCCAAGACACGTTTAAAGACTTTCTTCACTTAGAGGAACCTCCCTATCAGGCTTTCGGATATAACTGCAATGAAACTATTGTACCTCATAGAGATACTGAGGTCTAAACATATTTTTGACAATTTTCGCTATTCAAGCGTCTTGTGGGGCTCGGCGCAGGCGGCGCATGACACGGCGGTGCAGCCGAAGCGTACTGTGGGCGTCTTTGTACTTCTTAATCTGATTCCTGAGCTTGGCTTCAACGATATCGACAGCAGCATAGATGTTCATGGTCGATTCTTTGGCCGTCACGTTACCCTTTGGCAGGCGAATCGTTACCTCAGCGATGCATTCCTTTTTCTTCTTGATCATCTGCTCTTTTAAAAACACTTCAGCATGGACGCTTTTGCGGGCGTGGCGCGGCATGTAGCGATCAAGTTTACCGATTTTTTTGACGACATAATCATGCAGCTTCTTGTCTACATCCATATGCACCCCAGTGATGTCGAGTCTTTCTATCATCTTTGCCCTCCTTTTACTACCTAGATTTTTTCCCTGCCGCCCATGTACGGTCGCAGCACTTCTGGCACGGTCACAGAGCCATCTTCATTCTGGTAATGCTCGATAACTGCCACGAGCGAGCGAGCCAACGAAACCGCGGTACCGTTCAATGAGTGCAGCATCTCCACTCGCCCATCTTTGCGCCTTACCCGGATATTCAGGTTCCGCGTTTGATAGTCTGTGCAGTTACTGCAGCTCGTCAGTTCACGATACTTCTCATCTACCGGAGACCAGTATTCAATATCGTACTTCTTGGCTGCTGGTGCCCCGAGATCGCCCGATGCGATATTTATCACGTGATATGGGATACCGATTGCCTGCCACAGTTCTTCCTCGAACGCCAGCAGCTGCTCATGCATTTCCGCACTTTTTTCTGCTGTCGTGAAGGCGTACATCTCCAACTTATTGAACTGATGTACACGGAACAGGCCGCGGGTGTGCTTGCCATACGTGCCGGCTTCCTTGCGATAACACGGGCTTAAGCCTGCGTACATAAGCGGCAGCTGGTCTTCATCAATAATCTCGTCTGCATGATAGCCGGTAAGTGGAATCTCAGCCGTAGCGATGAGCGACAAGTCCTCACCCTCAATATAGTACTCATCCCCCTGGTCGCTCGTACGTGGCGCAAACCCCGTCCCGGTCGCCGTGCGGCTATTAACCAGGTGCGGTACGGTCATGTATCGGAACCCCTTTTCCAACACAAACTGCAGGGCATACTGTGTAATGGCATTTTCCAGTAACGCCAGGTCACCGGTTAAGTAGTAGAATTTCGTACCTGCAACCTTCGCACCACGCTCAAAATCAACCCAACTACGTTCTGTGGCGATGTCCAAATGATCCCTTGCGCCGGTTTTCTGCTCACCAACTTTTTTGATCTCAAGGCTATCTTCTTCTCCGCCAACCGGCACATCCTCTAGCGGCATATTCGGCACAGCCTTTAGCAGTTCGGTGAACTCCTTATCGATTGAGGCAAATTGATGCTCCAGATCTGCCAGCTTATCTTTGACTGCACGGCCCTTGGCGATAAGCTCGTCAGACGGCCTGCCACCTTTCATGCTATCCGCGATTTCGTTACGCTCCTGGCGCAACCCATCTACCTGCTGCTGCAATTCACGCCGCTTCTCGTCAAAGCCTAGTAGCTGCTGAATATCAATGTCGTAGCCTTTTTGTTTGGACTTTTCCTGCACTAACTCTGGATTTTCTCGAATAAACTGAATGTCTAGCATACCTATAGTATACCTGAGAAATTATTTTTACTGGATGAGCTTGCTGCGTTTTTTTGCCTGCACTGCCTGGAGCGTTAGTTCAGTACGTTGACGGGCGTACATACAAAAATCACACGGACCACCCATAGCGGCGACACCAACGGCAGGCATGTCGCCCTCCATACATTCTTTCATCTCCAGCAACGTCGGCTCAACCCAGCTGTCATCGCCAGTGTAGGGAATAATTTTCGTCTTGAACTCCACTTTGTTATAAAACCCATCCAGATCGAACCGGCCATTTGTATACACGAAATAGCCTGTGTCGCTTACCTCAAAGCCATTCTGGCGCAGCAGCCACTGATATACCTCCATCTGCCGCTTGTAGCTAATCTGCCAGTCGCTATCAATGCTGACGTCCCGGTCCTTGGCCGTTGCTTTGTAGTCCACCACAATCAGCTCCCCGGCATCATTCGTCCATATATCATCAACCGCACCAAACACATGCAAATTCGTCGGTTCGTGCACTGTTGTCACACCAACGAAGTTCTCACGCCACTTATCCAAATGATCATGCGAAAACGGCACTGCCTGCACGCCGAATTCCGTCATCATCGGATGCGGCTCACCCTTCAGGCGATAGCTATCAAATTCTTTCTTGAGTAGTTCATCAATCGCTTTATTGATATTGAAGGGTGGACTGCTGGGCCGTCTGATCTTGAGCCGAACATCCAACCAAAAACAACGCGGACACTGCTTGTACAGTTCAATCTTGCTGCGCGACACCTTAAAGGCCGACCTCTGACCAGGCTGATACGGCTGCGACCGCTCCCTCCAATAATTCATCCTTCTATTGTATCAGCAATGGTAAATAGAGTGGCTTAGCGGCTGGCGCCTTTCTCCTGCTTTACGCGGTACATTTCTTGATCTGCCCGGTGAAGCAGGTCTTCCGGCGATTCCCCTGGCTTGAAATAAGCAACACCAATGCTCGCACCCACGAATGGTGCACCGACTTCTTCGCCCGCAGCACTTACTTCACTAGACAAACGACTCTTTAGGCCTTCGATGACATCTTCAGGCCGAAGGCTTTTGTCTCGTCGCGTATTGCCGGTATTTCTTGGGTTCACAATGGCTACGAACTCGTCACCCCCTAAGCGGGCTAAGAATTCACCTTCACGCAGATTAATCTTTAGCTTATCTGCGACACTCACCAGTAGCTCGTCACCCTTCTTGTGTCCGAGCGTGTCGTTAGCTTGTTTGAACTTATCAAGATCAATGAACATCAGAGCAAATTCTTTTTCTTCTTGTGCTTCAGCGGATCGCTTGACGAGCTCCTGGGTAAACGCTAGGCGATTGGCGACCCCTGTCAGCGAATCTGTCTCATTACGATGGTTCAGCTCGGCAAGCAAAATTGCCGACTGCGATAGCTGCTTGATCGTCTTTCGGTGACCATCGCCTTCCACGTGAGGCAAAGTGTCGTGCTCACCAAATGCAATAGCGGGATGATCCTCGAAGCTGACACCATGAGTAGACTGTGCTTGTTCGTGGTGGTTTTCTGGTGCCGGAGTTTCTTGAATTGACATGTTTTTATTTCTTTACTGTACCTTTTCATTATAGCACAGTTTTTGGTTTTTGTCAATTCTAGTGTGTTAACTATATTACCATCGCTGTGGCGACAATGGCAGCGGTTTCGGCACGAAGCGTGAAGCCACTAAGGCTCAGGTGTCTGAGCTGCCTTTCTATAAAGAGCTGCTTTTCAGCATCAGACCATCCGCCCTCCGGGCCTATCAGTACGCCGACACTGTCCTGCATGTCCGGCCCATCACCCTCACTACCCTGTTCACAGATATGTAACGCAGCTTTATCGTGAAGCTGCTCAATCGCCGTTGCAACGCGCATTGGCTCACGCACCGTCGGGATATCACTCCGGCCGCACTGCTCGGCTGCCTCGATAACGATCCTTTCAGCCCGCTCTGCATTGAAGCCTACTTTCTCTGACCTATCCGCTAAAAGCGGCAAGAAGTGACTGGCACCGAGCTCAGTAGCTTTTTGAAGCACCCAGTCGTTCTTATCTTTCTTCAGCAACGACCACAGGAGGTAGACGTTACGCTTCGGCTCTTGGCGCTCAAAGTCCGTAACATGCAGCAGATGTGCCGCATCCTTCTTTAGTTCGTCTATTTTATACAGCCGATCATGTCGAAGACCATCGAACAGCACCACTTCCTGCCCAGCACGAAAGCGTAGCACGTTGTTCCACTGATGCAGCAACTTGGCATCGCGCAACCACATGTTGTGCTTGAGCTCAGTATCAGGCACATAAAATCTATGTAGCTTCACTGCTGTTCCTTAGTGAAAATCGCTTGTAGTTCTTGCGGCGTATGGACGATGTGATCGGGATTCTGCGTCGATAAAATCTGTTCGCCATTAAACCCCCAAGTGACGGAAATTGACTTCAGACCGGCTTTCTTTGCCGCGACAACATCACGCACCTCATCACCAACATAGTACGTCTGCTGCCTATCGAGCGCGTGCTGCTTGACGACACGGTTCAGCACTTTTGCCTTGCTGAAAATCCCCGCCCCGCCATAAATCTGCTCAAACGGCTCGCGGACTTTATGAAGCTCTAGGAACTTCTGTACATTGACCAGACTATTAGAACTCATGACGAACAGCCGGTAATCCTTTGCCAGCTCGTAAATTGCCTCATCCATGCCTTCAAAAAAAGGTATTTCATGTATACGCTTTGTCAGTGCTGCCCGGCCTTTCATCAAAATGTGCGGGGCGCGCCACAATGGCACGCCAAACTCCTTAAGAATTGCCGGAATGGTCAGATTTTTGGCCCGCTCATAGTCTTCACGGGTGAGCGGCCGCTGAATAACCTTTAGCTCGTTAACAATGTCGATACCTACGGTAATGCTATCTGCCAATGTACCATCGAGGTCAAAGATTATCGCCTTGCCGGATTTTTGATCATTCATCTTATGCATAAGTATACGTGTCTGGCGCCACAATTACGAGGAGAGCCCTGTCTGAGGCATTAGCTATTTTCTCTCCAGAACAGCCAGACTCTCGATATGCGGCGTGCGTGGGAAGAAATTGTACCCCTCAAAAGCGCGGATATTATATATCTCTTGCAAACGAGCCACGTCGCGCGCCTGCGTAGATGGGTTGCAGCTTAGGTACGTAATCTGTGGTGGACGAACTTCCAGTAGCTTATCTATCAGACTCGCATGCAGTCCGGCCCGCGGCGGATCAACGATAACACAAGCGTCAGGCGTAATATACTCCAACGCTTGCTCGGATGCTGCATGTGCGACTTCAATATCTTTCCCTCCCACATTCTGCCGGGCCATCTCAACATTGTGCGCGTCGCTCTCCACCAGCACCCTGGTGCCGCCAATCGGGATGCCAATCGTACCTACACCGCTGTATAGATCTACCTTGTTCATATAGCCGCCCGTAAAATAATCAATGCGTTTCAGCGCAATCTCGAAGACTGGCAGGTTGACCTGAAAAAATGAATTTACATCGTACCTGATATCAACACCGAGAATTTTATCGGTCAGAACCAGGTCACCGAAACGATACAATTCGCGAGTAATCACACTGGCTGGACTCTTCGGCGTGGAGTAGTAGACGGCAAGCCCCTGACCGGCATCACCCAGCTCCGGCAACTGCGGGAAGTTTTCGTCCTTCACGAACAGCGCAGCTGCGACGCTACCTGATTTGCTCACGCGGAGCACAATCGTCTTTAGCTGGGAGCCGCGAATAGCATTTTTATTCAACACCTCGAGCACCTTGTGGGCTGCTGCATCGATTTCCGGCCGGGCAATACTGCTACCCTGCACGATCCGCTTGCCATGACTTGCCCGGTGAAACAGTGCCAGGTGCAGCCCATTGTCATCGGCCCAGAAGGAATACTCCATTTTGTTACGATAGTGGAGCTGGGGACCAGCAGTCACGAAATCAAAGCCCGGAATACTGACCTTCTCACGCGCAAATGCTTCCGCCAGGATCTGCTCCTTATATTTGTTCTCGGTCGCAAAATCCATAATTTGCCAGGGGCTGGTACTCAAATAGGCATCGTCCAGCGGCTCGACACGCTCTGCGGACGGCTCGAGTATCTCCTCGGCGACACCCTCAGCGTAGTCGCGGCGCTTTTTAGTTACACGCACCAAAACGCGCTCACCGGGCAGCACGCCCCAGACGAACACCTTCCGACCGTCCGGCAGCACACCCAGGCCCTGTCCGCCATGGACGAGCTTGTCGATTGTTACCTCTGGCAATGGCATGAATCGTTAGCGGAAAAATCCGGCGATGAGCACAATTGCGAAAGCCGCTTTGGTCAGCAAGCTGATAGCCAGGTAGTTACGTTCAACGATGAGGTTATTCGCACCGCGCAGATGCATACGCAGGTTGCGCATCCAGCCAACATACTGGAGCAGCGCCACGGCAAAGAGCGCGTAGACGTACCACGGTAGCTCGGCAGTACTATATATAACGGTCGCAACTATGTAAGCAGCGATGAACAATAATGGCAGCAGCCCCGTGAATAGGCTCGTAAAGTATGCACTGCGAACAGGCGTTCTAGCAGCGTCATTTTGTCGCTCGGCAATCAATCCTGTCAGTGCCGTCACTACCATCACTCCCGCTAGTAGCTTAAGGGTGGGTAGGTCGCTTGTGCCGTTTACCAACGCGACCGTTTCAACAATCAACGCACCGGTCACAGCAAAATCAATCCACCGAAACGGCAGCATGCGAGTCTGGTTCAGGTACGCCGCATATCGGTTCGCGAGCTTGGTGAGATACAGGATAGGCAAAATAAGTGAGAGCACCAGCGTAGCCACCACCAGCCAGCGCAGCTCTACGTCGTAGATAGCCTGTGCAGCGGGGGCAAGTACAGAATTGGCTGCGCTCGTCAGATCATCCTTAGCCAGGTGACCAATTGTCAACTGATAGCTCGTATTGTTCATAAAGTAGCCAGCGGCCAGCGCCAGGAGCGCAAGTAATCCTGCAGTGATCAGATGCAGGCCGCGGAGCGTGCGCAGCGTCACCGTCTTCGCTAGCTTGAACGACTTTAACCTTCCGGTCGCTGCGGCTTTGCCGGTTGGCGCTCGCTTTGTTGCGTCTGTCGTTTTGGTCCTAGTTGATTTAGTAGTGACGGTTGTTTTTTTTGCCGCTACTTTTTTGGTGGCGGCTTTCTTGGTCGCTACTGCCTTAGGTGCGGCAGCTGCTTTTGCGCGACCACTGGAACGCTTGGTGGTTCTAGCGGCGGCAGTTTTTGTTTTGGCCTTGGTTGATTTAGTAGTAGTTGCCATGGGAAAAGTGTATCACTATATTTGTATTCTTAACAACTAATACCACTATGCCCCGCCTCTGCTACAATGAATCATATAAACTTTTGGAGGAATTATTCCATGGAGGGCTTGGTGTTTTTACTGTTTATAACCATTGTTATTGTGGTGGCGTCTGGTATTAGAATTATCAACCAGTACGAGCGCGGCATCGTTCTGACGCTTGGAAAGTACACCAGTACACGGTCACCAGGACTTAACATCATCATACCGGTACTGCAAACGATGCGCAAAGTCGATGTCCGCTCCACGCCGGTTGACGTGCCGAAACAAGAAGTCATCACCAAGGACAATGTCACGATCGGTGTCGACGCGGTTGTATACTTTCGGGTAATTGATCCGGCCAAGGCCGTGCTGGAAACGACTAACTACGCCTATGCCACGAGCCAGTTTGCTCAAGCAGCCCTGCGTGATGTCGTCGGCAATGTCGAAATGGACGAATTGCTCGGTAAGCGCGAAGCTGTCAGCATCCAGATCAAGCAGATCGTCGACTCCGAAACTGACAAATGGGGTATCGACGTAGAGAATGTCAAACTTCAGAACATCGAACTGCCTGGCGACATGAAGCGTGCTATGGCCAAGCAGGCCGAGGCCGAACGCGAACGCCGGGCTGTCATTATTAATGCCGAAGGCGAAAAAGCCGCTGCCCAGCAGGTCGCTGAAGCGGCTGCTATGCTCAGTCGTATCCCTGGCGGTGTCGCCATCCGTACACTACAGACGCTGGAAAAAATCTCTGTCGAGCCAAGCCAAAAGACGGTCTTCGTGCTACCGACCGACCTTGCCGGCACGGTCAAAAACCTTATCAAGTAGTAGCCCTAGGCAAGCGGCTGGTAAGGGACGTGACACATGCCACGGCCGGTTTTTTCGACGTATTTCTGGTGATAATCTTCGGCTGGATAGAACCTTGATGCCTTAGCCAACTCTGTGACGACTGGCTCGCCAATCTGCTTCTGCGTCTCGCTCAGCACATTCTGCGCAATGCTTTTTTGATCATCGTCAAAGTAGAAGATTGCCGACCGGTACTGCTCGCCTACATCCGGCCCTTGCCGGTTAAGTTGCGTTAGGTCGTGCATGCGGAAAAAGTGTCGCAGTAATGTTTCATAACTGACTCTGGATGTGTCAAACTCCAGCAACACTGCCTCGGCATGGCCGGTGTCTTGGTAGCATACGGTTTCATACGTCGGGTTTTCTGTGCGCCCGCCGGTGTAGCCTACTGCACTGTCTATCACGCCCGGCTCTTGGTCGAAGTAGTACTGTACGCCCCAAAAGCAGCCTGCTGCAAACAATGCCTTCTCCATACCCGTATTATACCTTTTTCTGCAATCTCGCGAGCTGCTGACGACGCTTTTCGAAGAGGCAAACGGCTGCGGCAGCTGCCACATTGAGCGACTCCACACCGACTTCCTGCGGAATGTGCAACTGCTCTACGTTCAGCCCCAATAGCTCACCAGAGACACCCTGTCCCTCGTTACCCATTAGCCAGGCGCATGGACCAGTCAAATCCGTCTCGTAAATTGTTGTCCCAGCCTCCAGCGTCGTCGCGTAGACCGGGATTTTTGCCGTGCGTACAACCTCTGCCAAGTCACAACCCTCATGAACTGCCAGCACGAAATGTGCCCCCATACCGGCTCGCAATACTTTAGGTGACCAGACTGCTGCCGAACCGGCTGAGCAGTACACTTGATGTACACCAGCCGCAGCCGCTGTTCGCAGCATGGCACCCAGATTGCCCGGATCCTGGATATTATCGAGTAACAGCGCGTTTTGTAACACCGGCAATGCGGGCTTACTGGCAGGAATATCGATTACCAGTGCGATGCCGATGCCGTTCTCGACCGAGCTGATTGACCGGAACTGGCGCTCGTCCACAGATAGGCAGTCCACACCGCGCGCTTCACAGGCGGCGACAATCGCTGCGACTTCCTGGTTACCCATAGAATGCTCGCTGGCAACGCATAGCCTTGGCACAGCACCGCCACCGAGGTAGCTCTCTGCTAGATGCACGCCCTCAAGAAGCGTCTGACCGGATTCACGGCGCGCCTTTGTGCTCGATTTTAGCCACCGCAGCTTTTTGAGTAACGGATTTTGTGGCGAAGAAATATATTTCATCTATCTGTGTAGCCTAGCATTAATCGTGACAGACGCTTTAAGATTCAGCAAGATCGACAGCTTGGCCCTTCAACTCCTCTAACCTTGCGCGCAGCTCTGCCGTCACGGACTGCACCTGCTCCTCTGTCGTCTCGGCCCGCTCCACCTGAAACGGCTCACCAATCACGACGCCCACATGGAACAATCCAGCCTTGCGGCGCACCAGGCCGCGCCGATACCCAACGCCGACCGGCACAACTTCCGTCACCCCTGAAGCCTGCAGCGCTGCCCGCGCCACACCGGTTTTGAGCGGCCCGAGACTGCGACGGTCACGGGAAGTATTACGGGTACCTTCCGGGTACATCACTACCCACTCACCCTGCTCTACGAGACACACCGAGGTATCGAGTGCGTTACTGCGCGAATTTTTGTCCGACCGATCGACAGAGAACGCACCCAAATCACGTGCCAGACCACCGATGTACGGCAGCCTCCAAAGCTCCTGCTTACCCAGGAACCGCATCGGCCGCTCGCTGTTTGCCACACCGAGCGCGATGATATCCAGCCAGCTGGTGTGTGTCGGAGCCACGATCGCGCCCTGATCCGGCCCAACCTCCACAAGCTCGGTAAACCGCTCGCCACCAACTATCCGGATATCCGCAAATTCCATAAATCGCTGCAGATTTGACCGTAATCGCCAATACCGCTCTTCATTTACGATTTGATCAGGTAGGTGATCACCTTGCTGAGGCATTTCTGGAGCTGTCACTATACCATCGAGTATAGCAGAGCCCTACCATGCCTAACCCGACGAAGGCCGGCGCACCCCGTCCATTCGCTAAAATTGTCGCCGCGCTCTCTACGCCTCGAGTCTTAAGCGCTTAACAAGCCAGTCACGCGGCAGCATGCTTAAGAACCACCCAGCTCGAGGACCGGAAGACTTCGCAATTAATGCTTGGTACAGCGTTCCGAAAAGCTGCTTTGGCTGAAGGCCATGCGACTCCTTGAATTCATAAATTGCCTTATGAAACCATTCACCATCGGCGTTGGCTGGTGCAGTCACAATCTTGTCAGCTAGCTCATTCATAAACTGTTTCTGTTCATCATTGAACTGCTCTGCGTCTACATACTCCTGCAGCGTAAACTTCACATCCTCGGGTGCATACTCATTTAGCCAGTGATCGATGAAGCGCAGCTCTTTCTTTATAACATCAGCGTCCCGCCTAGCCGTCTCTGCATACTCAGTGCGGGCGATAACTGCCAACGTCCTATCCGCATCCCTCAGAGATGCCTGATAGCTTTCTAGCAAGTGTGAAAATGGGATATTGCTGACTGTCCGGTCGGCTATACCAACACGACATAGGTCAAGAAGCTGCTGCTCTTCAGCGGTCTTATATTCTTTAGCGATTAGTCCGCTAAACTCATCTATCAACCGAATAAGCGTTGGCCCAGCGTCGAAGTACAGCTGCTTCTCCGGGGCGTGCTTGAGCATAAAATACCAGACGATCTCGGGTGGCATGAGCTCCAACAGCTGTATGGCCGTGATGGTATCCCCGCCGCTCTTGCTCATCTTTTTGGTCTCACCAGTGCGGTTAATGAAGTGGTAAGGGATAGGACGTGGAGCTTCTATACCGAATACCTCTCGGGCCAATACGACGCCCGTATCATAGGAGCCACCTTTTGTAGCATGGTCGCGCCCAAATGGCTCGACATGCACACCTAACAGCAGCCAACGTGCGGGCCAGTCAATGCGCCAATTAAGCTTCACGCCACCATGCGCATAGCTTGCAACCTGCGGACTCCCGTCCTTGCCCTCATAGGTTATCTCTCGCTGATTCGTGTCTATGCTAAGAAACTTGCGGTTCTTAAGATAGCCGTCCTCCATCACCTGCACGGGCGACCAGTCATTAGGCAACGCACGTCCGGATACTTCGATAAGAATTCTTTTGACATCATCAAGGCGCGCCAGGGTGGTTTCTATAGTAGGTACGAAAAAGCCACTGCGATACTTCTCATGAGCACGCACGACCTCCATGTCGAGGTGCAATACCTTGGCGATTGTGGGCAAATCACCAACATAATAATCAGCATAGCTCTGATTGCTGCCATCTGGTGCTGGAATGTCACATAGTGGCCTACCCAGGTACTGCGCATAGCTTGCCTGCAAGCCGACCGGCACCTTACGAAACACGTCCATATCGTCAGACACATGAATATGCCGAGCCTGCCGACCTCGCCGTCGTAGCTCACGAGCGACCACTTCAGCAGTCATGATTTCTCGCAGTGTACCCACGTGATACGCGCCGGATGGTGATACACCCGAAGATACAATTATTTCGCCTTCCGGATGGCGGGCAATAAGTTCAGCAACAATATTATTTAACCAATACATGATTTATGATGTGTAGATTTATATTTACGAATCCTGGCGAGCCACGGAAGCATTTATCCTTCAGCTCCTGTCAGTTTGCCATTTTAACTAGTATACCAACTTTCTTGCACAGACCGCCATAATGCCAAACCGCGTACCGCATTCTCATCACCAAAAAAGTATGGGCCAATTTCATCACGTTCCTTTATCCGGGCCCGCACCTCTGACCAGAACTCCCGGCACACGCCGCTATTATCTTCACCCACACCTATCACGCCGACAACTGCCGATTGCCCCTGCTCTCTTCGCTGCTCATATTCTTTGTGTGCCACTTCGCTGTTCAGCGAATCGACCTCCCAGCACTGCGCACTAAATTCTTGATATCTCATATATTGTTTCCTTGCTGTGATTACATAAAAACTCCCTGGGTGGTATCGTCGTAAGTGCCCGGGAGTTTTTGATGTAACGAATGTGCTTCAGGCGCCTACGACCGAAGCTTTGTCTTTATGACCGGTGATACATATTGCGTAATCATGCCAAAGAGATTTTTATTATACCCTGAGTTACCTGTTTCATCAAATTCAGGAGCTCATTCGCCCCACAAAAGAAACCGCATCTTCAATAATTGCATCGAGCTCTACATCGCTCGCATTCGGGTCCGCCAACACATCAGCCCTCGAAAGCCCACGACTATCCGGCCCAAGCAGCCAGCTGGCCGCCTGGTACTCCGATAGCCCCCCATTCTGCACCGCTGGCTCGAACACGTCGTTCCAGAGCCCCAGCACTACTCGCCGCGGCGATAACGCCAGTGTCTCATCCTTGAGGTCAAACTGCCCAAGCGGGTAAAGCCGGTCACCGTCAATGACACCGACAGAAATCAGGCTATCGAGTGATACATCCTCGGCGAGGCGTTGCTTAAGCGACTCCTCCGTAAACAGAAGGCCTAGCTTGTCCGCCCATGGGCTCTTTTCAGAATCCAGCCCCTCGATACCCACGTATGTGATCCTATACTTTTATGATGCTACCGAACTAGCTAATCTCAACGATTTTGTAGATAGCCGTTTCCGCAGGAGTCTTGATCTCTACTTCATCACCGACCTTTTGGTCCAGCAATGCCTGGCCAATTGGCGATTCATCAGAAATCTTGCCGTTCAGTGGATCCGCTTCAACAGTTCCGACGATTTGGAATTGCTTGGACTTGCCATTGCCGTCCTTGAGGTTCACGGTCGAACCGAGCTGCACCTTGCTATCACCTTTCGGCTTTTGGATGATTTCAACGTTCTGCAGAATATTCTCGATTTCTGCAATTCGGCTCTCAACACGCTCCTGCTCTTGGCGAGCTGAGGTGTACTCCGCGTTCTCACTCAGGTCACCGAATTCTCGCGCTGTCTTGATACGCTCGGCAATGGGGCCGCGCTGGCTTACGAGCTCCTTATGTTCAGCTTCAAGCTCTGCCACTCCCTCACGGGTCAGGTAAAATTGTTTCTTCATATAAGACTCCTTTCTGAAGGTAACCTACAGTCTCACAGATTTACGTTATTATATCAAAATTATTTATGCTAAGGCTTCTACGATCTGGTCAGTATTGAGGGAGGTTGGCTCGGCTTCTGTGCGCTTTTTGAGCTCATGTTCCCCTGACGCAATCGTTCGTTCGCTCACCACCACACGATATGGGATTCCCATAAGATCTGCGTCCGCAAACTTTTCGCCGGGGCGAGCATCGCGGTCGTCATATAATACCTGAACGCCAGAATCCGTCAAGCGGTTATATAACTCATCAGCTGCTGATATCACAGATGGTATATTTCCGAGCCTGGCAAGGTACACTTTGGCCGGCGCGATGCTCTCCGGCCAGACTAATCCCTGACTGTCCGAAAGTATTTCGGCGATAGTACCCATCAAGCGCGTAATACCGATACCGTACGATCCCATGAAAACCGGCACCTCTTCGCCAGCCTCGTTCGTGTACGTCAAGCCAAACGGCTCAGAGAACTTGTACTCCAACGTGAAGATATTGCCCACTTCTATAGATTTTTGCTCAACGAGCGAAGCACGCTCCAACCCTATATCTACCAGCACCTCATCAGTAAGAACTTCTTTGTTGATGGCAATATTTTTCTGCGTATCTATGTAAATCGTGTCTTCTCCTGCATCCGAAACAGTCTGAAACTCGTGCGAATATTTAGAAAAAGTACCACCGGAAGCAAATGTTATATAGGTCTTGTCGCCGATACCTACCCGATCATATACACGGGCATAGGCACGCTGCATGTTTTCATAGAAAACATCGTGCTCTTTTCGATCCTTAGAGAACGAATACAGTGCCTTCCAGTAGAACTCACGGCCTCGCATTATGCCGGATTTGCTGCGCAGTTCATTGCGAAAAATAGTCTTGAAGTCGTAGGGATAGATAGGTAGATCTTTATATGATCGCACGAAATTCTTCACGATACTGGAGTATGCTTCTTCATTCGTAAATGAAAGACCGAGCTCCGTGCCATTCTTGAGCTTGGTCTTGAACCAGTTATCGACAATCTCGTCATCCCATCTATCCGTTTTTTCCCACACTTCCTTGCCTTGGAGCGCCGATGTTTTCATTTGCACACCGCCTACAGCATCCATCTCTTCTTTAACGATAGCTACGATATTCTCTAGAACCCTGTAGCCCAGTGGCAAAAGACTATACACGCCAGCCATTTCCTTGTGAATAAAGCCAGCTTTTATGAGCAGTTGGGCGTTTTTGGCGACCTCGTCAGCTGGTGCATCCTTACGGGTTTTGGTAAATAGTTCAGATAGTTTCATGATGTTCAGATATTCCTCGTTTGGTTTATTGTAGCATCTTGGGGCTCAGCTTGATGCCTTCTGGGATCGTTAACTGCCGCGCTCGTTGCAATGCGCAGCCCACGACAACGTCCAGTGCAGTTATCGGCTCGGCGTTATTGTACGTAGCGAGCTGCTCAAAGGTAAGGTCACCGGCAAATAAATCATCGTCCAGTACGTCGAGGATCGCCGCCTCGTCAACTTCTACACACACAAATTTTTCCATCATGATAGCTCTTGTCTCCAATAAAAATCCCCTCTGCTGCATGAGGGGCTTTTCGTTCATCTTACTTGCAGAATACGTAAATCAACGCCCCGAAACGGGCGGTGTCGGCACGTAGCATACAAGCTGTAAACGCTGGATCATAGGCCCATTATTCCACATTACAGACGGAAAACAAACAAGAGGGCGAACGCCAGACCGTTCTTCATCATGTGCACCAAGATTGGTGACCAGAGGCTACCGGTCTTCTCCCGTAGATACACTAGCACCATGGACAGGATGAATGTATCGACCGCCGCCGCCCACAGCAGTGCATTGCCGCTACCCCATTGCAGGTGTGCGAGCGCAAAGATAATACTCGTAATAATCGCTGCGATAATCTTGGGCAGTTTGTTACGCAAGCCCGTATACAAAAAGCCGCGGCAGACAATTTCTTCGGTAATCGGCGGCAGAATTACCAGGCTCGCAAATACCAGCCAGAGGGCGCTGCCAGTCGTAGATCGGCTAAACCCAATTTCCTGCTCTTGTTCGAAATCAATTCCTGGCACGGCGTCCTGGACTGCGGCTGGCAGTACGACCAAGAGCGCAAAGTACGCAATGTAACCAATAATCGCGTAGGTGATATCGCGGTATTCCGGCTTGACTAAGCCGATCGACTTGAGCGAGATACGCCGGGACTTCATGAACTGCCACAGTATCCAGAGCAACACCACTTCGACTGCTAGGATGGTCAGGAACTGCACCAGCACAGAGTCCTTGAGCAGTGTCTCGACCCGTGCCACCTCCCAACCGAGCAACGCCGGCAATAAACCAATCGCTAGGCCGATCAGCAGCTGTGATGCAAAGAACGCGCCAACCGTTACAAAAATTGCCGCAAAGAGGCCGTACTTAGACCTGTCATTCTTAGCAGTGTAAGGCTGGTCAGCCTGACCTTGAATCATCTCAGGCTTATGGGTGGGCGGGATTGGTGCTTTAGAAGAAGCGTCTGACATCGACTACCGTAATCACCACGAACAGCAGCATCAAGAGTGCGAAGCCGGTGCCGTGGATAAGATCTTCCCTTTTCTTGGTCAGCGGCTGTTTGATCGCCCGGAACAAAAGCGTTACAAAGAGACGACCACCATCAAGTGCTGGAATCGGTAGTACGTTCATAATCGCCAACGTCAATGAAATAACAGCAATAATAAGCAGCACAAACTGGTAGCCCAGCATCGTGCCATCCCGCAAGATGACAAAGATACCGACCGGGCCGGCCACTTGCTCACTAGCCTTACCACCCTCACCGCGCACGAGATTACCGAGCGCCGAACCAAGCCCCTGGAACGTCAGTGTCGTGAACTGCTTGATAAGCCCACCCGCCACAATTGGTGCCGACCAGGTAGAGCGCTGAACGGTGTACTCACTCGGTCCGACACCGAGGTAACCCTTCGGCTCATCGGTATTTTTACTTTCCTCAACTTCTTCTGCCGTACGAAGTTGTGCCGTCGTGGTTGCTTGTTCTCCATCGCGTATGTACGTTATGTCGACTGCCTGACCTGCGAGTTGCTCGGTTATCTCAGGAAATGTTTCAGCATGCGAGACCGGCTGACCTTCGACGGCCGTCAGCTGGTCACGGATCTGTAATCCTGCCTGATCCGCGGGTGAACCCGGTTCAACGTACGCCACTAATAGCTGATGCTTAACTATTTGCGTGTCGCTGGGGACCGTAAACTGATTGTCTACAAGTTTGGGCATGCCCGCGAGTGCGACGATGGTGAGCAGCACAAAGGCAGTCAGCAGGTTCATCGCTACGCCAGCGACCATGATCTGTATCTTCCCGGGCAAACTTGCTGCACCAAAGGTGCCCTTCTCGGTGTCGGCATCATGCTCACCCTTCAGCTTCACGAACCCGCCGAGGGGCAGTGCGTTCAGCGTAAAATCAAAGTCGCCTTTTTTACTTTTGATGCGTTTTTTCCAAACGGCTGGTGGAAAACCGATGCCGAACTCTTCAACCTCAACGCCGTTGCGCCGCGCCATAATAAAGTGCCCGAACTCATGTACCACCACCAGTCCGATAAATAAGATAAGTCCAACAATAAGTAGTAACATCTAGTGCTCCAGTATAAACGTTTTACGAGGCTAGGACTAGCGTTTATTTACCATGACGGCGTTCGCGCCTAACATACTCAGCCAGCGCCGCGTCCAGATCTTCTTCAGTAAAGTCTGGCCAGTATTGGTCAGTAAAATACAGCTCAGCGTATGCCGCGCGGTACAGCATATAGCCACTCAACCGCTGCTCACCCGATGTGCGAATAAGCAAATCGACCGGCGGCACTTCGGGCGCGTAGAGGGCCTCTTCCAAGACTTCTCTGGTGATTTCTTCGGGCTGCAGGTTCTTGGCGGCTATCCGTCGGGCTGCATCTACCAGCTCATCCTGGCCGCCATAATTAAAGCACAGCGCCAGCGTGCCGCGCGCATTGCCCTGCGTTGCTTCTTCGGCCTTCTCGATTGCTGTGATGAGCTTTTGGCTGACCTTATCTCGGCTACCAACCCAGACGACCCGGATCTGCTCCCGGTTCAGTTCCGCCACATCTTTGGTCAGCATACGGTAAGCCAAATCCATAAGATACTTGACCTCTTTTGGCGTGCGATTCCAGTTTTCGGTCGAAAATATATAGGCAGACACGTATCGAACGCCGCGGTCGATAGCCAGCTTGGCAACATCCTTCAGGTTGTCGTAGCCGCGGCTGTGCCCATCTAGCGTCGGCAAACCCCGCTCACGCGCCCACCGTCGATTGCCATCAAGAATCAATCCCACGTGTTGCGGTATTTTCTGTGCATTATCTTCAGTCACGCTCATATATTATATTGCTCGAGAAACCGCAAGGGCTGCCCATTAACTACAGTCAGCTGCTCGCTAAACCGTCATTATTTCTTGTTCTTTGGCTTTCTGCGCTGCCTCGACGTCAGCCTTCATAGCCGCCATTGCTTCGTCTATCTGTTTTTGTAAATTTTTGGCTTCGTCTTCGCCAATTTCCTTATCTTTCTTGGCCTGGTCAATTGATCGCATGGCGTCGTGGCGGATATTGCGCAGGCTAACCATGCAGTCTTCCACCTTGCTACCAACAAGCTTGACGTACTCCCGCCGGCGCTCTTCGTTCAGTGGTGGAATCGGTACACGCACCACCCGACCATCATCGGACGGGTTCATATCCAGTGAGGGGTTGTTGCGGATTGCGGCAGCAATTGCTTGGAGGTTATTCGGGTCAAACGGCGTAATCTGCAGCAACTGAGCTTCCGGTGCACTGACGCTAGCCACCTGCACGAGTGGCATCGGCGTGCCGTACGCCTCTACCATGACGCCATCCAGCATGCTGGGGTGTGCCCGACCAGTACGGACCTTCTTCAGTTCTTCGGTGAAATGCTCCACTGCCTGAGCAAACTTTGCCTTGGCTTGACTAACGATTTGATCTGGGCTCATTCTCTCTCCTTACAGACACTTCTCATTGTAGAATAATCGTTTAAAAAAACGAAGCCTCACGGGTATGGAGGCTTCGTGACGCTGGGTTAAGCAGACTGCTTACTCGACTTCGCCGAGAACCATGCGGCTGAAGCGACGCACAATGATGTTTTCACCGAGCTTGGCGATGTGCTCCTTGATATAGTCGGCAACGGTCTGGTCAGGGTTCTTTACGAACGGCTGATCAAGCAGGCAGCGTTCCGCAAAGTGCTTCTTGAGCATGCCCTCAACGATACCGTCGATCATGTTCTCTGGCTTGCCGTCCGCCTTGGCCTTTTCAGTGAACTCCGCCTTCTTTGCCTCACGAGCGGCTTCGTCAACGTTTTCGGCCGATACGAATTCCGGTGCGCTGGCAGCAATGTGCATAGCAATATCCTTCACGAGCTCAGTGAACTCATCGGTCTTGGCTACGAAGTCGCTCTCACAGTTGACCTCCAGAAGCACGCCGATGCGGTTATCATGATTGTAAGTACCGATCACTCCGGCACGCGCCTCGCGCTCGCCGCGCTTTTCAGCCTTGGTCAGACCTTTCTTACGCATAGCTTCTAGCGCCTTGTCGAAATCACCGTCCGCTTCAACTAGTGCCTTCTTGGCGTCCGTGATACCGACACCGGTCAGGCTACGTAGTCGCTTAATTTCTTCGATTGTAATCTCTGCCATTATTTATCCCCTCCCTTTTCCTCACTATCTTTGTCGGCTTTTTTAGCGTGCTTGTTCTTGCCCGCCTCAATTGCCGCCTGAACATATTCCATGACGAGCGTGAGTGTCTTGATGGCGTCATCGTTACATGGAATTGCATAATCAACCTGGCTCGGGTCAGCGTTGGTATCGACGAGTGCCACAATCGGCACACCAAGCTTGCGAGCTTCGCGGATAGCGTTGGTATCGTGCGTGATGTCAGTGACAAACACTGCGCCTGGTCGTGCGGCCATGTTCTTCACACCACCGTAGACGTGGTTCATTTCGTCAATTTCTTCCTGGTAGCGCTGCACTTCAAGCTTGTTGTACTTAGCTGCCAGCTGGCCACTTTCCATCTTGGCTTCGAGGTCCTTCAGGTACTTAATTCGCCCGCCGATGGTGTTTCGATTGGTCAGCATACCGCCAAGCCAGCGCTCAACAACATACGGCTGGCCAGTCGCTTCCGCCACCTCTTTGACGATGTCACGCGCCTGACGCTTCGTGCCGACCAGCAGAACCTGCTTGCCTTCGGCCGTAGTCTGCTCGATAAACTTCAGTGCCTCATCCAGTGCCTCGACCGTCTTGGTCAGGTCAATGATGTGGCTGCCGCCGCGTTTACTGTGAATGTACGGCGCCATTTTCGGGTGCCAGCGACTGGTCTTGTGGCCGAAGTGTGCACCAGCCTCCAGTAGTTTCTTAATGTCTACATCGACAGTAGCCATGTGGTAAATCCTTTCGTTCTTCACGGAAAAGCGACCATGGTTTGCTCTTAGAGACAAGCGCCCCTGGAAGGATTTCCTCTCCCGCTGTTTAATTTATTACCACGTAATCTTAACAGATACGCCTCAGATTGACAATAGAGGCATTTTCCGATAGAGTACGTGGGTCAAAAGCCGACTGCAGACCAAGCTCGCTGCTAACCGGCTTCACTAACTAAAGAGCTGTTAGGAATAACCTATGAAGAAAGATATCCACCCGAACAACTACCGCCCCGTAGTGTTCCAAGACCTCAACAACAATCAGACATTTCTGACCAAATCTACGGTTGCCACGGATGAAACCATCAAACTTGACGGCGTCGAGTACCCGCTCGTCAAAGTGCACATCAGCAGCGCGTCCCACCCCTTCTACACCGGCCAGGAGAAACTCGTTGACATTGAGGGTCGCGTTGATAAGTTCAAGGCTCGCCAGGAAGCTGCCAAAGCTCGCGCTGAGGCCATGAAAGCCAGAGCACAGAAAGTGCGCACCAAGGCCCCTAAGGCTGATGAATCCCAAAAGATCGGCACGCTCAAGCGCAAGAAATAGCAACATGAGCTAACAAATCGCCTCTTGATTATCCATAGAGGCGGTTTTCTTTTATACTAGGTACATTCATGCAAGAAAAAGAACAAGCACTTAGGGGCGAGCTGAAGGACCTGCAGGCCAAATTGCAGGACCCAGCCATCTTTTCGTCCAAAGATTACCCCAAACTCGCCAGGCGCATATCGGAACTGGAGCATATCGCACACCTATTTGATAACCTGCGAGATATTGAAAAGCGCGAAGCCGAGGCCCAGGAGTTGGCGACAGCTGGTGGTGAGCTTGGAGAATTAGCAGCTATCGAGCTAGCAGAACTAAAAGACCAGAAAGAACAGGTCGCGGCCGAACTTACCGAAGCGCTGACGCCAAAGGACCCGAATGATGAAAAAGACGTCATCATCGAAATCCGGGCGGCTGCCGGTGGCGACGAATCAGCCTTGTTTGCCGGAGAGCTCTACAGAATGTACGTGCGCTGGTGCGAGGCCCATAATTATAAAACTGAGCTGATGAGTGAAAGTCCTGCTGAAGTTGGCGGTTTCAAAGAAGTCATCTTTGCTGTTCGCGGCATCGATGCATATCGCAACCTCAAGTTTGAAGCCGGCGTCCACCGTGTCCAGCGTGTCCCGGCTACCGAGTCCCAAGGCCGTATCCATACCAGCACTGCTACCGTAGCAGTCATGCCCGAAGCTGAAGAGACCGACCTAGAAATTAATGCCAATGATCTCCGCATAGACGTATACCGCTCCGGCGGCCATGGTGGGCAATCCGTAAATACCACCGACTCGGCCGTACGCATTACCCACCTGCCGACTGGTCTGGTCGTTGCCAACCAGGATGAGAAATCCCAGATAAAAAACAAGGAAAAAGCCCTGAGCGTGCTACGCTCCCGCCTGCTGCAGATGAAAATCGATGAAGAGCAGCAGCAGCTGTCTGACGCCCGTCGCAAACTTATCGGCAGCGGTGACCGTAGTGAAAAAATCCGGACCTACAACTTCCCGCAGGACCGCATTACTGACCACCGTATCGGCTACAGTCGCTCCAACATCCCTGCCGCTCTAAATGGCGAAATTAACGACATCATCGAACAGCTTCAAAAAGCCGAACATGAGCTGTTGAGCCAGGAATAATTCAAAGCGACTCATTGTGTTACAATAATTTCCGAAACTTACAGATAGGAAATGCTTGTTTTATGACTATTAGCGTATGGCTCGCATATGCCCGCGATAAGCTAGAGAATGCCGGGATCGGCACTGCCCGACTGGACAGCCAGGTATTGCTGGCCGATATATTGCAGCGCGACCGTAGCTGGCTGATGGCTCACCTGGATACCGTTGTTACCGATGAGACGCGTGCCGAACTGGACAAACAGCTGAACGAGCGCGCCAAGCATGTCCCCCTGGCCTATATACGCGGCAAGACTGAATTTTATGGTCGTGAGTTCTTGGTAGACCGACGGGTACTGGAGCCGCGACCGGAGTCCGAAACCATGATCGATATCCTCAAGAAAATTCCTGGTGCTGACCAAGGTATGGAGATTATTGATGTCGGCACGGGGTCCGGCGCGCTGGCCATCACCGCTAAGCTGGAACTGCCGAATGCCAAGGTTGTCGCAACCGACATTGATCCTGGCTGCTTGGAAGTTGCTGAAAAAAACGCTGCCAAGCATCACGTGAGCATCCAGCTCGCCCAGGGTGACTTGCTCGAACCGATCGATGATGTACCAGGTGCGTCTGTCATCACACTCGCCAACCTGCCCTACGTGCCGGATAGCCACTTCGTAAACCAGGCAGCCCTGCAAGAACCGCACCAGGCCATTTTTGGTGGACCGGATGGGCTGGATCCATACCGCAAGCTGTTTGCGCAAGCTGCCAAATTTTCCCAGCGCCCGCGCTACATCCTCACCGAGTCGTTACCACCGCAACACCGTCAGCTGGCCTTCATTGCTGCCCGTCATGGTTTCCGCCAAATCCAGGTCGATGACTTCATTCAGGTCTTCCAAGGTGGCCACCAGCAGGGCGTCGCCTACGGCGCCTCGAACTACACCGGCAATGTGCGCTAGTTTGGTGTAGCTTCGAGCGTAGTCTTGGTCTCATGCTCATTCCCATCGCGGATGTACGTAATCGTAATCTCTTCACCAACACTATGCTTACTGATCAGTGATGTCAGCGAATTCCGCTCATTGATACTTTCACCGTTTATCTTGGTGATGATATCTTCTGCTTGCAAGCCAGCTTTCTCCGCTGGACTGTTGCGGAGAATGGAACGCTGACCGCCCTCATTCGGCATAATATAAGCACCGCGCTTAGTATCCACGTCCAGCTCGAACGCAATGCTGTCGGTCAACGTTATGTAGCGTACACCCAGGTAGGGCCGCTCAAGTCGGCCGGTCCTGACAACGCTATCAATCAGACCTTTGACATCATTGATCGGAATCGCGAAGCCGATGTTTTCAGCACCACCACCAGCGACTGCAGTATTGATACCAATTACCTCGCCGTTCATATTTACGAGTGGGCCACCGGAGTTGCCCTGGTTGATTGCGGCGTCGGTCTGGAACAAATTCTGTAGAGTTTCGGCATTCATGCCGGTCGCATCAGCGGCCTGCACATCACGGCCATAACCGGAAATAATACCCGTCGTGACGGTGTTCTGGAATTGGCCAAGCGCATTACCGATAGCCAGCACCTTTTCGCCAACAGCCATCTTGCTCGAATCGCCCAATTTGACCGGCTTAAGGTCCTTGCCCTTAGCATCGGTTATTTTTAAAAATGCGATATCAAGCGGATCACCTTCGTTCGTCCGGCCGACTTTCTCTATGTCTTCAAGTTCGGTACCGTCTGCAAGTGTCACGGTCACATTGTCGCTATCCTGCACAACATGCCGGTTAGTGGCAATCAGCCCGTCCTCACTAACGATGAAGCCCGTACCAGCACTCTGTACCTGCGAGGGGCCGAAGCCGAAGAAGCTGCGCCCGCCACGCGCTTGCGTCGTCACGTTTACTGATACCACACTCGGACCGACTTCTTTTGCCAGCTTACTGTACAGCTGGCTCTCGCTAGAGATAATCTGCTGATTTGTCCGGTCGTCTAGGGTAATCTGGCTGTCAGCCCGTGAGCCGGCCCAGCCGCCCACAAAGCCTGATGCCGCGCTGATAAGCACCAGCAGCGCCACCAGTAACGGCGCTTTCCGCCGTGGCTCCGGCTTCTTGCTTTCTGCCCTACTACCCACTTGCTCAGCTTGCTGGTCTGGTTCCACCGTACCCTCCTCTCGTCTTTACGATCAGTTGCTAGACTGCTTTGTCGCCCCAGTCAGAAAATGTCAGCACGACAACTACAATCGCTACCATCATAAGTATAAACTGTCTGCGCCAGGCTGGGGAGAGGCGATCCGTCTGGTCCAGGTAGTAAATTGATGCTAAGCCATAGCCGATGACCACCAGCAGCAGCGTCGGCTGCGCTAGGGCGTTATAGAACAGCAGCCAGTGGCCCAATACCCACACCAGCGCGGCTGCAAAATAGCCCCACAGATGCGAATAAAGCTGCGTGTACGGCTCGTCAAAGCTCGAGAAGAAATGCCGTGCCGATAGGTAGCAAATCAACCAGCTGGCGACAACCAGCGCATACAGCGGCATATCACCTGACATCATAAATAGCGCCATCAATGCCACGAACTGTGCTACGCCAGCTTGCAGCGTCACTCGAAATGTACTGGAGCCCGGCTTCAAGAACACCAGCCACAGACCATAGGCCACCGCCCAGATAACCTGCCACAGGATCATATTTGTTGATGCCATGAACACCACGACTGAAACACCAACCATTATATCTACCGCATTGGAGCGGATATTGGCCAACCAGTACCGTGGCCGTACCGCAAACATACGCCACTTACTAAGGATAATGAGTGCTGCCGCAAGCCAGGCAAAGTCCACCCTCACTAACACGTAGAGCAGTACCGGCAAAAGCGCATTGAGCCCGATGTGTGCTAAGTTAGCGAATCCCTTTTTAGGACGGAGCTTGCTAGTTCGCAAGGCGAGTTTGTTCATTCTGACCCAGTATTATAACAAAATCGGCGTTTTCCGGATTGATTTGTGAATTCGGCGGTAGCTGCGTAACGGCCGTCGTACTGAAACGGTTCTCCAGGTACCTCTTGGTGTACTTCTTCTCACCTCTCCTGAGATCAACGACGATTGTTTTTTGCACACCCTTGGTCGGTGCGTCAGCAACCGCGCTGATGTTATAGCCGTACGACTTCAGGTCATCAGACGTGCGCCCAGCCAGGCCGTCAATCTGTGTGCCGTTATAGATGGCAACAGTGGCATTCTCGTGCGCCAGGAAACCATCCTTGAGCCGGTTGCGGACAAAATGCTGAATCTCCCGGTAGTTATCGAGCCCAGCCTTCGGGTACACCACAGACTGGCCGTGCACCATACCAGTCACCACATAGTCATTCGGGGGGTCGGCCAAGCCAACTGATGAGATCTTATTGTTGGGGATTTGGCTGCTAATCTCGTACAGCCGCTTCACTTCATTGAGGCTCAAGTTGGTACGGATATGATTGCCGAAATCGCCCATCAACTGATTGATTTTCATCGGGTTGCCGTACGTACCAGCGCTCACGATCTTATCTTTCAAGGCCACCATAATGAGTCGTTGCCGTTCTGATCGATCGAAGTCACCACGCTCGCTGGTATAGCGTGAGCGGGTATAAGCAAGCGCCTTGATACCGTTGAAATGCGTTCGCCCCTGCTGCACATTCAAGTTGTAACTGCGGCCCATCAGCCACATACCGGGCTCATATACGGTCGCCGACTCCGGCACATCGACGTCAACGCCGCCAACGGTGTCTATGGCTTTGGCGAAACCCTCGAAGTCGATGATGCCATGGTAGTGCACGGGGATGCCGATTTTAGACTTGATAACATCCTCTACCGCCTTGAAGCCGGCGTCCTCGGCCTTGCCGTTCCGATCTTTATCGTTGTAACCCATACTCGCGAGAGCATTACTTTTAGCGTTCGCAAATACCGCATTCAACTTAGAGTAGCTACCATCACTGGCTTGAACGTATAAGTCACGTGGAATACTAAGTAGCGCCGCCTCTTTCTGGATTGGGTTAATGCTGGCGATTACAATCGTATCTGTCAGGTCAGCACCCTCATGCCCCTCACCGCCCCGACCTAAGAGCAGGATGTTTACGCGGCCGTCACCCTCACCACGCAGCATTGATGGATCAATATCATCTTGCATGGCAACCGCGCCGCCCCCGCCTTGGAAAATCTTATTTGCCAGCCACCAGGCCCGCGCTCCGAACAATCCACCTACTATCAGTACCATAATCATGGCGTGGGCAAAAGCTCGCTGCTTGGTCCAATTTTTCTTCCTAAATGGATTGAAGATCAAGAAGTTCTTGATGCGCTGCCGCTTAGTCAGCGATTCCTGCTGCCCGCGGTTCCGGCCAAAACGACGCCGCCTGGCGGGCTGTGCACTTCTAGTCTTTTCGACGGGCGCAGCAGTTTCAGCTGCGTGCACCGGCCGTCGTGGCCGCAGACCCATACTGTCCGCTTGACCAACTTTACGCATCGACAGATCTACCGGATGAAAGCCATCCGGTGCACGAAAATCACCGATTCGTGAACCCTCAGTTTTATAAGCGTTGCCGTGCTTGAGCCGGGGCGCCTGACGCACTTTGCGCGCCCGCGATGACTTGATGAAACCGTCAGTTGACGACGAATAGCCCGAGCGGGATCTGTATCTACGAAAATTATCCATAAAGCTCATCCCAGTATATCGCCTATGCTCCATCCAAGTAAAATCAATTTCTCGCCAGCCTGTGGATGGAAGATTGTCGCGCATTAAGCTATAGTAAAAGTCTGGAAGATACTAGAGAGCATGCCACCAAACTACACACCAATACAGACATCAGGAGCTGGAGAAACACCTCCACCGACGCCACAGCAGGACTTCGGTAAAACTCAGAAGCGCGAAAGCTGGAAGAGCGCGTTTTCGACCATTGCGATATTAATAGCGGCGCCAATCATCGCCCTGCTCCTCACCGCCTTTGTCTTCCAGTCATACGAAGTCGACGGGCCGAGCATGGAGACCACCCTACAGGACCGTGACCGGTTAATTGTCTGGAAACTACCACGAACTATATCGCGTCTCACCAACAGACCATTTATCCCCGAGCGTGGCGAGATCGTCATTTTTATCATGCATGGTATCGAGGCATTTGATCCCACCCAAGACAAGCAACTTATCAAGCGCGTCATCGGCGTGCCCGGTGACCGGGTAGTCATCCGCGACGGCACCATTATGGTATACAATGAGGAGCATCCCGACGGCTTCAACCCAGACGATCAAGGAGATTACGAGCCAATCAAGGGCGACACGCATATAGCTGTCGATATGTACGTACCGGATGGCGAAGTGTTTGTCGTCGGTGACAACCGGCCAAACTCATTGGATTCACGGACGTTTGGTACCATTGCAGCCCGAGACATTGTCGGCACTTTGTCATACCGTATCTTCCCAATCAATAAAGCAGAGTCCTTCTAGCTTCGTCTTTTCGACTGGACCTACGTGCTACTACAACCGGCTGAATCGCTCGAGTAAGCTGCCTAATTCATCGTCGCTCTTGTAGTGTATCTCTAGCCGTCCGCCTTTTGCGGTGCGCTTGATGGTCACCTTGGTCTGCAGCTTCTTGGCCAGTGACTTTGTTTCAGGCGTTTCTGATTGCGTCGCTTTGGAAGCTTTCTTTGTTTCCGCACCTTCTTTAGCACTTGTCACGTACTGCTCAGCTTGCCGGACGGTCCAGCCATGCTTAATGATGAGCCTGAGCAGCTCAGCTTGTGCTTCGGGACTATCTTTGAGCGCCAGAATCGAACGCGCATGACCTTCTGTAATCTCATTACCTTGCAGTGCAGCTTTCGCGTCATCCGGTAAATTCATGAGTCGCACAATATTATGGACAGTTGAGTGTGCCTTGCCGAGACGCTCGGCAATGGTCTGGTAGCTCATATTGAACTGCTGATGCAAGCGCTCTATGGAGATTGCCTGCTCGAGCGGTGCCAAATCCACACGCTGCACGTTTTCGATGAGCGCAACTTCTAACTGCTCAAGCTCTTTACGCTCGCGAACTATAGCGGGCACCTCTTTTAGGCCGGCAATCTGTGCAGCCCGCCAGCGTCGCTCACCAGCTACCAAGGTATACTTATCGTTCTTTGGCGATACGATCAGGGGTTGCAGGATGCCGTACCGCTCAATAGAAGCTGCCAATTCCTTAAGCGCTCCCTCATCAAAAGTTCGTCGAGGCTGGTCGGGATTGGGAATTATATCGTTCGTGAACAATTTTTGTATTCGGTCTTTATCTTCGGTCAGAATGGCCTGATCGAAGTCCGTTGGTATCAATACATCAAAACCTTTGCCTAAGCCCTTGCTCATTTACTCATCACCTCCTTCGCAAGCTGTTTGTATGCTCGCGCCCCTTTTGACCACCTATCATGTTCTGAGATTGGCTTGCCGTAGCTTGGCGCTTCCGCCACTCGGACATTTCTTGGAATTATGGTCTTAAAAAGCTTATCGCCAAAATGTTTCTTCAACTCTTCATAAACTTGTTCAGACAGGCTCGTCCGGCTGTCGTACATAGTCACGACTACACCCATGAGTTCAAGGTTTTTGTTCAACCCTTGCCGGACTCGCTGCATGACACTCAGTAATTGACCCAAACCCTCGAGCGCATAGTATTCAGCCTGAACCGGAATCATCAATTTACCGGCTGCCGACAATGCATTAATGGTCAGCAACCCCAGTGCCGGTGGACAGTCGATTAACACATAGTCATAATCAAGGCCGGATATGGCTTTCTTTAATAGCAGCTCACGGCTCGGCTTATCGACAAGCTCGATCTCGGCTGCTGCCAGACCAGCATTCGTTGGAATAATGTTCAGCTTGGGGATATCAGTCTCTTGGATGGCGGTGACAACTTCATTCGGGCGAAACAGCACATCATAGCTCGTCGTCTCGACCGCTTCCTTGGCGAGTCCCAGCCCGCTAGTGGCATTGCCCTGAGGATCAAAGTCTACAACTAGCACTTTCTTACCAGCCTTAGCGAGATATGCGCCGAGGTTAATAGCGGTAGTCGTTTTACCGACACCGCCCTTCTGGTTTAAGATCGCGATTATTTGTGACACTTTTAATATTTACCCTCAAAAAACTATGTTTTAAGCGTACCATCTTGCGAAGTCCTGCACAACGCTCCAGCCGCTCATACAGTGGCCGCACTGGAGATCACTCCAGGTTCTAGCCCTCAATCGGTATGCCGTTCACACTACTATCCTGTAGTCTAGCAACTACCGATTATGCCCACGTCGCAAAATCTCTATCAACGCTGCTCGCTGCTTGATTGCCATACAGCACTTCCGCAAGGCTTCGGACCCATCACTGCCAAATAAAAATACCGCTGGCGCATCCGAGTCTACTTCGATGACTTGCTACGGTAGACCCGGTGCACACGGCGGTGAAACATGTATGGTTTTAAGAAGTTTTGTTTTACTTCTGTTTCCATATGTTTTTAGTTTAATCGTGTGTGTTTTAGTTTTTTAATTTTACTGCTTACGAGCCGACGGCCCGGCAGCTTTTCTGGGTCATAGGTGAGTGATTCCTACCAGAAAATTGACCCACTCTTAGT
>CAZWRS010000007.1:0-37497 GCA_964636435.1 uncultured Candidatus Saccharibacteria bacterium | reverse complement strand
GAGGGATTCGAACCCCCGAATGCCAGGACCAAAACCTGGTGCCTTACCACTTGGCGACGCCCTACCGTTCAAGCGTGTGTCGAGCTTGGGACACAGCTCATGAAACAGGTTGATTCTATCTTATAGTTATCTGTTATGCAACTCACATAGCGTATACTAAAATCGTTATGCCAATTGTCGATATGCGTCAGTTCACCCGGTTAAACAAACAAAAAAAGCGCCGCAGCAAGTCCCGGCGTTTCATGCTACTACTGCTGGTGGTTGGCCTCGGTGGATTGTTGTATGCCGTGACCAGATCTGTCGCACCAATGACCGGCAATGGGCAGGCAGACACCGGTGACCACCAGCCGGCTATCCAGGCTCGTGAGCGGAAGTTGAGGCACTTCACACCGGAAGCATTTAATAGGCTTGCGCTGGCTGTTAAGTATCCGAATACCCAGCTGTTTGAGGAGCCACCGATAATCACCGGTGACAAGACGGCTGATGATCGGATCCGTGAGCTCGCCGAGGCACGCGGCTATACGATGACGAGCATGCCGGTCGGCCCGATTCAGAAGATTGATGAGCCCCGGCTGGAGGGTGATGATCTGCTGCAGCCGCTGGCTGCCGAGTCCTGGCGCAGTCTCAAAGCGGCTGCCGCCCGCGCTGACATGCCCCTGTCACTCACGTCGGCCTATCGTTCGCCGCAGTACCAGAGAGACTTATTCATGAGCAGGTTAAAAAGTCGTGGCGTGACGGTACCGCGGATTATTGCCGGTAAGGCGGATCAGGCAATCGAGGCCGTACTGACACAAGCGGCGATCCCGGGCTATTCCCGGCACCATACCGGCTACACGATTGACCTCTGGTGTGAAGACGGCAGCCCCGCCTTCCTGGTGAGCGCGTGTTTTCGCTGGATTAGCGCCGATAATTACAAGATTGCCAAAGAGAACGGCTGGATCCCCAGCTATCCCGAAGGCGTCGAGCTGCAGGGGCCTGAGCCGGAGCCCTGGGAGTACGTCTGGGTTGGCGAAGACCTGGTGCGTGAATAAATTGTTCGCTGAACCGGCGGGCATGGCTGCCAATGAGTCCACAAAGCTTTAACACAATAAATTGTACAAAATAACAACATATAAGCCTGCCTCTCGCTTGCCTTGCTACCCTGTTTTGCTCTAAAGTTCTACTTAGATATGGCAAAAAAGAAAGAGCGAAACGTCGCTGATTTTATCGTACCCCTCGAAATGAACGGTTTACAGGGGCGTATGCTCCGTTTGCCGGCGCCGAAAAACAAAAGCAAGGAAATCTTATTTGTCTATGGTCATCATTCATCGCTGGAGCGTTGGTGGGGCGTGGTGCAGGATTTAAACCAGTACGGTGCGGTGACCATGCCGGATCTGCCGGGTTTTGGCGGCATGGAGAGCTTTTACAAGATTGGCGAAAAGCCTGATATCGACACGCTGGCTGATTACCTCGCGGCCTTTATCAAGCTGCGGTACAAGCGGCGGCGAGTCACCATTGCTGGCCTGTCATTCGGTTTTGTGGTGGTCACGCGTATGCTGCAGCGCTACCCCGATATCGTCAAGAAAGTGGATCTACTGGTCAGCGTGGTTGGCTTCTCGCATCGCGATGATTTTATTTTTACGAAGCCGCGTATGTTGGCATACCGTGCGGCGGCGCGTTTCTTCTCGTATCGTTTGCCAGCGATTTTCTTCCGCAACGTTCTGCTACACCCTTTTGTGCTGCGGTCAGTCTACGCCAAGACGCATAATGCCCGCGATAAGTTCAAGGCGGTGCGCCGTGATCACTTTAAGGACGTCATGGACTTCGAGATCCATCTCTGGCACGCCAACGATGCACGGACGCATATGTTCACCACAGCAGAGTTTTTAAAGCTCGATAACTGTCAGTGGCGCATTGATCTGCCGGTGCACCATGTATCGGTCAAGGCTGATCGTTACTTCGACAACCACATCGTCGAGCAGCACATGCGGGTTATTTTCAACGACTTTACCGAGTACAAATCGCGGATGGACGGACATGCCCCAAGCGTCATTGCTGATATGAAAACTGCCGCGCCGCTGCTGCCGAAAAAGCTGCGCAAGTTGCTGGAAAAGAATTAGCCTGAAATTTTGCTATAATAGCTGACAATGGATGTGAATCGGTCGGGCGACGACATCAGCTGCCCGCGTATTGAAAATAATGAGGTACGAGCGTGCGCATAGGTCTCGTCTGCCCCTATAACATTGGCCTTGGTGGTGGGGTGCAGGAGTGTGTGTTGGCGGCCCAAAAGGAGCTGAAAAAGCGCGGGCATGAAGTGTACATCATCACGCCGCGCTCCAAGCAGGCCCGTGAGAATCCGCCGAAAGATACCATCCTAGTCGGCGCCGGCACCGACGTGCGATCCCCCTTCTCAACGACTGCCCAGATATCAGCCAGCATGAGCCCAGACGAGCTGGACCAGATTATTGATGACTATAGCTTCGATATTCTGCACTTTCACGAACCGTGGGTACCGGTGCTGTCCCGCCAGCTGCTCGGTCGGAGCAAGAGCATCAACGTGGCGACCTTTCACGCGCGCATGCCGGATGGCGTGATGACCAAGACTATCGAGCGGGTGGTCACGCCGTACACCCGGTCGATACTGAAGTCTTTCGATGCGTTGACCGCGGTGTCGGATCCGGCGGCACAGTATGTCCGGAGCCTGACCGACGCACCAATTGAAGTCATACCGAACGGCATTGACCTCAAGAAGTACCGTCCCAGTCGACGCATCAGCCACGAAAATAAGATTATTTTGCATATTGGCCGACTTGAAAAGCGCAAAGGGGTCAACCACCTGATTGACGCCTTTGCGCGGCTCAATGACCCTGAGAGCACGCTGCTGATTGCCGGTAACGGTCCGGATCGTGCCAAGCTAGAGTCACAGGTCAAAGCGCGCCAGCTGGACAATGTAGAGTTTCTCGGCTTTGTGTCTGAAGCGGAGAAGATCCGTCTGCTGCGCGAAGCAAGCGTCTTTAGTTCGGCAGCGATTTACGGCGAGAGCTTCGGCATTGTACTGCTTGAAGCCATGGCTTGTGGTACGCCAGTTGTTGCCGCCAATAATCCCGGCTACGTGTCGGTCATGCAGGGCCGCGGCATGATTTCGCTCGTCAATCCCGAAGATACCGAGCAGTTTGCGCGGCGCTTGGCATTGATGTTGTATGACCATGACCTGGCTAAGCTCTGGCGAAAATGGGCGCTCGGTTACGTTAAGCAATTTGACTATATCCACGTCGTTGACCAGTATGAGCAGTTGTATAAACGATTATTGAAACAGGTATGAAAATCGGCTTTGTGCTGGATGACAGTCTCGATAAAACTGACGGCGTGCAGCAGTACGTGCTGACGCTCGGTCACTGGTACGCTGCCCAGGGTCATGACGTACACTATCTCGTCGGCCACACCGAACGGCATGACGTGCCGAATATTCACAGTCTGAGCCGGAATCTGCGCGTGCAGTTTAACCAGAACCGTATGTCAACGCCGCTGCCGGTGCGGTCCAACAGGATCCGCCAGTTACTACACGAGCAGCAATTCGACGTCCTGCATGTCCAGCTCCCCTACAGCCCATTCCTGGCTGGCCGGGTGATCAAGGCGGCACCTACGACGACGGCAGTTATCGGGACCTTCCATATACTCCCCTTCTCGAAAATTGAATCAGCAGCTACCCGGGCGCTCGCGGCGGCGGTCAAGAAATCACGGCGCAAGTTTGATGCAGTTGTCAGTGTTTCGGAGCCCGCCATGCACTTTGCCCGCAAGCGCTTTAAGGTCGACAGCCAGGTTGTGCCGAATGCTGTGCCGGTCGCCCGCTTTCGTGCGAACCAGCAGCAGGCCCGCAAGCGCAGCGACAGCTTGACGCTCGTTTGCCTCGGCCGGTTAGTTGAGCGTAAGGGCTGCCAGCAGCTACTTGAAGCGATCCGGCTCCTACAGGCGCGTGACCAGCTGGCTGATACCCGGGTGATCATTGCCGGTAAAGGGCCGCTCCTGCCGCGCCTGCAGGCCTTCGTCCGGCGTAACCATCTGGAGGACTATGTCGAGTTTGCCGGCTACGTATCCGAAGCAGATAAGCCGAAGCTCCTGGCCAGTGCTGATATTGCCGTCCTGCCGAGTATGGGTGGCGAGAGCTTCGGTATTGTGCTGGTGGAGGCGATGGCTGCCGGGGCGGATGTGGTGATTGCTGGTGACAATCCGGGTTACCGGACCGTCATGGACGGCCGTGACGAGCAGATCGTCAACCCGAGGGATGCGCTGGCTTTTGCCGAGACCCTGCGGCACTTCATGGTCGACGCTGCCGCCCGCCGGCGCGCTAAGAAGTGGCAGCGCAGCCGGGCGGCTGAGTTTGATGTCGAGGTCGTCGGGAAAAAACTACTCGATATTTACACGCAAGCATTGCGAAATAAGCGCGGCATGAGATAATAGTCACAAGCTAAACAATCAAGGACCAAAAGCATGATGGGATGGTTGAAAAAAGACAAAAAGAACGAACTCGAAGTAACTATATCGAATCGTACCATCATCAGAGTGCTGGGGATGGTGATTTTATCGCTCATATTTTTGGCGGCACTGCGTCAGGTGTCCCATGCCTTGACGCTGATTTTCACCGCCTTGTTCTTAACGGTAGCGCTCAATGCACCTGTGCACTGGATTTCTCGCCATTTACCGGGCAAGCGGCGCGGTAGCCGGACGCTGGCAACCGGCGTGTCATTCTTGATCCTCATAGTGGTGCTGGGTAGTTTCTTGGTGAGTATCGTACCGCCACTGGTGCGGCAGACGAGTAGCTTCATCAGCGTGGCACCGCAGCTGGTGGAGGACCTACGCTCAGAGGATAGCGCGCTCGGCCAGTTCGTGCGGCGCTATAACCTTGAAGAGCAAGTAGATAATTTGTCCGACGAGCTATCCGACCGGTTGGGTAATATAAGTGGAACGGCTGTGTCGACGGTGACACGGCTGAGCAGCAGTGTCATTTCGACGGTTACCGTACTGGTACTGACTTTCATGATGTTGGCCGAGGGTCCGAAATGGGTGAAGCTTTTTAAGAAGCTCGTGCCAGAGGACAATCGAAGCCACGTAGAGTCGGTGGTCGGTGATATGTACAAAGTAGTGCGTGGGTACGTGAACGGCCAGGTGCTCCTGGCAGCTACAGCTGCCCTCTTAATTTTACCCGCCCTGTTCCTGCTCAATATCAGCTACCCGATCGCCCTCATGGTTATTGTTTTCATCTGTGGCCTCATTCCGATGGTCGGGCACTTTATTGGCGGCTCTATCGTTACATTAGTGGCGCTCTTTACGTCGCCCTGGAGCGCGCTCATCATCCTCGGCTACTACATTCTGTACCAGCAGATTGAAAACTATGTCGTGCAACCGACCATTCAGTCAAATACGACCCAGATGACACCTCTCCTGGTGTTCATCTCGGTTATTATCGGTGTGAACTTTGGTGGCTTGCTCGGCGGTCTGGTAGCCATTCCGGTAGCCGGCTGTCTGCGCGTGCTATTGCTTGACTACTTAAACAGCCGGAAGTACCTCGAAAACGGTATTCCGCTCAAGTCTAGTAGCAAGTAGGCATCTTAGTAGATCTCCTCAGGTGTGCTCTATACAGAATGCAGAATTACTGCTCCTGGTGGATTAAGCAGGTTGATGCTTCGCTGCTTGTCAGGCAAAAAGCGTGTCAATGAGTGCTTGTCGGACGGTCCTATTTTCTGAATCTGAGCCACTATGGCTAGCGAGCGTTATATACAGTTTACTGTGGCTGATTGCGCTGTGCAGGGCGAAGGCTGTAGCAGGTGGGCAGACCATATCGTATCGACCCTGCACGATAGCAAATGGCGTGCTGATCGTCGGAGCGTGCTGGAGGATGTACTCATCCGGCAAGAAGCAATTATTTGACAGGAAGTGCGCATACATCTGATATGGCACGTAATCGTAAGGTTCTGCTTGGTCTGGTGTTTTGCTCAATGTAGTACTCGGGTAGCCTGCCCAATCAAAGCTAAGCAGCGGACCTTCGAGCTCTTCGAGTGCGTGTGCAGACGCGGAAATTTCTTCTGTTGTGCCTGTTGCCAGTTTTTCGTAATGGTATGCTGCCGGGTCGCCGTGAAATGCTTTCGGCGTGTTTTTGAGGAAGCGCTCCCAGACTTCCGGGAAGAAATTAACGAACAGGCCTTTATCGATATAAGTAATCTCTTCGTGACTTGCTAGGAATATGCTACCAACAATTGTTGCCTTGACTCGCTGGGGGTTGCGGATCGTAAACAGCGTGGCCAGAGCCGAGCCCCACGACAGTCCAGTTGCGTATACATCACCAATTTCTAAATGGTCGAGTACCTGTTCTGCATCATGCATGATGTCTTCAGTCGTATTGTGCTCAAGCTTGCCGTACGGCAGACTGTTGCCACATCCGCGTTGATCGAAAAAGATGACTTGATGGACCGCCGGATCGAAGTTGCTTTTGTGTCTTACTCTGTAGCTCCCGCCTGGCCCGCCGTGGAATGAAATGATAGGTGTCTTGGCCCGCGAATTGCCCCACTGCTCGTAGTAAATCTCATGCCCATCACCGACATCGAGATGGCCGGAGCTGATGGTGTGGTCGTCGGTTTTTATGTCTCGTAACTCCTGCATATGAAGATCCCTATGATCGGTACCAAACTTGGCCGTCCGGTGTGTCACGGACACCGATTCCCTGTAGTCTTAATTCCTCACGCAGCTTGTCCGCTGCCGCCCAGTCTTTGCTATCACGCGCCGTCTGTCGCTTGGCAAGGAGCTGTTTCTGTTCACCGGTAATGTCATCACCGAGCAGATCAAGTCCGAGCGCGTCACGGATGGTAAGCAGCGTATCGCGCGCCGGCATGGCGCCAGCAGTGTCCACCGCGTCGAAATATGCATCTATGATAGCGATGGCTTGGGGTGTGGCGAGATCATCGTTCAGTGCCTCCAGGATCGCAACCGTAATATCTGGCTGATCATCACGCAGTACGTCGAGTTGCCACCTGCGGTCAAACATACCGCGCCAATTGTCCAGGCGGTTCTCGGCGGCTTCGAGGTTTTCCCAGGTGAAATTGGATTGGTTACGGTAGTGCGATTGCAGTATCATCAGGCGAAACGCTAGCGGATCATAACCGCGTTCACGGATATCCTGTAGGGTGTAGAAATTACCGAGCGACTTGCTCATTTTTTTACCATCGACCAGTAGGTGCTCGTTATGGACGAAATAGGTCGCGTACGTATCGCCCTTGCCGGCGGTGCTCTGGGCAATTTCGTTTTCGTGATGCGGGAAAATGAGATCGACGCCGCCGGTATGAATGTCAAACGGTTGGCCAAGGCTCTGTACGCTCATGACTGAGCACTCAATATGCCAGCCGGGCCGGCCCAGCAGATCGTTGCCAGCCAGCTCGAACGGCCATGCCGGTTCACCGATTTTTCTCGTCTTCCAGAGGGCGAAGTCATGGACCGATTCTTTGTCATACTCGTCATTATCGATGCGTGCCTCGCTGGTATTACCGGTCGTCAGCTCCAGTAGCTGACCGTACGTCTTGCCACTGGTGCGGTACTTGTCGATTGAAAAATACACGCCGTCATCAGCGATGTAGGCGAAGCCATCGTTATACAGATCAGTGATGAGCGCCCGCATACCTTCGATGCTATCAACGGCGCTGACAAATTTCATGGCGTCGACGTCGTTGCCGATGGCCCGCATGTCATCCAGGAAGATGTGTTTATATTCTTCGGTCAGCTTTTCGAGCGCTACTTCCGGGGCGTCGTCGGGGTATCGCTCACTGCTGCGGCGGATGGTTTTGTCGTCAACATCGGTGAAGTTCATGACGTGTTGTACGCTGTAGCCGCTAGTCTTCATGACGCGCCGTAAGGTATCGGCGGCAATGAAGGCACTCAAATTACCGATATGGATGTGGTCATACACCGTCGGGCCACAGGAGTACATGCGCACGTTCTTGTTATCCAGTGGCGTAAACTCTTCAATTTGTCGGGTGAGTGTATTATGCAGTTTCATTGCGCGTATCCTCGTTTTGGTGTGCTAGAAGTTCGGTTACTTTGGTAATGCATTCAGACCTTACTTGGTTGAGCGTCTTGCCTTCCATGATTTTGAAACCAGCCGAGTACTTGTGGCCACCACCGCCGAAATGCTCAGCCAGTTGGCCAGCGATAGGGGCGGCCGTGTTACAGCGGATGCCGGCGGTAACTTTGCCGTCCGCGTAGTGCTTAATGGCGACCGAAACGAGCACGCCCTCGGTCTGCAGGTGCTCGAACTGTATGAGCGCGTTGGGATTATAGAGTGGGCTGTACTCCATAATTTCGTCGTGCGGGATGTCAACGATGGCTAATTGATTATCAACGTGGAACTCGGTGCGCTCAATCAGTCGGGCCTTGTAGCGGAAAATATCCGGGTGCATCTTAGACATCTCACGGCGCTTTTCCTCCAATGCCGGCCGGTTGACGCCCAGTTCCGTCAGTTCAGCCATGACCCGGTAGGTCTCAGCAGTCGTCAGGTCGTTGGACAGACCCTGGGTATCGCCAAGGATGCTGGTCATGATGAACTCAGCTGAGATGGCGTCCAGCGGCCACGACAGTTTCTTGGCCAACTTGTAGATGAGCTCGCCCGTTGACGAGACGCCTGTGTCAGTAATATTGACAGTAGCGAATGGTATGAGATTGTCGACTTCGGCGTGGTGATCAAGGACGATGCATGGCTTGCTGGCGACCCAGCCCTGTTTGCCGGATTCAGCCAGCTTCTGAAAAAGCGTCATGGTGCTGGCATCGACGATGATGCTGAGGTCAAAGCTGCTCGGCAGTTCCGTGCTGACACGGTCCCAGCCGGATAGATACTTTAAGTAGCCGGGCATGTCGACGCCGCAGTATAGGTGTACTTCCTTGCCCAGCTCGCCCAGTAGCTGTTCTAGTGCCAGAGCCGAGCCCAGGCTGTCGGCGTCGGGGTTATCGGCTTGAAGAAGGACTATTTTATGTGAACCAGCAACAAGCTCAGCAATATTTTGATTCATTACACACAGTATAACAGATGACACCTATTGACAACACACAATAAAAAGTTGTATTATATAGTATATAATTCGGAGCGTATGCTATGTCACTTGAGGGTAATAACTCTGCTGAGGGCCTGGAGTATAGAGCCCGCGTTTGGTGGAGCGAATACCGAAAGAGATCGCGACGATAATAGATCTAGCGAGAATAGAAGTTTTACAGCTGCGTCCGTCCTTCGAGGGCGCGGCCGAGCGTGATCTGGTCAGCGTACTCGAGGTCGACACCGACAGGCAGGCCGCGGGCCAGGCGTGATACCTTGACTTTGCGCTCACCGATTTGCTGCTGGATGTAGAGGGCGGTTGACTCGCCTTCGACGCTGGCATTGGTGGCCAGGATGATTTCCTTGACTTTGTCTTCATCAATGCGGTCGATAAGCTCTTTGATGTGCAGCTGCTCCGGCCCGATACCGTCAATCGGCGATACGAGCCCGCCCAGTACATGATAGGTGCCCTTGTACTGGCCAGTCTTCTCCAGTGCCACGATGTCAAACGGCTCAGCAACGACAGCGACGAGCTTTTTATCACGCCCCGGATCGGTGTAAAGATCAGACAATTCCTTACCCTTTTCAACCAGGGCGAACGTTTTTTTACAGTAGCCGACGCCGTCGTGCAGCTGTTCCAGCTTGTCAGCAAGCTGCTTCGACGTAGCGGGATCGGCTTTCAGCAGAAAGTAGGCGTAGCGCTCTGCGGTACGTGGGCCGACACCCGGCAGTGAGCCGAGGGCTTCAATGAGGTCGGTCAGTGCTGGTGGTAAAACCTGCGCCACGGTTTTTTACAGCTCCTAGCCGAGACCCAGGTCGCCGAGGGCGCCCATGAACGGCTGCATCTTCTCAGCGGCGATTTTCTGGCTTTGCTGAATAGCATCCTTGACAGCGTCTTCGACCCACCGCTCCAGTTGCTGGATATCGTCGAGGTCGACCATGTCGGGATCAATGTGGATCTTCTTGATCTTCTGCTCACCGGTGATTTCTACCTTAACGGCACCGTCACCCTGTTCGGCGATGATGGTCATCTTCTGTAGTTCTTTCTGTAGTTTCTTGACCTGCAGTAGCATCTTGGCTTGATCAAATCTTCCCATGAATAATAACTCCTTTTCTATCCACCTATTGTAACAGAGGTTTTAGGCTGGTTCTATTCGAGTTTGTGCTTGTGTGCCTGCTTAGTTTCGGGGGTGTTCGGCCAGGCAATGAAGTAATGCGTGAGGCCTTGGTAGGCAGACAGCAGCGTTACGGCAGTGAGGAGAACCATACCGGTTGTTCGGGCAAAGGGGTTCCTGGGGAAGACGGTGCGCCACTGCTGCAATAGCAGCGCGATGCCCGTGGCTGCCACCAGGTAGATGAACGGTATCAGGAGGCTGCTGCTGACTGGGCCGTCGAGGCTGGTCAGTATTGCGCCGGCTCCGAAGACGTACAGGGTGAATGGAGTGCGGTCGAGGCGGTACTTTTTGAAGAACGCGTATAGACCGATAATAAAGGTTACCGATGTAAACAGGTTCAGGAGCGGCAGCCGGCCGAGCCAGGCGCTTGGATTGTCGGGGCCGCGGATAAAGAGCTCTATAGGAATGCTGGCCAGATTGCGGGCAACTTGAGTCAGCTCCGGGAAGGTCTGCGGCAAGCCGAAATAGGTTTTAACGAGCTCTGGGTGCTGATACAGGGCCCAGCCAAGTGGCGTGAGCGCAGCCAGGCCGAGTAAACCAAGCGCAATCAGGGCGGCCAGGTTGCTCTTCTGTAGCAGCTGTGTAATGGTACTGGCCTGCCAGAGCATGGCCGGTATGACCAGCCAGATCATGCCGGGTATGTAGAGCAGTGCGATGACGAGGGCCGCACTGGCGAGGACGGCTGGCATTTTGCCGCGGGTTTTGTACAGCCAGGTGATGCTGGCAGCAGCGCCAAACAGCAGGAGGTACATGCTGCTATCGGTACCGGTGCGCGCCGTGTGCAAGAACCAGGCTGAGGTGGCGAGCATGAGGGTGCCCAAGGCAGCTACGCGCTTGGAGTACCAGTGGCGCAGGACGAAATAAAAGCAGCCAACGGTAAGCAGCCCGATTAGCGCACTCGCCGAGCGGGCGCCGACTGCTCCCGGTAAGAATTTCTGGGTGGCGTATTGCAGGACTTTATGTGGGGCACCGAGCGGGTTGTCTAGCAGCTGCCTGAGTGTGCTGCTTGACGCTGCCTGGCGTGCTTCAGCTTCCGTCAGCCCCGGTAGCATATCGCCAAGCCCGAACCAGAGCAGGCAGACGGCGCCCGCGACAGCCGCCAACGATAATACCAGTGCAATCCAGCTCGCAGCGAACCAATTCCCCACTTTTTTCATACTTGCTACGTAGTATAGCATTTTGGAGCGCTACCCTACACGTAACTCTCTATGCTTTTTTCTTACTTTGCTATCATGATGGTATGACCAGGATCGTATGTGCAGAAGATTGCGGCAATGCGCCGAAAAAACAATTTGTAAAAGACTTTAATATCGCCTTTGCGCGGGCTGATATCCCTGCCCTGTTGGCGATGATGACTGATGATGCTGAATGGAACATAGTGGGAGCGCAGGCTTTTCGCGGCAAGGATGCCATTCAGGATGAGTTCAAGCGCATAGGCCTCAGCCCCGCTGAGGAGTTGGTGCTGGAGAATATCATAAGTCACGGGAAGCTATGTGCCGCTAACGGCGTACTGACGCAGAGCAGTGCCCCGTCACTTGCTTTCTGTAACGTCTATGTATTCAGCAGCGCTGCTAAAGATGCCAAGATAAAAACCATCACCTCCTATGGCATCCCGGTAACCGCTACGTAAGGCGACATCCGCTTGCGCGGCTTAGCTATCAAAGGGTGTGTGGATACGGTCAATATCGGTGATGCGCTGTTTCTCACGGTCGAAGTATAGCTCGACGTTGTCGACTTCACCGTGACGATGCTTGCGTACGTGGACTTCCAGGATATTTTGCTTGTCGGTTTCCGGGTTGTAGTAGTCTTCACGGTACAGAAAAGCCACGACATCAGCATCCTGCTCAATCGAACCGGATTCACGCAGGTCAGATAGCTGGGGAATTTGCGGGTGGCGGCTCTCGACCGAACGGCTCAGCTGACTGAGCGCGATAAGCGGTACGTTCAGTTCGCGGGCGACACCTTTTAGGCCACGGGAGATTTCGGAGATTTCCTGCACCCGGTTAGCCTGTCCGCTGAAGCGGCTGCCGCCACTCATCAGCTGCAGGTAGTCGACGATGATCAAGCCGAGCGGATGGCGGTGGGCTTCACGCTTGGCTTTGGTGCGCAGTTCAGAAATAGTCAGACCGGGCGTGTCATCGATGTAGATTGGTGCTTCGCCGAGTGTGCCCATAGCCTGGCCGATTTTTTCGAAGTCGTCATCAGTCAGGTTACCCGTACGTAGCGCCCAGGCACTGACGCCTGATTCACGCGACAGCATACGGTCGACGAGCTGCTCCTTACTCATCTCCAGGCTGAAGATGAGTACCGGCTGTTCGGCTTTGGTGGCAACGTTGTGGGCGAGGTTCAGAACCATGGCGGTCTTACCCATTGCCGGCCGGGCAGCCAGTACGAACAGGTCCGAACGCTGCAGGCCAGCCAGCAGATTGTCGAGTGACTTGAAGCCCGTCGTGATACCGCGCAGCTTGCCTTTATCTTTGTGCAGTTCGTCCAGTCGCTCGAAGCTCTCACTCAAGACTTCTTCGATACTGACGATGTTTTCTTTGATGTGGCGCTGGGTGAGTTTAAAAATACCCTGCTCGGTTTCCTCAATCAGGTCAGCAATCGATTTGCTCTCGTCGAGCATCAGACTGCGGATTTCACCGTTGACCGTGACCAGCTGCCGACGCAGCGCCTTCTCGGCGACAATATTGGCATAGGTTTCGATGTGGGCGGCAGTCGGTACGAAGTTGGTCAGCTCGGTCAGGTAGGCCGCACCACCGATCTCGTCCAGCGAGCCATTGGCCCGCAGTCGGTCCGAGAGCGTCAGGACGTCGATGGGCTTGTTTTCGTTGTACAGATCGGTGATTGCCTGGTAGATGTGCCGGTGCCGCTGCTCGTAAAAGTCGTCAGCTGCCAGGCTGTCGGCAATTTTGATGAGCGAATCGTTATCAATCAGCACCGCACCGAGTACACTGGCCTCGGTGTTGAGATCATAGGGTAAGGCCACGGTTCCACCGGGCTGTCGTTGCTCCGCCATACTATCTATATTTTACAAGTTAATCGAGTATTTCGCCACCACCGAATATGTTGTTGATGGCGTCCAGGAGCGCGGCCGGCTGGCTGGGCTGCTGTGCCGAGGTCGGTGCCGCGCTGACCGAAGCCGCCGGTGCTGGTGGCCCGCTCTTGTCGACAATGCATTCAATCATCACGGTGCTGCCGGTGTGCTCATGTATCAGGGTGCTGAGTATTTTAGTATTTTTCGGGTCATTGAAGCGCTTCTGATGGAAGGGGAAGCTGAAACACAGTGTCAATTTTCCTTCGCCGAACAGGGGAACGGCCATACGGGCAATACCGTAGAGGGTGTTGTGCTTCTGCTTGAGCGCGCTCAGGATCTGCTGCCAGTTATCTTCGTTTAGGATGGTGTGGCCGGCGCTAGTAACGGGCTGGGGGGCGTCTACCTTGGCTTCAGCCTTCTTTGGCTTCGTCTTCGCCGGTTTGTCTTCTGGCGGCTGCTGGGCGGCTGGTTTGGGCGGTGTCGTGGGCACTGGCTCTGGTGCGGGCGCTGATGCCGGCTGACTGGGTGCTGCTGACGTAGTTGGAGCGGCCGGTACGGCGGTTGTGCGGTGCAGGGCCGGTTCAAGTAGCAGGATTTCCAGCAGCGTGAATGGGTCATGGGCGGCCGGTACGTCGATGAGCTGTTGCATGAGTTTGGTCGCAGTCACGGGGTCAACTGGTGACTGGCCATCGAGCAGAGCCTGGCGTAGGGCCTGGCCAAGCTGCCGGGCGATCTGTGGCGCCTGGTAGCCCTGGTTATGCAGGTTTTTCAGCGTCGTGATAATGGCTTGCGGCGTGCCCCCAGCTACCAGCTCAAGGATCTGCTGGATTGTTTCGTCCGGGGCGATGCCGAGGCTGCGGCGGACATCATCAGCGGTAATTTTGTCGCCGCTATTACCGATTTGGTCCAGCAGCGAGATACTGTCCCGGAAGCTGCCGCGTCCGTGGGCGGCAATGAGCGTCAAGGCGTCGTCGGTTATGTCAAGGTTTTCAGACTGGGCGATAGATTTCAGGTGGTTCGCCGCCGCTGACGTCTCAGCTGGTTTGAAGCTGTAGCGCTGCGTACGGCTGATAATAGTTTCCGGCAGCTTATGAACTTCGGTGGTTGCCAGAATGAATATGACGTGCTCGGGCGGTTCTTCAAGCGTCTTGAGTAACGCGTTAAAGGCCTCTTTGGTCAGCATGTGGACCTCATCAATGATGTACACCTTATACTTGGCACTGGTCGGCGCGTTATGGACGCGCTCACGGAGGCTGCGGATCTCGTCTATCCGGCGGTTGCTGGCAGCATCAATTTCAATGATATCGAGGTGGGTGGCGCTTTCGTCATACGGCAGCTGGTTAACCTCGTGGGCCAGTATGCGGGCGATAGAGGTTTTGCCGACACCTCGGGGCCCGGTAAAGAGGTAGGCATGACCGATACGGCCGTTGTCCAAAGCGTTTTGCAGCGCCGTCGTGACGTGCTCCTGGCCGACGATTTCGGATAACTTTTTAGATCGGTATTTTCTGTACAGCGCTTTCCCCATGGTAGCGTCTATTATACGTGAAGAGCGTCACTGCCCTCGTTGTAGATTATGCACTTCGTTGCTGTGTCTCAGTGTTGCTGAAAACGGCATAGCCTGGATAGTTCTCGTCTGAATACACCGCCATGAGCTCGGTAGAAATTTCATCATAGCGCTGACGGACTTTTTCGCCACGCCAAGATCCTGCCAGTGCAAAGCCAAGCGCCGCCGATCCTAAGGCTAAACGAGCATAGGGATTGTCAGTTTCCGCCGTCATAACGGCTGCTTCTATGGCCACGAATTTCTCAGCCATCGCTTCTTTGCCTTCCATATCGGTCGGAATTTCCAGGAGCTCGCCGGTTTTGTTGGCGTACTGGGCCGCTCGCACGGCCGCCCAGACGGTTTTATAACCTTCCTGGGCCAGTACGGTGCCGACTGCTGCCTTGCCCAGCGGGCTGACTTTTGGTGCAAGCAGCGCAGCTCCAGATACGGTCAGAAGTGCCAAGGCATCAGCGTATTTATCGCCTTCAGCACCTTTGGTGCTGGTGCCAAGTCCGCTCTCTGGCCATTTTTTATCAATCGCTCGGGCAACACTGCCCTCCATGTCGGTAGCGGCCATGCCCGCCACGACCAAGCTCGAGCCCCGTTGGCCTTTAATGAGCATTCGGGCGGCTTGAGCTGCCAATAAGGGCCGAGAAGCCGTCAGGACGTTCGCGGGCGTCAGCCATCGATTCGATGGCTCTACCTCGGAAGTTCTTTCACCCTGCGATTTGTCTATAAGAGGTCTAAATACACCCATACCAAGGCTCGGTAATTACAGGGCTGCTTCGAGAGCTGCCCATTCGGCATGACTGTCGTCTTCAGGCACATTGACACTTACCTGGTCACCTGGCTTGACTTTGAAATAGGTGACGCTGGCGAGCAGCACGCGGTACTGTTTGCCGTTCACGTCAACGAAGTAATGGCCATTTTCCTGCATCAGCGTGCCGACGACCTGTTTGCGTGGGATCGGGCCGATTTGCTTATACATAAAAGCGCCGTCATCAGCAATGGTCAGCTTTAGGATATCACCCTGGACAAGCTTTGATTTGCTGGCATAGTTAGCCGGTACCGGGTAGGTCTTGCCGTCAGAACCGACCATATTCTGGCCATCAAAGACGCCCTCGATGACTTTACCGAGGTTTTCTTCTTTCTTAGCGAGGTTGGCAGCTACTTCGTCTTCGCCCACTAGACTCAAGAGCAGCTCTTTTGCTGCCGCCAAACTGGTCTCTGACTCTGCGATGAGAGCCTTTAGTCTCTTGATTTGTTTATCTGGTATATCCGCCATCTCCCTGGCCTCTCACATAAGTGTTTATTTTATACACTTACTGGCAACAGTACCATGTCTGTCAACAATTTGTCAAAAAAAACTGTTGAAACTGTGGAAAACCTTAACACAGTTAACCATCACAGACAAAAACCGCCCCTGTAATAGGAACGGTTTTTGGCGTGCGTGCAGTGTATGAAACTTTACGCAAGCTCGACAGTTGCGCCAGCTTCTTCCAGAGCTTTCTTGGCGTTCTCGGCGTCTTCTTTCTTTGCCTTCTCGAGGACTGGCTTTGGAGCACCATCGACGATTGCTTTTGCTTCGCCGAGGCCGAGGCCGGTGATGTCCTTGACTGCCTTGATGACGGCGACTTTCTGTGCGCCTGCGTCCTTCAGGACAACATCATACTCGCTCTTTTCCTCAGCTGCTGGGGCTGCGTCGCCGCCTGCTGCTGGGCCTGCTACTGCTACAGCGGCTGCTGCAGGTTCGATGCCGTATTCATCCTTTAGGATGTTCTTGAGTTCGTTTACTTCGAGTACAGTCAAGCCGGTTAGCTCTTCTGCCAGTTTCTTTAGATCTTTAGCCACGATTCATTCTCCTTTTCGTGAATTACTATTTCTTTAAGCTGATGCCTTCGCTTCGACTCCATCAAGCAAGCCGTGCAGGTTGCCGGAAAGCGCGTTAGTGACATCGTTGAGCGGTGAAGTAAGGGCTGCCACCACCTGAGCGATAAGCTCATTCTTGCTCGGCAGAGTTGCCAGGTCTTTGACTTCGTCTGCCGATAAGAACTTACCTTCAGCACTGAAAGCTCCGACAAATTCAATCGTCGGCTGGTCCTTGGCAAAGTTAGCCAGTACCTGGGCTGGTGCTACCTCATCGTCGCTGTTGAAAGCATACAGCAGCATGCCGTTCAGGCTGCTCGTGTCAGCATCTTTCAGCGTATCGGTGCCCTGCAGCGCTTTGATGACCAGGCGGTTCTTGACGACTTTTAGCTGGGTGCCGTTGTCGCGGCCGGCACGGCGCAGTTCCTGCATCGCTTTGACCGGTGTGCCCTGATACGCAGCTACTACCGTCATCTTGGAGTCGGCCAATAGCTGCCGTACTTCTTCAATTACTTCGCTTTTCTGAGTTTTAGTTAAAGCCATAGGTGTGCTTTTCTCCGTTAAAGTTCTTGCTCTTTGGCTCGACCTACTTCCAACGAGCGTTTACCAAAATAAAATTGACCCTTGCTACCAAAGGTCAATTTGTGCTCTAAAAACAAAAAACGTTTTGTCTGGCACCTCGGCGACAAGATTAAGCTATCAGAACTTTCACTTTATGATAGCAGTCGCTGTCTTTGGCAACCCATATATCCTATAGCATCAGGGGCGATAAGTCAATCACTCCTGTCCCAGCGTGATATGCGGGTGCTGCTCTTCGAACTCGGCGACGGATAGGGCCATGCCATCGATTTTACAAAATGATCGCCGCCTGTCTTTTTCGGCTCTCGTGGCAGACAGCTCATCGTACGAGAAGCCAAACCGGTCCCGTAGGCTGCCGACAGGATGAACTTCTCCGTTGATCCTGACATCGGTGACCGTAGCGCAAAAGTTAGTTTTTGCTGGTGGCTGCTGACTGCTGGCCTGGTGCTCGAGCTGATTTTGAGGCTGCTCTGGTAGTGTTTCCATGAAGTGAGTTGACTCCCGTTAATGTAAAACGGTCCCTGGCGGGACCGTTTGTAGTGCTACTTTGACAAAAAGACTTCAACGGACCCGCGTATCGGGGGCTGCAATGATCTTGATGATAATGCTATTCGTTAAAGTCATGGGCGATATAGTGGACTAAATGCCGAGGCTGTCAAGTGTTTATACCTGGCCCTCGTACCAGAAGTCGTCTGGCCCGGGTACGGTTACCACTTCCTTGTGCCCCTGGGCATCACCGCCATACGGTACACCTTGCACGTCAACTACTTTTTCAACTAGTTGCCGCGCGGCCCTATCTTTGATGCGTTGGATTTCCATTTGGCGTACCCTGTCCAGGTCAGGATCGCCGCTTGGGACCACCTCTGGCATTGTTGATGTTCTAAATTTGTCAGCTGATACTTCCACGATATGTTCTCCTCTTGAGATATTAAAAAACGGCTTCGGTTGAAGCCGTAAATGTCGGGGCTGTGCTGGACGGATTAATCCGCGGCTTCAACCATGCTGAAGCACAGCCCGGTAAGGCTGAGGAGGAGTAGTTGCTTCAACAAATGTAAACTCATGATTAGGTACCATACTATTTTATTTTGTGCTTGACAAGCAAAATATATCTCGTTACAATGTGTGCTGTGAATAGTGTAATCCAAACAGCAACCATTATCGCCAAGCACATTTGCCGCCCATACGGTTTCGTGCTCGTGATGGTGAAATAGTTTGGAATCCGCTAGCGCACAATAGTAATCGTACAAGAAAAAACAAACCGGATTCCAAACAAGGAGTCCGGTTTTTTTTTAAAGAGAAAGGGCCGTTAGCTAGAAGAGATCGCATGTAGTCAGCTAGTCGGTAAGTATTATGGCAATCACTGAAACTGAATTTGCGAAAGATGATTTTGAGAAAGAATCTCATTATTTTCATCCAAGCTTTGAACTTACTCCTGAAGAAGAGTTGGTTTTATTGCAGCATAATAAAGTTAAGGATAGTTTGGAGTCCGCTGCTGAAGATTGGGCTGAACAGATAATTGATGATTTGTACGATGTGGCCAATATTGACGAAGGCGACCCTGGCTCCAAGCAGTTCTATCACTATTTTATGGTTGAGGACGAGCTGCATGCCATGACGCATCAAGTTTTTGCCAACAAGCTAGGGATAGATCCGTTAGGCTCCACTACTAAAGAGGAGTTGCTGTTTACGGTTGGTGATATTCAGGTTACCAGGCAAGCTTTTTATTACGATCAGAATGACCCTCGAACCGTATATGGCGTAAGTTATGTTGCTTCGCCAGTGGAAGCTATGTAGCAGCTATCGACAGTCTGCTAGTCGTTGTCTGCGAGTTGTTGCAATTTGAATTGCGTGGCGCGCTCAGCGGCCAGACGGGTTAGCTCGGGATCTTCATCCTGGTTAACAAAGCGCATGTGCTCAGCTAGCATCGGATGGACTTCTGCGAGCTTTTCGTGCATCTGCAGTACCAGCTTGCGGTAGCCGGGATGACCTTGCGGGCTGGTGCGCAGCTCGTGGAAGTGGAAGGCCTCACGGGCGTTATAGGTTACTTTCCAGCGCATGCGGTGACCAAGCAGCGTTGCGTACTGGGCTTCGTAGACGTAGCCTTCGGCCTGCAGCGTCGAGTAGAGCTTTGCCGATAAATCGAAGCATTTTTCAAACAGATCAGTCAGTCCGGCTTCGTCGACCAGTGCCGGAACTTCATAGCCATAGCGCGGTGTGAGCTGTTGCCACTGCAGGTCATCGACCATGCGGTGTCGCTGTAGATCGCGGAAAATGCCGTAGTCACAGACAAGATCCCAGGTGTAATGGGCCTGTTCAAGCGCCCGTCCGGGCCGATGGCGACGGTTGAGCCGCTCGCCCATGTACGTATTAAAGACGTCCATCTTACGGTCGATGGGCCACGAGGACACGGCTTGCTCAATTTCCTCCAGCGATAAGTTGCTCGATTCATATAGCATGTGCGGTACCAGTTCGAGCTCGTTGCGCGGCCATACGTGCTGCAGGGTGACGGGCTCATCGGTGGTACCGTACGAATCAGGCAGATATTTTTTCGATAGCTCAGCCACCTGCTGCCTGGTCGATGCCAGGTAGGCGGTGGTGGCCCCGCCGCGGTCCGGTTTATCGGCGCGCTCTAAGAAGGTGGGGATCACTTTGCGGGCTTCCTGCAGAATCGCATTGCCAGTGGCTACGGCTTCCCGGCTTTCGCTGGCTCGAAGGCGCATGATGAGCGCTTCGAGAGCCTGACCGCTGGCAAAGATACCGACGGTGGATTTGGTGGCTACCGGTAGGACGGGACGGATCGCATCACAGGCCTGGGCGCGAATCGCACTCCGCCAGGCGCCGTCCTGCTCATCTTTGGGCGTGCTGGAGTTCTTTTGCAGGTACTCGGTGAGGTCGCGCACCATGGTCGAGTAGGCTTCGAAAATGCTGTCCATGGCAGCGTTATATTTGGTCTTGGTCAGATCATCGAGGTGTTCCGGCGTGTAGTATTTGAATTTGCCGTCTGTATCCTTTTGGTCAAAATAAATATAACGGGTGGATTGTTCTAGGTAGGCGGCCAGCCGGCCCCACTCCAGCTGCTTGGTGAGCAGGTTGGAAGCGTTTTCGACGACAATGTGCTGCCCAACGAGCTGCTGCACCGAATCATCACCAAAGGCGGTAATGACCCGCTTGAGGAGTGCGTCGTCTTTGCCGACGGCATTGGCAAACTCATCGAGGATCGTGATTCGCATATCGTCACCCCGCCGCGACAGGCGGGCCATGGCTGCGGCAATTGTCAGCGTACTGAGTTTATCCGAAAAGGCATAGACGTCGCCCTTGCTCTCCGTGACAGCCTCTTCTAGAAACTGCTTGCCGGCGTCAGTGATGTCCCAGCCGCTGTCTGTCTTAGTGATGTAGGGGTTGGCAGGCTGTTCGCTCACGCTGGGCTTCTCCTCGGCTTTGGCAGCTTTAATAATCTTTTTCTTCGGCAGCTTCGGTAACAGCGGCTGGACGGTGTGCCAGACCATATCCTCAACCTGGTCGATGCTCATGAGCTTGCCGCTGCGCACACAATCGATGCGCAGAAAATCCTTGGGGAATAAGTGGCAGAGGTCGTCATACACTTCGACCGTCCGCTGTAGGTGGCGCAGATCAGCCTCGTGGATGTCGCGCTTCTTGTCGGTGTAGCTGCGCTCGTCTTTTTGATCGACCAGCTGCTGGGCAATCTCTGCCGGTACCCGCAGCACGATGCTCTGGTCCGGCCGGGGGATGCCGAGCATTTGAAACTCGAGGTTATCCAGCCATATGAAGTAGCCCTTGCGCTGCTCGGCGTTGGCAAATTTGGTGCCCTGATGCGCCATATTCGAGCCGGTAAAGCGGTTGGCCAGCACAACTTTGCCCTCAGCCAGCGCTTGCCGGATCTTCGGTGCGGCCTCGTAGCGGTCGAGGGCATAAAACAGCGAACCGGTGTAGGGTCCGACCGCATCAGCCGTACCGTACTTGCCGTTTAGGTACTCACGGACAAAGTAGCTCGATGGCTGGTCGTACTGCGGAAAGTCAAACGTCGCGACGTCGTAGCCTTCACTTTCGAGCCGGGCAACCAGGCGCTTGAACTGCGTGCCCTTGCCAGATCCATCGGTGCCTTCAATAACGATAAACGTGCCCTGATGCTGTTTGTGCTTGCGGATCATCGGGCTTTTAAACCTTTGATTTCCTCGGGCAGGGTGCGTTGGTCCTTAAACGCCCGCGGCAGCATTTGTTCGGGGTGCCAGCTTTCAATGATGTCCTGCAAGTCGGTTCCCTGCTGGTACTTACCGCTGAAGCCGTTGTCCCGGCCCTCGCCGTAGCTGCCTTCCACCTCGCCCGTCTCCAGGAAGACGGCTTGGGCAATGCGCTCGCCGACGGGCAGCAGCACGGTTTCATGCTCGTTCAAGTTATAGATTTCGAGTGTCAGGCGGTTGATATAACCGGGGTCGACCCAGCCGGCGTCAAAGCAGACTGATACGCCGTTACGTCCCCACGAGGAGCGAGCTTTGACCTGGTAGGCGCCTGGCGGTTTGATACCGAAGAATTCATGGGTGTGGGCGAGGATCCGCTCACCGGGCCGCAGCGGGATGACCGGATGATCGGGCGGGATGTTATCGAGGAGCTTGACGCCGTTGGCGGTGCACCAATTCTGGTGTGCTTCGGCCTGATGGACTTCACCGAAATAGCGCCGCACATCGTTTTCTGAAAACGGATTATAAACGAAGCCGCGCTGGGCCTGGCCGGTGCGGTAGTAGTAATAGCCGAGCGTGACGTCCAGGCTGGCGTGCGCGACGTGCTTTGGATTGAACGGTGTGCAAACGATGTGGCCCGTTTCGATTGCCTGTCGAATCTGAGTGTTGCTGTAAACCCCCACGTTTCCTCCCTTTTGTTGCCCCCATTGTACGGTGCCGCAAAGCTGTTATGCAAGCTTCAGCACAATATTACAACTATGTGTCCGCACACCCAAGGGCCCCCTGAGCTGCTTAGCGCATGAACAACAGGAACGGCTTGCGGCTGAAAATCATCAGCCGCTTGCGCTTGCCTTTGGTCTTAATCAGGTGGGTGTGCTGATGCGGCACGGTTTTGGTTACCGACTGCGGCGGCCGGGCGTAGATGCTGTAGCCGTCGGCCTCATACTTACCGATAAAGTCGAGGAACTCCGCGGCGGCCTCGACGGGCAGACTGCGGATGCTCTCGGTGTGCACTTTCGGTACGAGCATCACCTGCTCCTCGACATCCTGTTCGTCCCAGTACGAATAGCGGAAGCGGTTGGTAATGATTTTGAAGTGCTCGCCCTCTTCGACGAACTCTTCGTGGTCTCTGTCAATACGGCAGAACTGGCAGTCGGCATTCGACTGCCTCTGTTTTTGGACCTTACGATATTCTTTTTCGGCTTTCCGACCCCGTGTTGTCATGTTCCATATATAGCAGATAAAAGACAGCCTGTTAAGACTGTCTTTACTGCGGTAGCTGAAGTAATTAGTTCGCTTCGCTGGCGTCGACCGGGATGCTCGGACCCATGCTAGTGGTGACGTACATCGATTTGACGTACGAGCCCTTGATACTGGCTGGCTTGTTGCCCTTGACTGATGCCAGCAGTGCCCTGGCGTTATCGGCCAGCTTATCAGCACCGAAGCTGACTTTGCCGACACCGACGTGAATGATACCGGTGCTGTCAACGCGGTACTCTACGCGGCCGGCCTTCGCTTCTTTGACAGCTTTTTCGACGTCATTGGTGACGGTACCGCTCTTCGGGTTCGGCATGAGCCCTTTTGGTCCCAGGACGCGGGCGTACTTACCGAGCTTGGCCATCATGGCCGGAGTGGCGATCAGCACGTCAAAGTCGATGGTGCCCTTGTCGAGCTGCTGCAGGAACTCGTCGCCGGCAGCAATGTCCGCGCCCGCCTGCTTAGCTTTGGCAGCGTCCTCAACGTCAGCAAACACCGCCACGCGGACCGTTTTACCGGTACCAGCCGGCAGGACGATGGTGTCGCGGATGTTCTGGTCAGCCTGGCGTGGATCGACACCGAGGCGGATGTGCATCTCGACCGTCGCGTCAAACTTGACAGGATTCGTCTTCGTGGCCAGATCCAGAGCCTGTGGCAGACTATAGACTTTGCCCTTTTCGATCTGTTCGGCGGCTTTACGGAAGTTCTTGCCCTTGCGCTCCAGTTTGCTGCGGACATTCTGGACCTGCTTGGGCTTGTCTTCTTTCTCAGCTTCAACCTGGTCAGCCTTGCGGGCTTCTTTGGCTTCCTTTTCTTCAGCCTCGGCAATCGCTTTCGCGCTCCGCTTGCCGGCCTTAGCGACGCCTTCTTTCTTCGGTGCGGCTTCTTTAGGTACCTCGGCACCAGCAATTGCTGCCTCGATCTCAGCTATAGTGTTCTTTTCTGAGACATCAAGCTTCAGTTTTTTTGCTTCTTCCAGTAGTTCGGCTTTCTTTGCCATAGTTGCTTCCTCCTCGTGGTCCATGCGGCCGCATGAGCAGCCTCCCACAATTTAAACGTTAAAATCCTTTAGTTACGTACTCCACCTGCACTGTACCGCCCGTCAGGGGTACCCTGCTCAGTCCGCCGATATTGACAGCTTCAGTTGCTGAGTCATGGATACGCGCATCGTGTGTCGGCGTTATGACCGGTACATCCGCAAAAGGCTGCGGAATGTCTTCGGCAAGGCGCAGGTACTCTTCCCGGGTTATACCTTCATCAAATACATCGCGTGGCTCGCGCATATGTAGGCTGTTGTAAAGTGTCGACATACTAATCTAGCCTTCGATTTCTACGCCCATGCTGCGGGCGGTACCGGCGACCATTTTCTTGACGGCTTCGACGTCGTCGGTGTTCATGTCGGTGGCTTTGGCCTCAGCAATTTCGGTTAGTTGGGCATCGGACAGTTTCTTTGGCAGTTTCTCAGTGTTTGGCTTACCGGAGCCTTTTTGGACACCGAGGGCTTTGCGGATGAGGTCATCAGTCGGTGTGCCGACTACACGCCAGCTCATCGTCCGGTCTTCATAAATGGTCAGATGGACGGTTAGGTCCTGGCCTTGGCGGTCACGGGTCTCGTCGTTGAACGGATTGATGAAGTCCATCATGTTCACACCGTACTGACCGAGCGTGCTACCAACTGGCGGCGCGGCGCTGGCCTGGCCACCTTTGATTTTCATTTTTAGATTTGCTCTTACGGCTTTTGCCATAGTAATAACTCCTTATCGAACAAAGCAGCTTGAAGCGTCTGCTCGTTCTCCTACCTTTTAGTAGTGCGTAACTAATACACTCTACTACAAATTACCCCTGTTGTCCAGCGTGGCAGAGTGATTATTTTTCTGATGTGTCTCGACGATTGTCAAGCGCAAGTTTAATCGCCGTGTAGCCAGTTGCGAACACTGCCATTGATGCGCCCGCAGCAATTACATTATGATTTGTGGCTACCTCTTGTACCGTCCAACCGACGGCCACCGCTCCTAGGGGCAGTGCAAACCAATCTGGCGCAGAGAACAATCTCTCAGGCTGCTCGGCATCGTGGTGTGAGGACTGCACATCTTCTTGGTGCGCAGGCTGCTGCTGTGTTATTTCCTGTTGCGTCATACTTTAAACTTTAAGGTTACTGATATCCAAATATGTCTTAGTTTGTGACAAAACCCGATAAATATACCAACTAAATGAGTGTATGTCAAGGGTGCGGTCGAGGCCTACTGTTCGGGTTGCGGCGTTTCGGGAGCGGCGATTTGATCAGCCTCACGTTGGTGCGCGTCGCTTTTGTTCTGCAGCTTTGCGGCTTCTTCGAGCTCTGATCTACCGTGCATGAATGATACCCCGGTGAGCGTGCCGTATACACCAGCTGCGCCAGCTTCGCCGACCTTCACCATGGCGACGGTCGCCGCCAGGCAGGTGGCTGAAATGACGAATGTCAGTCTGGCGCCAATCCGCTCGCTCTTAGCTTGCTCGGCCCAAAAATCGGCCGAATCTTGGTAGAACTCCGGGTCAAGATTGGCGTTCCCCTTCATTGCTAGACCCGCTTGACTTGGAGGCTGTCGAGCTCTACAGGTGTCTCGCGGCCGAACATGTTAACGAGGACTTTGAGCTTGCCCTTAGCGGCATCAATTTCACTGATGGTGCCATCAAAGCCTTTGAATGGACCATCGGTGATGTTGACCACTTCACCGATCTTGTAGTCGATCTTGTGCTTCGGTTCTTCGCGGCCCATGCGCTTCATGATTTTTTCCATTTCCTCATCAGACACGGGCGTTGGATCGGCACCGGAGCCGACGAAGCCGGTCACTGATGGAGTGTTGCGCACGATATACCAGACGTCTTCGCCCATTTTCATCTGTACTAAGACGTAGCCTTGGAAAATACGCTTTTCGACGACTTTACGCTTACCGTTCTTGACCTCGATCATTTTTTCTTTGGGGACCAGCACTTGGAAAATCTTATCTTTCATATCCAGGCTTTCCGCGCGTTGGCGGATGCTCTCGGCGACTTTTTCTTCATAGCCGCTGTAGGTGTGGATGGCGTACCACTGCTTACTGGCGTCATAACGTTTGCTCATGGGTGATTAATTTCCTTTCCTTCGTGGGGTGAATTGTTCTTGCTTTTACGTGAGCAGCTCTCTAAAGACCTTGTCCAGGCCGTAGTCGAGTGCAGCAATAAAGCTAGCGATAGCGGCCGCAAACACGAACACGGCGAGTGTCAGCTTGGCGGTTTCACTACGATTAGGCCACTCGACCAACCGGAGCTCTCGCCAGCTGTTGACGAAGTATCCGATGCCGAGGACTTTATATAAGATGCGGCCAAGCAGCCTAAACGGCCGGGTCCTGAAGGGCCGGAGCACAAAACCAAGCGGGCTGGCTGCTTTGGCGATGCCACGGCCAGCGGCCCGGACCGGGCGGTTGGCTTTGCCTGCTGCCTGGCGTACGCGTCGTCGTTTGGTTGGCTTTACGTCAGCGGCTTTGGCACGCTTTTCGCGGACAGTTTCGGATTTCTTAACTACCCGACGCTTTTTGCCGGCTTCAACGGCGCCAGCCTTGGCGTCCGCCGGCGCATCATTTGCATCTTTTTTTGCCACTCGTTTTCTCCCTAAAACTTAAAAAACTACCATAATGGTAGTTCCGGATGAGTCAATAGTACCACATGTCTGTCGAAACAAAAAGAGCCCCGGCTGTCCGCGTGCTATAGTTGATAGTAAATGTTCGTACCGGCCATCGTCACTAGTGTTATTTTGGAATGGCTTATCTATCTCGTGCCGGGGCTTTGGCGCATCCGGCGGGTGGCGGTTTTCGTGCCGCTGGCGCTGACACTATATGCGCTGCTGGCTGCCGCGTTCAGCGGTGGGAGCCCCTGGATGGCGCTGCTGGTCGTCGTGACGGTCTTTCGGGTTATTAATCACGTAAGGATCATCAAGGGGCGGATGCACGAGCGGTACCTGTACCGCACGACCCGCCGCAGCGGCTATATGCTCGGCGTGCTGCAGCTCGCCATCGGCGGTCTCGAGCTCTACGCTGATCTGGGCTGGGGCGATGCTTTGGCGTGGCTGGTCACTGGGCAGGTAGCGGTGGCGCTGACAATCTTCTTGCTGGCGCTGAGGAACATCTACAAGACACGGCACCGACCGGTGCTGGCGAGCTATAGCGATAAAGAGCTGCCGACAGTGACGGTTGCCATTCCGGCCCGCAACGAGACGGCCGACCTGGAAGACTGCCTGCGCTCCATCCTGGCAAATAACTACCCCAAGTTTGAAGTACTGGTACTTGATGATTGCTCGCATGACAGGACGCCGGAAGTCATTAAGAGCTTCGCCCACAAGGGCGTGCGCTTCATCAAGGGCCGGGAGCCGGATGGCCGCTGGCTGGCGAAAAACCTGGCGTACGACAAGCTGGCCGACGAAGCCACGGGTGAGGTCATGCTGTTTTGCGGTGTCGATGTGCGCTTTGGTCCTGAAACCATCCGGGCCTTGGTAACGACGCTGCTGGCGCGCGACAAGGATATGCTGAGTGTGCTGCCACGGCGGCTGAATAACGATGTCTTAGCAGCCTTCATCCAGCCCATGCGCTACTGGTGGGAGCTGGTGCCGCCGCGCCGGCTGTTTAACCGGCCGCCGGTGCTCAGCACCTGCTGGATGATCCGACGCCAGAAGCTGCGTGAGCTCGGTGGCTTTGACGCAGTACAGAATAACATCCTGCCTGAGGGCTACTTTGCCCGTGAAGCCGTCAGGACTGATGGCTATAGCTTTGTCCGGGCTGACGATATCTTGGATGTCCAGACACGTAAGAGCCTGCCGGCCCAGCGCCAGACGGCTATCCGGATGCGGTACCCGCAACTCCGGCGGCGGCTGGAGTGGGCAGCGCTGCTCACGATAGGTGAGCTGCTGTTCTTGCTTGGTCCGTTTGTCATTATGGTAAGCGGACTGTGGGTGGGGTTCGGGGCGCTGCAGCTTACCGCGTTGGCGGCCGGCGCCCTGCTTATACTGACGCACGTGCTGATCGTCCAGGCCAGCAACCCGACCAATGTACTGGTGGCCATCTTCAACCTGCCGATCGTGGTGCTCGTCGAGCTGTACTTGAGCCTGCTGTCACTGTACCGCTATGAATTCTCTACCGTCACCTGGAAGGACCGGGATATATGCCTGCCGGTCATGCACGCCATTCCCAGCCTGCCTAAGCTCGATTGATAACAACAGCAAAAACTGCCGCTTTGGGTTACTTGAGGTTGGGTATATAAATCGTGAACGTCGAGCCCTTGCCGAGTTCGCTGTCGACGCTGATTTCAGCGTGGATCAGCCGCGCCAGCTTCATGGTCACGTAGAGCCCTAAGCCGGTGCCGTTGGTTTCCCGCGTCTGGAAGTTCTCCGAACGGAAGAATTTGTCAAAAACCTTTTCTTTGTCAGATTTGCTGATGCCGAGGCCGGTGTCAGCGACGTAGAACTCCACGCCTTTCGGTTTGCGCTTGGCGCCAATGGTGACGTGGCCTTCAGGCGTGTACTTGATGGCGTTGGTGATAAAATTTTGCAGTATCTCGTGGACGTACAGGCGGCAAGATTGCAGCAGTTCGAGCGAGGGGTCCAGTTCGGAACGCAGTTTGAGGCCCTTGGCTTCGGCTTCCGGTCTGTATGAGCCCTCGAGTTCTTTGAGCAGTTCATGGACGTTGATTGATTCGATGTCAACGTTCAGTGTGCCGTGTTCGGCGCGCGATAGTGTGGCCAGGTCGTTGATCATGGCGGATAGGAAGTTCAGCTGGTTATGGGCTTCTTTGAGAGCGTTCTCGACTGACTCGTGCTTCATGCCGGATTTTTCATAAATGAAGCGGGCGTTACTCAAGTTGCCCTCAGCGATGGTAATTGGCGTGCGCAGTTCGTGACTGACGACGCTGATGAATTCGTCGCGCTCTTCTTCCAGTGATTTTTCCCGGGTAATGTCGCGCAGCAGGATGACGTAGCCCTTCTGGCCGCGTTGGCCATAGCCCAGCCGCACCGGCGCGATGGAAATGTAGAGGCTGATGGTTTCCCCGTCAGGATATTTGAGCCGCCACTCCCGGGAGGCCTGGGAGGTTTTGGTGCTGTGGATAATGTCATGCAGCTCAACTGGCTGGTCATTGTTGTCGACCAGGTGCAGCACGCTGGTGATCGGCTTACCTTTCAGGCTGGAGTTGACGTCGAGAATGTTCAGGGCAGCGCCGTTGCTGACTGCAATCCGTAGGTTTTCATCGATGGCGATGACACCATCACCCATGCTGTTGATGAGGCTGTTTAGGCGTTCGCGTTCCAGTTTGACTGATTTGGCAGAAGTGATCAGCGGCATGCGCGGTCGTTTGCTCATGCGCTCTATTATACTTATGCTTTACTCTTCTGTCAGCAGGACGGGTCGGTAGGATTTCATTTCTTGACGTACCACCTTGAGGTTTGGTACGTATTTTTCGAGCTCGCCCCAGAACACCGGGCCATGGGCCATGATGCGGGTATGCATGAGCTCGTGCAGCAAGACGTAGTCAATGAGGTGCCACGGTAGCTGGACGAGGAAGCAGTTGAGAGCGATGTCTTGTTCTGATGAGCAGCTGCCCCACCGGCTCTTGAGCTGCTTGATAGAGACATTGCGGTAGGTAAAGTCATGCTGCTGGGCCAGGTCGTGCAGCCTGAGCGGCAGCAGCTTTTCGGCCTGCTGCTTAAGGGCCCGCAGGCTGGCCCGCTCGGCAGCCCGCTGCACGGCCGGCTCGGTCCAGTCGTTGGCCGCCGGGTGGAAGACGCGGACTTCGCCGCTGGAAGTAATCCGGGTGGCCAGCGTCGTGCGGTCCGGCTCCGGAATAAAGACCATGCGGTGAGCCTTACCGATACGCAGGCCATTTTTGAGAGGCGCGGTGACGACCTGTTTGGACTTGATCCAGTCGCGCTGCTTGCGGGCAAACTCGGTACCGGCCGCGTACGGCAGCCAGTACGGCAGGCTGACGCGTATCGAGCCGTCGTGCCCGATGCTCAGGCGCAGGCTGCGCACGCCTTTCCGTTTATACAGTTGTACCGTTCCGAGCTCTGGAACGGTGATGGTTTTCTTTGCCACAAGACTGCTCCCTAGCGGATGACGATGTTTCGCCGTGAGTTGTCAACGCGGCCAGCCATCGGGTTGGGGATGAGGTTGACCAGACCCGGCTTGGCCATTTTGTTGCTGGCGGCATCAGGGGTGATGAGACCGAGGTCGTAGAGCCGTTTGATCACCGCGCTGCGCTGCGTCTGGTAGGCATGCTTGCCGCTGATGACCATGAAGTCTTCGGTCGTGGTCGGGTTTTGCATCTGGGCGGAGAGTGATTCAAAGGTTGCCCGGTCGAGCGGGAACGAGTACTTGTCGTCAGCTTTGCGGCGGTCACGCTTAGAGCTGCGGGCATAGGCGCTTTCCAGATCGACCTGTATCCAGATGAGCGCCGATTCGGCTTTGACCTTGCGGGCGAGATCACGCAGTGCCCGGCGCTGAGACAGGCGCAGCGCATTCATGTCATAAATGACGCTGATGCCGGCATGCAGGAACTCTTCAGCCATGTACTCCATGAGGTGGCCAATGATTTCGTTCTCCTGCTTGTCAAAGCGCGGGCTTTCGAACAGCTCGTGGCGGATGCGGTCGCCCTGGATGTGGGCAGCGTGGATATCTTCGCTCAGCTGGCGGGCAAAAAACGTCTTACCTGCTCCCGGGAAGCCATACAGCATCAACAAAGTCGGTTTGTTCAGAGTGAGCTTGCTCATGTATCTAGTAAATTATAACAATTACCTGTAATTTTCAAACTATCATCTTTGGGCGGGTACTACAGTTCGACGCGTGAGACGAAGGCCGCGCCCGTTAAGCCAGCCAGTAGGTTGCTGACGGCAATGTCTGCCATCTTACTACGGGTGCGGATACTGGCGCTCGCGATATGTGGCAGTACCAGGCAGTTATCCAGCGTCAGCAGCGGACTGTCGCTCGGCAGCGGTTCCGGCGTGGTAACGTCCAGGCCGGCCGCATAAATGGCTCTGGTTTTTAAGGCCTGGTACAGGTCATCCTGCTGGACGAGGCCGCCGCGTGAGGTGTTGATAAAGACGGCTGACGGTTTCATCTGGGCGAAAAACGCCGCATTGCACATTGCTCTAGTTTGCTCGGTCAGCGGTGCATGGATCGTGACGAAATCACTTTCCGCCAGTAGCTGCGGCATGTCCCGGTGCTTTATGCCCAGACGCTGCTCGAGCTCAGGTTTTGGTGAGCGGGAGGAGTACAGCACCCGGCAGTCAAAGCCGCTGAGGCGCCTGACCACCGTTTCGGCAATGCTGCCCATGCCAATGATGCCGACGGTCGCACCGCTTAAGTCCTGGCCGGTCATCCAGAAGGGGCTCCAGGTGCCCCACCTACCGTCCTTAACGGCCTGGGCCGCTTCCGGTAGGCGGCGGCTGGCGCTCAGCATCAGGGCGATGGTCAGGTCAGCCACGGCGTCATTGAGAACATCCGGCGTGTAGCCCAGGCTGATGCCGCGGCGCTTAAGCGCGGCCGTATTGATATGGTCGAAGCCGACCGAGAAGGTACTCACCGTCTGCAGCTGATCACCAGCCTGGTCAAGGACGGTTTGGTCTATCGTGTCGGTCAACATGCAGAGGATACCTGATTTACCGGCCACCCGGGCCAAGAGCTCGTCGCGCGGCATGGCGGTGTCGGCTTCGTGCCACATATCGACGTCGTAGGCTTCCCTCAGGGGGGCGATGAGGTGGTCGGGTAGCTGGCGGGTGATGAGTACGGATTGTTTCATGCTGCTTACTATAGGCTACTTCAGCCGCCTTGGCGATACGGGCGCCGGCCCTGCTGTTGATAAACTGACAACTGGCAAATAACAGAGACGCTACATATAGCGCTTGTGCCTAAGTATTGACACAAATTAGCATAAACGATAACCTAGTTTTTGTGCTTTTGAACAGAATATGTTTAAAAGCGCCATACTAACCCGATTATCCAGTTTCGAAATAACAATTAAGTGAGGGTAATCAATCAGGGGTTTAACCAGTTTAGACAATGCAACAGACCTAGAATTTAAATTTTCAGAAGAAATCAGATAACGCTTTCCAACGCAGCTGGCGCTCGCGAAAGTATGGAACGTAGGAGTGGTGGACGCTGAAGATTTTTATTTTGGCAGATTGTAGTGCTGGACTGGCCTATAAGGGAGGAAAACACGTATGCGACTAGTCGCTTCCATTGCGGCTGTGTTTGTTGCGGCCTTGGTTTTTGCCGTAAACAGCCCGGGTGCTTCAGCCGAAGCAGCCACAAAACCAACGTCTAAGCCGAAAGGCACCACCGTCGTCGTACGGCGTGGCGATTCGCTCAGCAAGATTGCCAAGCGTCACGATTCGACGTACCAGCGTATCTACTACGCGAACGAGAACATTAAGCATCCGGATCTGATTTATCCGGACACCAAGCTTCGCGTACCGCATGCCGACGAAAAACTGAAGAAGCGTCCGCTGCCGACTGACGCGCCGGCCGCTTCAGTTAAGAAGCAAACAGCGGCGAAGCCACGTACGCAAACGCGTACCCCCGCAGCACCAGCACCCGCCCAGCGCCGTGCGCAGCCAGCACCAGCTGACGCGCATATCAATGGCGGCGTATGGGATCGGTTAGCTGCCTGTGAGTCGGGTGGTAACTGGGCCATAAATACCGGTAACGGCTACTATGGTGGTCTCCAGTTCAGCCTCTCCAGCTGGCGCGCCGTTGGCGGTCAAGGCTATCCGCACCAGGCTAGCAAGGCCGAGCAGATTGCTCGAGCAGAGAAATTGCAAGCTATCCAGGGTTGGGGTGCATGGCCAGCCTGTACGGCCAAGCTCGGTATCCGGTAAGTCCGCATAGCAGCAGTAAAAATTCCCCGGTCATTTGGCCGGGGAATTTCATGTTACTCAGTCCGTGCTTGGGGTATGAGCGCCGATCTGGCGATGCTGCTCCTGCGGGCTTCTAGGTGGGCTTTGAAGTAGTCCAGGATCATGGAGGTGAACGGATCCTTGTCTACATTATAGTATCTAAGATTTCTCTGCTCTATCGAGAACTGCATATCAATAGCATCATTTTTATCGACTACAACTGCTTGCAGCACGCTGGCAATAGGTACGGTGTCGGCTTCGGTTTTCGGCTGCAGGAAGGCGCCGGCTTTCAGGGTCACCTCCTGATCGGCTGCCGACGCCACATGATTCTCTACGTATGCTGAGTCATAGGGTCGCACGAGCAGTCCACTCGGGTCATCGAATACTTGCTGCCAGGCTTCGACAAATTCGCCGGTTGATTCGACCGCAAACTTATCGACCAGGGCAATGCGCGGTACCTCAATAGAATTACTGGCGCTGGAACCCAGCGGTACATCAATGAAACTCATACGAGCATTAATATCGCATGGTTACGCCAATTTTAAAAGCGTCTATGCTTCTCTATCTTCATGGAGCATGTGGTCCGTACGGCCTAGGAAAAGAGCTACCGGACGTGATGTGCGGGGCCGTAGTGCTCGGAATAGCGCGGCACCAGGCTGGCTGCTGCCCAGAGCGCTGCAAGACCCACGAGCCCGTAGATTATTCTACTGAGGGCTGAGCCTTCGCCGAATAGGGCTTCGACGAGGTTGAAATCGAATAGGCCGACTAAGCCCCAGTTTATGCCACCGATAATTATTAATACCAGTGCTGTCATGTCTAGTCCTCTCATACGCGCCTCCTTTATACGTTTGTAGTAGTACTGTATAAAGTTTTTGGTCGGCACAAAATGAGATATCTTGCTTTTAACTAGTGGCGAGCGAGGCATGTCCGTTGCCGCGTGCTGTCAGCCGGCGCTACTCGTAGCGGAGGGCTTCAATCGGGTTCAAGCGGCTGGCACGCCGGGCCGGCAAGGTTGCCGCCAGGAACGCGATGCCCATGATGAGGGCGATGATACCGAGCATCGGCAGTGCTGGGAACGAGAATAGCTCCAGACCCTCAAAGTCTTTCAAGATGGTGTCAGAGGCGATATTGCTACCGACCCGGCCAATGAGGTTAGCGGCACCGAGGGCCAGCAGGCTGCTCCACAGGCCGATCAGTACGGCCTCCAGGCTGAAGAGCAAGAATATCTTCTTGCGACCCATGCCGAGGGCTTTCATGAGACCGATTTCGCGGGTACGTTCCTGTACGGCCATGAGCAAGGTGTTAACGATACCAAATGAAGCAGCTGCCAGCGCAATGACGGCAAAGATATTCAGAAACGTCGTGATGCCATTAATGACGGCGTTAATCATGCCCAGCTGGTCGTCAAGAGTGCTTGCGCTCAAGCCTTGATCATCCAGCTCTTGCTTGACGTTCTGGAGCGTTTCGTCAGATATTGAAAAGTCAAACTTGGCAACGGCGGTCATAAACTGATTCTTCTGAAAGTCAGGCTGACCTGCGGTGGCTCGCGTAAAGGCGTCTCTGGCCAGCTTGACGCTCATGTTCATGGCATTGCCCTGGATGAACGTTTTTTGCTGCACACCGACGATTTCTGCCGGGATGGTAAACAGCTCACCGACCGAATCTTTAAAGGCGACATCGACGGTGGCGCCGACGGCTGCCTCTGGCGAATCAAAGCCGAGCGGCTCGACGAGTGTCGGGGCGAGCGTTATTTCGTACGCGTCACCTTCAGCATGCACGTGCCTACCGGCCGATAGCGGGATGTTGAGGCCGTCGAGACCCTGCACGATAGTCGCTTTGTATTTGTTGTCGCCGCGGCCGATGTACTCAATCGGGGTTGAGTATAGGGGCTCGACGTAGGTAATGTGATCGGTGTTCCGTATGTTTTCAATATCATCCTGGGTCAGCGGGGTCATCTGGGCGAAGCCAAATTCAGTTGCCTGCTGTTCCGGGTTGTACTCCTGGGCCTGGTCGTTGCTGACCGGTCCGCCACTCGCTTGCTTGGCGGTAATAATCAGCGCATCCTTGGCACCGGCAGCATTCACCTGCTCTTCCACGTACGTACGCAAGCCATAGCCGACGCCGGTCGTGAGCATGAGGGTGAGCGCACCAATGAACACCGCTGATGAGGTTAGGAAGGTCCGCAGTTTACTCTTGCGCAAATTGCCGTTTGCGCTTAGGAAAATATCTCTCAGTTTCATTATTTTTTACCTGCTCTCAGTGATTTGATGATCTGGCCGTCTTTGATAATGATCTGGCGGTCGCAGCGCTTGGCCAGGTCGACGTCGTGCGTGACAAAGATGAGGGTAATGCCTTTTTCCTTATTTAAGGAAAACAGCAGGTCTTCGATCTTAGCGCCGGTCGCCGTGTCGAGGTTGCCGGTCGGTTCGTCAGCGAAAATCACCTTCGGGTTGTTAATCAGAGCCCGGGCGATCGCGACGCGCTGTTTTTGCCCGCCACTTAAGTTCACGGCTTTGCTTTTGGCTTTGTCCTCCAGTTCGACATCGCGCAGTACTTCCATGCCCCGGCGCTTACGTTCACGTGATGAGACCCCGGCGATCTTCAGCGGCAGGATGACGTTATTGAGTACCGTATCATTGGGGTTTAAGAAAAACTGCTGGAAGACGAAGCCGAATTCGCTGTTGCGGATCCGGTCAGCGCGCTTGCGGTTGAGCTTTGAGATGTCGGTGCCATTGATGCTGACCGATCCCTGGGAGGGCTTGTCCAAAAGCGCCATCAGGTGCAGCAGCGTTGACTTACCGGAGCCACTTTTGCCGACGATGGCGACGACCTCACCTTTTTCGACAGACAGATCGACGCCCTTCAGCGCATTAAACGCCCCCTCGCCTTTGCCATACGTCTTAACCAGCCCTTTTGTTTCTAGTAATTCAGGCATGCAGAAAATTCCCTTTCGTTCACTACTAAATTATACAGCACTCATGCTTAGTTGGCGCTAAAAATTGTATTGGGTGGGTCAGCGCCGGCGCTACTGGTTCTGTGCTCGCAAGAAGTTTTCGATTGCCTGGGTGAGCGAGCGCTCAATCGACTCGTGCGTGTAGCCGGCGATATGCGGCGTGAGGATAATGTTCGGCTGATTCAGTAGTTCTGTACGCACATTTGGCTCGTCTTCTACGCTGTCAGCAGCGTAGGTGAGCTGCTTCTCTGGCGCAATTTCTATCAGCGCTGCTTCGTCGACTAGCCCGCCACGGGCGGCATTTATGAGGATTGATTTATCTGGCATGGATTGCAAGCGGTCACGGTTGATCATGTATTTGGTTGCAGGCAGGAGTGGCACATGTAGCGTGACGATAGAGCTGAGCTGCAGCAGCTCGTCAAGTTCAGTAGCGCGTGACCTAGGCGGCAGCGTTGTGTCTGGCGACAGCATAGGATCGTAGATGAGCACTTCTCTGCAGTCAAATGCGGTTAGTTTGGCATGCACCATGCGCCCAATATTGCCATAGCCAACAATACCGACAGTTTGCGCCGATAAGTTCCGACCCAGCAGGTCTGAGCGACTCCAGTTAGTAAGCTTTTCTTTGGTGATATGCTGCACGCGCCGCAGGGCCATTAGCATGGCCATTACTGTGTATTCGGCGACCGATTCGCTATTCGCGCCAGGGGCATTATGCACTGCAATATTATGCTGCTTGCAAAATTCGACGTCTATATTATCTAGCCCCGTGCCAGCGCGGATGACATGCTGTAGCTTTGGAAAATGCGTCAGGATGTCGCTGCCGACGCGGGTCTGGGACTTGACGAGCAGCGCCGTAATGTCTGGACGGTGGTTTTGGCGAAACGTGCTGTCGCCAGCAATCACTCCATATCCGCTGCCGTCAAGCAGCTGCTGCAGCAGCGCCATGTCAATTGTCTCTGGTTCTGAAATATACAAAAGCATTCTTATGAGTCAGTATAGCCTAGAATGCATGAGCTGTGACTAGCTAGGACTTTAGTCATCCTCAATCCGTACGAGCTTAGTGCGTGCGGCACTGCCCCGCACGATGGTAATCAGTGATTTCGCCACATTGAAATGCCTGCTGAGGGCTTGAATCACCGCCTGGTTCGCCTTGCCCTCCGCAGCTACCTCGCGGACATATACGGTGAGCATGCCATCAGCGCTCGTCTCGACAAAGGGACCTTTGCGGCTATTTGGTTTGACGTGAACGGTGTATAGCGTCATTTGTGTATATAATACTTTCATGAAGCAATTTTCTGAAGGCAGCTCATCGCTGCTCATCTTAGAGCGCGGCGAAGAACTCATCGAGTCACTAGAAACTTTTGCAGCCCAGCAAGAGCTCACGGCTGGCTGGCTGTCCGGCGGTCTCGGTGGCGCCGACAAGTTGACGATTGGGTTTTATGATATCGAGGCCAAAGACTACGAATGGCGCACGTACGACGAGCCATTAGAGATCCTCAGCCTGACTGGCAATGTAGTAATAGTCGACGGCAGGCCGTTCTGGCATGTGCACGGGGTGTTTTCGGGGCGTGATTTTGGCGCCTTCGGCGGCCACGTCAAAGAACTGGTGATTGGCCTAACGGGTGAGCTGCAAATTACATCTCTGCCTACGTCATTGACGCGGCAGTACGATAGCGATACTGGCTTGCGCCTAATTTGCCCTGCTGGCTAGGGCCCGCTCAAGCTGTATGGCGTTAAGGGAGTTGTAATAAAATAACGTTTATACATAGTATCATTGCAACTCACTGGTGGGTGTGAGCGTAGAAACTGTAAGGCTTTAGCTATAAGACGTGTTCAAGAAGAAGCAACTACCGTACTCACGGAAGCGCCAGTGGGGTGCTGAAAAGCGGCTGCAAGACGGTAAGTTCTTGAGACTACCAGCCGCCACCACCGCCGCCACCACCGCCACCACCA